>JBGTLM010000375.1:0-48426 GCA_041744135.1 Pyrinomonadaceae bacterium
TGGGTTGTTTGGGGTCGGAGCGGCTGTGTCGCTGCTGATTGCTTATTGGCGGCGACACAGCCTCACACTACCATTTTTTGATCGTACAATCTAAGCTTACCAATGCTACTCTTGTATTCAGGAGGCTACATCTGAATGACCTACGTCGTTGCTGAACCATGCGTCGACTGCCGCTACACTGACTGCGCGCTGGTTTGTCCCGTTGAGGCTTTTCATCTCGATGACGATATGCTCGTAATTCATCCTGAAACTTGTATCGACTGCGACGCGTGCGTTCCTGAATGTCCGGTTGAAGCTATTTTCGCAGAAGATAAGGTGCCTGCTGAGTGGGTCCAGTTCACGCAGATAAACGCGGACCGGGCTCTCAGCGGTTTGCCGACCATCACTGCCCGGCTCGACCCTCTTTGCGAGCAATGAGTTAAATGAAGAAGGGAACGAAGCGACTGCTGGGTGGTTTGGCATTGGCGGCGGCCGCATTTGGTGCCGTTGGTTCTTATATGGCCAAAAAGAAGAACATGGGAACAAGAGAGGAACTCTACCGGAACCAAGAGGCTGACGTATGGGCGCGGCCAGGGATGATGGTTACTTTTAGGGCCGAGCTGATGCCCGGACGCGACCGGCAGGAAAGAACGTTTCGCGTCAAAGAATTACTTCCCAGTGGACGGGTGAAACTCGAGGGCGCAATGGGTGAACATGCGCAGAAGGAATTCGTGCCGTTTCGCTGAAACCTGAGTCGGAATTGGAAGGTATCTACCAGGTATAGGTCCGGCTGGGTTCCATTACATTCAAATTAGGCACATTAAGCGCGCCAAGTTGCTCGATGATCAATTCGCGGTAAGCGGGTTTGAGATGGACCGCGAGAATGTCCAGACCATTATGGTGAAGTTTGTTTAGTTCCCGACCAAGCGATGCGGGCGTGAAATGCCGCGAGACCTCGGCAAGGTGAGCCATCGAGTTGGGAAACGATGCTTCAATCAAGAGAGCATCAAGGTGGGGAATCCTGTTGACCGCCTCCCAAAACTCTTCCGTTTCGGCAGTGTCAGAACTGAATGCCACCGTACTCTGGCCGTCGGAAACGATCAGACCCACGGTCGGCACGATGTGATTTACCGGCAAGGCCATCACTGTCAGGTGGGCCAACTTAAACTCCTTACCTTCCGGAATGGCAACGTACTCCATTACTGGGCCGAAGTCGTTCTTAAGCTCCGAAAACCGGGGATAAACATTCCAGTTAAAGATATCGCGCTCCAGAAGCGCGATCACCTCGGCGGTGGCATGGACGCGGACTGGCTCTTCTAACGTCGGGTAGAGATCGTCGATAAAAATCGGCAGACTGGCAATGTGGTCCATGTGAGGATGTGTAACAATTATGTCCCGCACCTTCGCGCGTTGTTCCGTGGTTAGAGCGATAGCAATGCTTCCCGCATCGACCGCAACACAATCGTCGATGAGATAGCAGGTCAGACGCTGCTCTAAGGTTGCGTGGCCTTGGCCGTCAAAGGTGCTGGGTAGAAGTTGAACTCTCACGGGTCTGCTTGAGTGAAAAAGACCGCTCCGCTCGCCTAACCAGTATAAGCGAACGGCGACAAAACTCGCGAGCCTTTGTCTTCGGCGCGATATTAGGTTTGGCGCAGCCCCGTTAACAGGTCCTGCAAGGCTGTCTGGTAGGCTGCCTCACGTGCGTGCGCACTCTCATTGGAAATGCCTCGGGCCACACGGCTGCGATGAAAGGCGAGTTCGCTGGCTAGCTGGTTCGCTTGTCTGGATGCGCGCCAACTGCCAACCCCGCCGCGCGAGAAAGCATTGAATGAAGCTCCTATGCGCCCCCTGATAGTGCAGAGTCGATCATACTCCTGCTTTGTAAGTCTCCCCCCCTGGAAGTCTGTATGAAGAAACTCCCTCACAACTTGTCCCTCCCTGCGGAGAGCGAGAAAGATCACCGCCACAACGATGGCAAAAGCAGGAACCATGATGACCAGATACGCGAAGAGAAACCCCAGGCCGCCAAAAACCACAACTGAGCCGTTCCAGATAGCGTGCATCGAGATGGCTGTCAACAAACCGAGAACGGGCATGCCCAACTTGACCAGGGTGTTGCGGGATTGCCAGGCCAGGCCCAGCCCGATGCCAGTCATACTGGTGAATAGCGGATGTGCGAAAGGAGACAATGTTCCGCGGAGAATAAAGACCGTAGTCAAACCGCCTCTACCTGCTTCCATGGCCGCGCGCCCGTAGTATTGAATGTTCTCGGTCATGGCGAACCCAAGACCGGCCATTGCCGCATAGACAATACCGTCCACGACGCCGTCGAACTCATCCTTTTTGAAGAACAGGATAAAAAGAATCAATGCCTTTGCCGTCTCCTCAACGATGGGCGCGGAAATCACAGCGCCAAAGGCCTGGCCCGCCTCCATGCTTTCTGCCATGACCGCAACCATCAGGCTACTTGCGGTATTGAAAAGGAAGGCGATGAATACCGCGACCAGCGCACCCCAAAAGAATGCTGTGGCCAGCATCCAGAGAGGCTCGGATTCGTATCGATCGATCCAGAGCACGAGCATCAGGTACAGCGGAACGGGAATAGTGGCGGAGACGAGTCCGATGAGCAGCGCGACTGGTCCAGTTTCAAATCCGATCAGTAGGAGAACAATGAGTGCGAGCAGTAGTGCTACAAGTGCCGCCGCTATGGCGGACACTATTCGCAAAGCGCTCTTGTGACTAGATGGTCTGATCGCGGGGGCCGGATTTGAATATTGAACATTCATCTGTTGTCCCTGGTAGAATTCGGTTCGGAAACATTAGCCGCTCGCCGGTAATCGCGTAGCGATCGGTAGACGCGCGGCAGAGTATATCCAGATTCCCTTTTTAGGGGCCAATCTTTTTGCAGAGTGCAGACGCTTTCCTGAGTCCATCAGATCGGCTATCTGGCGCAGGTTTGAGCCCGACCACCATCGATGGAATAAGTCGCACCAGTGATCCATGAAGCTCGGTCGGACGCCAGAAAGAACACCAGCTCCGCGATCTCCTTCGTTTGTCCCACTCTACCGAGCGGATGAGTTTGTTTTGAGCGCTCCAGAAAGGAATCGTACTGTTCATCGGTCATGCCTGCACGTCGGTGTATCTCAGTAACTACGACTCCGGGGTTAACCGCATTCACCCGCACGCCTTTCCCAGCCAACTCAAGGGCCGCGCAGCGTGTTAGTTGGTCAACCCCAGCTTTTGAGACGCAATAAGCGAGAACGCCCGGAAAAGCACGCACCCCTGTTACGCTCGAAATGTTGACGACGTTGCCATGTCGCTCAATCAGACTTGGCACGGCTTTTTGCGTGAGGTAAAAAACCGCCCGCAGATTTATGCTGAGCATCGCATCCCACGCTTCCAGAGATGTATCCTCGATGCTTCCCGTTGCGATATGGCCAGCTGCGTTAACCAATACATCGATTCCGCCGGCATGCTCTATGGTATGCCCAACCACGCGCTCCGCCTCCTGTACCCGCGACAAATCGGATTGCAACAGAAGAATCTTGCCGCTCCCCTCACCAACCTCTCTAGATAAGTTGGCCAGGGCCTCTTCATTGCGTCCGACTGCCGCTATCCGGGCGCCAGCGCGAGCGAATCTTAAGGCGCATGCCCGGCCAATTCCCGATGTCGCACCGGTTACGAGTACAACCCTTTCCGCGAACTCTCCGTCCATCTCGTTAGCCCCTTTTTCTAGTCTTGAGTCTGGGATTTGTGAACCCGTCACATATTGACAGGTAAAGCCCAAAAAGTTGACTATGTGCCAGACATGCTTGTGTGGAGGGGACACAGCGTAAAACCATTGAACCGTGTGTCAGCTTCAGTTGCATTGACAGCGGCTAAGATACTGACCTTCCCCTCAGAGGGAATCGTTTGGCCAATAACCCAGCTGATCAATTTTTTCCGAGAACGGCGCGTTCCAGCATGCGTAGCTCAGGAGATACGGCTCGGCGACGCCCTTCTCGGACCCGCATGCCTTCGAGCACAGGATACATGATTGCGGCAGGCGCAGCCGCGATCGCATTGTTCTTTGCGTTGTGGTGGATGTTAGTTGTCGGGGGCGATGAAGCACCCTGGGTTCCCGCTGGTCTTGCGGCTAGTGTGGTGCTACTCGTGGCACTATCGGCGCGCGAAGTGGTAATGCGGCGCGCCTGGACTCGGTATCTCCTGGAGAACAGTGTTCCGGAGGGGGGGACCCGGGTACGTAGTGATAAACGAAACTCCTCGAAGAAAACCTATTCCACCTCGCTGCACGTGGCGGCGCTGGCGACAATTCAAAAACAATCGGCAGCTGCTGAGACAGCCCCCGCTCCGGATTCTCATCTGGACGTCTTTCATCTTTGTCAGAATTATCTTGAGAGCACCGAAGAGGCTTTCCGCGCAACCAATCTGCCCCCTGAAAAGCGAAATGCCCTGCGCGCGGGACAGGAGCGGGTTCGGACACTGGGGAAGCATCACCTGCTCACCTGGGCCAGAGACTCCTCGCGAACCCTTACCCACGAGGCCCAGAAGCGCGTTCGAGTGTCAGACAAGATCGAAACGGCTAATCGGGCCGTTGAGTGTTTGGACTCCGCCCTAAAGGCTTTTCCGGAAGAGCATGAACTAAACGAATCGAAGCTAGCGATTAGGGAATTCATCGCTTCAGTAAGGGTCGCCCATTGGGTTGAACTCGCCGAGCGGGCCGCGTTCAAGGGCCACTACCGGCGGGCCATTGATCGTTATAAGGATGCGTTATTTTATCTGGAGCGCGAATCCTTCAAAGAGGACGTGAGAGTATCCGGGGAGGAGAGAATCGGCCGAGAAATCGAAGTGCTCCGATTGCGTCTTAAGTCGCGAGACAGAGCCCCGGAATGAGTGATCGACTGGTAAGAAAACGAAGAGAAGGGTCCGAACATTGATTTCACAACGATGTCCCAAGTGTTGCAGCTCGCGTATCCGGCGAGGGTATCAGCCAACCCCACTACTTTTGCGCATGATTGGCATCTACAACCTTTTGTGCGATCATTGTAACTTACTTTTTACCGGCTTTGCGTTGCCGGGCACGGTGCGAAAGCACGGTAGGCGCCCGGTCCCGGGTAAGTTCAACAGTTCCGGGAAGGTAAACTGAACAGCACCCCCACTGAATATCGTTAGTTCCCGCGTTCCGGGAACTAATCAAATCTCGAGGCTTGTCTCTTTCTCTGGTTAGGGTTCTTTTATGAAATTAAAGATTTTCTTGTTTGCCGCAGTGTTCGCTGGTATTGCTCTAATGGTCGCAGTGCAGGCCCAGGATCAAGCCCCACCTCCAACACAGTCTTCATCCTCGGTAGATAATCAAGGAATCAGGAATTATCTACTTGGACCTGGCGATATTTTGGACGTCAGAATTTTTGGACAACCGGACCTCAACTCTACCGCAGAGATAGATAGCGACGGGAACATTAGTTCTCTTCCATTTCTTGAAACCCCTATCCCTGCAAAGTGTCGCACCGAAAAAGAGGTGCAAAAGGATATTGCCCTCGCCTACGGTAAATATCTCAAGAAGCCTCAGATCAGCGTTCGAATAACGCAACGAAATAGTCGACAGCCGGCGACTGTGTTTGGGGCTGTCCGACAACCTACGCGAATTCAGATGCAGCGCAAGGTGCGTCTCAATGAGCTGATGGCCGCTTCTGGTGGATTTACAGAGCGGGCGGCGGGGACGATTCAGATTCTTCACACGGAACCGGTAATGTGCCCGGGGCCTGGTGAGGAAGCAGAGGCTGCTCCTATTGATGGGACGAAGATCCCGCTGGACTTGGTAAGGATTTCAGAACTCCGCTCCGGCAAACTCGATGCTAATCCTGTAATTCGCCCGGGCGACTACATATTGGTAACGGAGGCGGAACCTGTATACGTCACCGGAAGTGTTATTTCGCCTCAGGGTCTTTTCATGCGTGAGCAACTTACTCTTGGTCGAGCTCTGGCTATGGTAGGGGGCGCAAGGAAAGAGGCTAAGACAACAGACATTAGGATCTACCGGCAAAAACCCGGATCTCCGGAGCAAGACACCATTCACGTCGACTACGCGGCGATCAAGAAGAAGCAGAAGCCGGATATTTTACTGGAAGCTTACGATATTATTGAAGTCCCAGAAGCAGGAATGTTTTCTTCATCGCGCCTCGGGACCACATTAATGGGAGCTGTGACTGGAGTTTTCAACAGTGCTGTTTCGGCCAGCGGCTCGGTCCTGCCCACGCGCGTTCTTTATTGATCCATCGCGAAAGCAAAAGTTTGAGACTGAGGGCACCAACCCCAGTGGGTAGATTCTGAAAGGTCGAGCTACGAGGCATATCTGAATGAGTCGAAAAACAAATAGGGGACGCAACAGAAGATTCATCACCTTCGCGTGGATATCTCTCCTCACTCTGCTAACGGTCTTTTTAATTTATCGAGAGCTAACAGCTGTTCTTTACATCCTCGCTACGCTTGGTGTGACTGCGCTCCTGATTGTCGTGGCGCTCGCGGATTTATCTAAGCGCGAGAAGTTTTCTAAAGAATCATCTCAAGCAGACGATGCAGCAGCTATTGGGAGCGGTCTAAGTTCTTCTAACCGAACCAGTCGGCGCTGAGTTTCCCTCGATTCCCGTACATAATCTCGCGTTAACCTTCATTAAACCGTTCCTTCGCACCCAAAGTATTCCGCGCTTATAAACTTCGCCAAGTTGTTGAAAGTTTAAGAAGACTGTTGCATAATCCGCCTGCGTTCACCTCCCCGGTGGACGAAGTGGTCGCGTGGGGTGAGGACACGTGGCCTTAGGGTGGGGGCTGTGGGAGGCCCCCGCCCGTTTTTGGTAACGTAAACCGGGGTGAACTTGGGCTGGTCCATTGAAACCACTCTTGCCGCGCCATCGAATCGGCGTAGAATTCGGTGCGACCGGAGTACCAGTACTTCTGACTTCCGCGGCGATCGCCACTTACTCTTTCAGCATTCAGAAGCGTCGGCCCAACCAGGTGTGTGGGAGGGTAATTCTGGGCAGTGGCAAGCCGAGGAATAAGAAGAAAGCACTTGGGAACTTGGGGATTGCCGCAACGTAGTCTCTTTTAGCCGAGGTGTTCGCCGCTTCGAGTTGCCAGAAAGCAGGAACGACAGTAAACCGGTCGTCCTTGGGACGGATAAAAAGGCACGGTTGTTTGTTGTCCACACTGCGCGCACTGAACAGACACTTCGATGCGCTGCCGAATTCCCGACGACTGAGACGCCGCGATTGCGGCGAGCCGTTCATTCTTTGCCTGTTTGCAAGGTTTGCAACGCTTAGGTTCGTTCTTCAAACCCTTGTCGTGAAAAAAGACCTGCTCTCCGCCGGTCCAAATAAAATTCTCTCCGCAATCAACGCATTTGATTGCGCGATCGGGATACTCGCCGTCAGCACTCGCTTGCGCTTGGCTGACGAATTCCATTTGTGACATGATCTGCTCCCTGGATCGCTCACTTTCAGTGCGCGTTGGTGGGATCGATTTAGTATCCGAATTACTCAAAAGGAAGCCGCAAGTCCGTGTTTAATGGGCTGCCCTGGTGACTGATGTTATTGGCAAAGTATAACTATGGCGAAATTGTGTCAAGACCTGCTGCGCTAATCTGTGAGTAATCTTGATAAGCCAGTGGCCTCATGCAAGCGTCAGTGCTGCTAACGTGAGCAGTTGGACGTTCACTGCGAAGAGCCAACTCTCGCTACCACGCACCCGGTCAGATTTTTTAATCTCCAGTAAGGCCACCACGAAATGAAGCTATTGGTGCTGGGCTCGGGAGGCCGAGAACATGCGATTCTTTGGTCGCTTAATCAAACGTCAGACGTTGCGCTCGATCTTTATTGCGCTCCCGGGAACGCTGGGATTGCGGAGGTTGCTACATGTAAGCCCATTTCTTTAACGGACCACTCAGCCCTTATTCAGCTGGTAAAGACAGAGGGAATAGCCCTCACCATTGTGGGACCGGAGGTACCTCTGGCAGATGGCATAGTGGACGAGTTTGAGCGTAGCGGGCTCGCGATTGTCGGACCCAGCCAGGCTGCTTCTCGTCTTGAATCGAGCAAAGCGTTCGCGAAGGATTTCATGGCTCGTCACAAGATACCGACGGCGGACTATCGCGTTGTTAGGTCGGCCGGGGAAGCCGAAGAGACTCTGCGGAGTGGAGCTTTTGGTCCGGCTGATTCGCGTACAGTCGTTAAAGCCGATGGGCTCGCAGCCGGCAAGGGCGTGATTGTAGCTAATTCACGTGCTGAGGCGGAAAAATCTGCACACATGCTCATGAGCGGCGAGGTGGTTGGTGCCGAGGCGGCTAGGCAGGTGGTGATCGAAGAGGCTCTCTGGGGCAGTGAAGCCTCCCTGCTGCTGTTCGCGGATGGGCGCGACTATGCCCTCATGCCGCCCGCCCGCGACCACAAGCGCATCGGTGAGAATGATACGGGTCCGAACACTGGCGGGATGGGCGCTGTTACCGGAGCGTCTGTTCTGGAAGCGGAGACACTCCAACGCATTGTTCGCGAGATTGTTGAGCCCACACTCGCGGGCGCTCGAGCGGAGGGGTTTCCCTTTCGCGGCGTGCTTTTTCTCGGATTGATGTTAACGGCGGATGGTCCGAAGCTTCTTGAGTACAACGTGCGCATGGGAGATCCTGAAACTCAGGCGATACTAGTAAGGTTGAAGACCAGCTTGGTAGATATTTTTGAAGCTATACGAACGAGAAGACTCCGAGAAGTCAAAGTCGAATGGACTAACCACTCCTCAGCCTGCGTGGTGCTGGCGAGCGAGGGCTATCCGGCTCGATACAAGATAGACGTCCCTATCGAAGGGCTGAATGACATCGCTTCCTTTGAAGGCGTTACAATCTTCCATGCGGGCACGAAGAGGTCGAAAGCAGGCGAGTTGGTAACCGCGGGCGGACGCGTTCTGGGAGTGACTGCCAGGGGCGAGTCGTTGGAAAAGGCACTCGGCCATTGCTACAAGGCCGTGGCGCAAATCAAATGGCAAGGGATGCAGTACCGGCGCGACATCGGCAAATTCGGTGAAGCCCCGTCCGAAACAAGTATCTGAGCAGGGTCTCAATGACATTGGCCTATCGCTACTAGGAGGATGGACTCTAGTTCTCTATTATTTTCCTCGGCCTGTTCCAGAGAGAGCAGGGGAGCGTCCTTTTGTGGAGACTGTCTGTAAGTGCTGTTATACTCCGGATTCGTCCTGCGCTTGTAATTTGAACCGCCCGCGGTCAAGCATCGTACAGAAATATATTCGGCCGGACAGAATTTTGGTGGGATGGGAAGCACGAAGGGCGCGAACGCAGAGATCGGATACCTTCTTGATGGAGGATGACTGACAAATGGGACTTTGGAGCAGAGTAAAACGCTCAATGCGCGCCTTGTTCGGCGGCTTAGTCGAGGCGACTGAAAACCCCGAACTAGTGCTTCAGCAGACTATTAGAGACATGCGTGACCGCGTCCCTGAGTTGAACAACTCTGTGGCGCAGGTGATGGCTACCGAGAAGCTTCTGGGCAAGAGTAAAGAACGCCTTGAAACTCAGGTCGTCGACCTCGATTCTAGGATTCGGGCCTCGGTAAAGATGGGGCGCGACGATATTGCCACTGCTTATATCGGCCAGCTTCAGCAGGCGCAAATGGACCTGCAAAAAACCTCGCAGCAACTTGAGCATGCCACTCTGGCGTCCAAACAGGCGCTCAAAGCCCGCGATAATTATGTCTTGCAAATGCAGCGGCGTACCGCCGAGGCGATGCAATTGATTAATCAGTCGAAGCAGGCAAAGCTCCAGGAACAGTTGGCGCAGACGATGGAATCTTTCCAGATCGGCGACGACGCTTCGACGTTCAATGAGATGCGGGACAAAATTGATCGGCGCGCAGCCGCCGCAGAGGCCAAAATGCAGCTGGGCGCGGCGTCCGTAGATAATCAGATGCAGGACATCGAACGTGAAGCCATGGATATGCAGTTGCAGGATAAGCTGCTGTCCTACAAACGCGATATGGGATTATTGCCAGCTTCAACCTCTGACAAAGAGCAGCAAGCTCTGCCCGCCGCCGGTGAGAGTAGTGCAAGTGAGCAGAAGAGCGCCGTGTTGAACAATGGCCGTCACAATAGCTGAGCGTAATAATGTCTCAGGTGGCTCTCGAAATGGTCCTTCTTAGTTCTTTAAGTCTATGGCCGACTTTCCGAAGTTTGATGTTAAGTATCTGAAAGAGGCTTTTAAGGAACCCCTTAATTTTTGGGGCATGGCAGGGTTTGCCGTCGCCGCTGCCTACGTTCAAGATGTAACCCCGCTCGCGGCAGCGCTCGCTGCCGAAACCGCCTATCTAGTTACCGTGCCAGTCACATCACTTTACCGACGTCTGGTCGACCGTCGCGAGAAACAGCGGCTCAATAAGCTACGCGAGCAGCAGCGCGAAACTCAAATAAAAGGGTTCGATCCCCGCGAGCGCGAGGCGGTGGAATACCTGCGTTGGATGAGGAATCAGATCTATTCAAACTACAAGAAGTTTACCGGCACAAAAGAGATTCCTTCGAACATTCAAAGCTTAGACCAGCGCTGGGAAGATTTCGTTGACCTTTTGGATGTCTATCGCCGGCGTAAGCAACATCTCAAATCGATTAACCGGCAGGCCGTGCAAAATCAATTGGTGCAGGCAGAACGATCGGTGGAAGCTTCTCGCGATGAACGAGAGAAGCGCATACAACAATCAAATGTCGAGATCCTCCGGAGAAGGGTAGCCGCTTTCAAGGATATCGAGCGGTCAGTGAAACTCGTGGAAGGCCAGTTGCAGTCGATCGAGAACTTCTTTGGATTGGTAAACGATCAGGTCGTAACCCTGCCGACCCCGGAAAGGGTTTCCTCGCTCGATTTCGAACAGCTCAGTGATTCGATTGCTATGACCAAGCAGATGCTTGAGGAGACCTCAGACACCTTCGCCGCACTTGATACGCATAACCGCGACGCCGGCAATTACGAACTCCTTCTTTCCAATAGCTCCTCTTCAAAATAGCCGGGACCGACCTAGATTTTTAGTTGGCATTCGTGTGGCCTTTGTGTCGGTCGGTGCAGATTCCGGGGACCATGTAAGCGCTGTGGAATGAAGACTGCGCAAAACGTCTCCGGCCTCTTACCATCTCCTCAAACATGCACTATAATTCCCGTGACTTCTAAGTCTCTCCCAGGTCGAACACGATGGCTCCGGTCTCTCAGATCCAGAGTGAAAAGTCCTTGAAACGACGGCGTATCAGTAACTTAGTTGCTAAGGGTGAGTCTCAATTAACACTCCCTATTGCATTGAGATAAAAGATGACCACAACATATTGACATGGATGTTACAAAGATGTATATTGCGCTCCGCTTAAGACGAGGCGGTTGATTTGGAGCAACGGCACGCCCCATGAGTTGCTGTTCAGCAAGCGTTTTATCGCTTCGAAAAAAGCCAACCGTAGTATCCGCTACCACATTTTAGATCGGCGTATGAGTATCGTTGCGCCGAACTGTTTTTGAAATTCTTACACGGCTCGTGTGCCCCCACGTGCAAGAAAGGCAGAGAAGATGAGCGCAGTCATCGGCAAACAAACCCCCAACACAACCCGGTCTTCTTCGATCCCCGGAACCAGGCGTAGAAGCCAACCGCTCGGGCTCAATGCTAAGCGTGTTATTAGCAAACGATATTCATTAAAGGACGCCAAAGCTCGTCCGTTGGAAGAGTGGCCAGACATCGTTCGCCGAGTAGTGGGTCACGTGTCGGCTGCCGAAAAAGATTCTGGGAAGCGCGATCAGTTCTTCGACATGATGAGTCAGGTAATGCTCGCGCGGGAGTTTGTTCCCAACACACCCTGCCTGGTTAACGCCGGCAAAGCTAACGGACAACTGGCCGCTTGCTTTGTGCTCGATGTCCCTGACTCCATCACCGGGATCATGGACCACGCTAAGGCGGCGGCGACTATTCATCAGACCGGCGGCGGAACCGGGATGACGTATGAATTTCTCCGTCCATCCGGGGCGTTGGTTGGTTCCACGCGCGGCGTCGCCTCTGGCCCGGTTTCTTTTATGAATATCGTCAACCAGGTGACTGACGTGGTGAAGCAGGGTGGGGTGCGTCGGGGCGCAAACATGGGTATGATACGAGTCACGCATCCTGACGTGCTGCGCTTTATTCATGCCAAGAACGATCAGCACTCGCTGACCAACTTCAATATCTCCGTCAATGTCACTGACAAGTTCCTGAAAGCGGTGGATCATAATGAGTGGTTCCAGCTCGAATTCAACGGGGAGTCGTGGAATGACTCGATCTACGATCCGGTGCGAGACGACGACTATTTAGTCTACCGGCTTACCGATGGCTCGACCGTGACCTTTCCGGACAAGCAGTCGTATGTGAATGCAGATCTTTCCAAGTGTACTATTGAAGAACCTCCGCGCCCGGGGATGATCTTCGCGCCCGACATATGGAACCGTATCGTTGCCAGCGCACACAAGTATGCGGAGCCGGGCATTGCATTCATCGACGAGGTGAATCGTCATAACCATATGATGAAGTCGATGGGGCAGATTTATTCTTGCAACCCCTGCGGTGAACAGTTTCTCCATTTCTCCAACTCCTGCAATCTCGGTTCAATTGACCTGGCGAAGTTCTATGATGCTGAGCATCGAGTTGATTGGGACCGGCTCCGTGAAGTTACTCATCTTTGCACCAGATTTCTCGACAATGTAATCGACACCTGTGCCTGGCCGCTCCCGGAGATTAACGACGTGGTCAGTCGCACCCGGCCCGTCGGTCTTGGAATCATGGGGTTTGCCGATCTCTGTTTGAATCTCAAAGTCACCTATGGCTCGCCTGCATCTATTTATCTGATGGATGAAATGATGGGCTTCATTCGGCGCGAGGCATGGATTGCCAGCATCAGACTCGGGGCTGAGAAGGGGACGTTTCCGGAGTTTGAGGCGAACCGCGAGGCTTACGAAGACTTTCTCTACAACCAGGTCGGCATTCCCCGCGATGTGCCGCTAACACCGCGCAATTACGAAGTCACGACCATCGCACCAACCGGAACGATTTCCCTCGTTGCGGAAACCTCTTCGGGCATTGAACCTAATTTCTCATGGGCCTACGTGCGCAAAGACACGCTGGGCACGCGCACTTATGTACACACCCTCGCGGCGCAGGCTCTGGGAATTAAGGTCGACCAAACGGAGCAAGATTCGATCGATGCCGCCGCCACTTACGTATGTGAGCACGAGGGCGAGCTGCCACCGTACTTTATCTCGGCAATGAATATCAGCGCCGAACAACACGTTCATGTACTGGCCGCGGCCCAACGCAATGTCGATAACAGCGTCTCGAAGACCTGTAACGGCGCCGTGGACGATACCGTCCAGTCGGTCGACAGACTTTATAGGTTGGGTCGCGAGCTTGGTTGCAAAGCGGTCAGTTATTATCGCGACGGCTCGCGTGAGAATCAGGTGCTCACGTCAATGAAGGTTCCAGGTTTAGACACGAAGAGCGAAACCGCCTGCAACCCTGAGGCGACTGCGGAAGTGCTTGACTCGCCCCTCGCAAGCCGCGCTGATGCGGTGCATGTCATTGCCATCGATCCGGAAGCGGAAGGGCTAGCACGAGCTGAAGCCGGAGCCTTAGTAAGAGAACAGGCCGACGATGAAGCGAAGGCGGAAGCAGAAAGCGCGGCGAAACTGCGGTCGGAAGCCGGAATTACGGCGCCGGAACTGACGGCGATTCGTATCGAGCGACCGCGCGAGCTAAGCGGCGCCACCTGGCAGATTCCCTTTGACGGTCAGAATCTCTACGTCACGGTCAATCACGATAGCCGCATGATCCAGGAAGTATTTGCCACTGGACCTATCAGCGGTGGCGTGGGACTTCTCGCATCGAAGATGCTACGGGGCGGCTTCGACGCCGCGGAAGTGGCTTACAGCCTTAACAAGGTTACCGGCACCCATGCCGTTTGGTTCAACGAACGGCTACTGACCTCCCCCGAACAAGCTGTCGCCGAGTGCATCATGATCACAAACCGCCGTTTGCAGACGCTCCCCGATTCGGCCCGGGCCATTGGCAAGCAGCAAGCGCAAGCCAATGCCCAGGTGCCGACCACGCCGGTCACCGGAGCCATCATGTCGACAATGATCGGCATCTGCCCCGAATGCAAAGGCCAGCTCGAACATGCGAGTGGTTGTGACTTCTGTCGCGATTGTGGTTATTCAAAGTGTAAGTAAGCTGCAAGTTGGATGTGTGCTCCGAAGGAAACCGCTGCGCCTAGCGTCGCAGCGGTTTCTGTGTGAGGGGTTCCTAATCCACGCAATCGGTCGCGACAGTAATCCCGGCGATCTCGCTAGGCACTAAATCGCTGGCCAAAACGGTTACGTCACTAAAGATATCTGGCCCTTACAGCAAGAGCGTAGGCGCACCTTTCAGGCATCAATCAAGGTGGGCGATTGAAATTGCTATGGCTAAGAGAAGAGCTCCCACACCAATGCCGACGCCAATGGCGATGTTTCTCGCAGTTGAGTGGCCTCGGTTTTCTTCGACCTTCGCAACATCCGCGTAGCGAATCGTCGTGGGCGCACCCGTCTTCCGGTCGCGAATCACGAAGTCGTCTTCTCCGGCTTGGGCTATGTAGCCCTTTGTCTTAGTGCCATCCTTGAGCCTGATAGTGGCCTTCGCTTCAGCCCCAACTCCCAGCTTAGCAATCTTGATCTTGACCTTTTCGAATGTGGCGGCTTGCGGGTCGGACTGTCGAGTAGTTGCTGGTTTAGTGGCTGCGGCGAGCTCCACTGCCGCGGCTGATTGGTCGCTCTGTTGGGCGGTGACTGGCTGGGCGAAAGTACCCAGGAGGAGCAAGGAGGAGAGTAAACAACTTACGTTTATTTTCAGCATGATGAGTTTCCTCAATTCGTGAATTCGACGGCTCAGTGGCTGCACCAACGTAAATCGAATACCGCGGTCTTCTTTTCGAATTACTGTCCTGAGCCGATGGAAGACCCTGCAACCATGGTGCCAGTCGCTTCCAACCAATTCGGGAGCAGAAAACGGGAAGACATTGATAGACCATGAGTCTACAAAATGTTTCGGATGCACTATCCATCCGACACTCTGAGCCGCAAACAGCCCCGTTCGTGGAAGACTTGCCCGGGTGACGCCAACGGGACCAGGCGGGCTTTCCGCTAGCCGCCCAAGTATTGGCAGTCTAACCGATAAGCCTTTCATCAATACAGCGCTTGAGCGGTGTCTAATTGGCAGATCCTGAAATTAGAACGGTTCCAACTGACCTAAGGAGGACCCACCCCGGCTCAGCCCGAGGTGGATTAAACACGAACTCTAAGACTGATACTCCTGCCGCTCCCTGACTAAACATCCAAACGGCTAAGTGGTAACGTAGTTTCATCACATAGTCATCTCCAGTTATAGAGGTTTTACCGTGAATAGACGTTCCTTCCTTTCAACATGCATCGCCCTGGCCGGATTGGTAACGCTTTCGGGCCTGCCGATTGTTTCCGGCTCGTTCTGGCAAAATACACATAGCAAGATCAAGAGTTCAAAAGGAGTCAAGAAAGTGATCAAGACAGACGCCGAGTGGAAAAGCATTCTCACTCCCGAGCAGTATTACGTGGCGCGGAAGAAGGGGACTGAGGCGCCCTACTCAAGTCCGCTCAATGAAAACCACGAGCAGGGCGTCTTTGAGTGCGTTGGCTGCGGGCTTCCCTTGTTTAGCTCAAAGGCTAAGTTTGATTCAGGCACTGGGTGGCCCAGTTTCTGGGAACCAATTGCCAAGGAAAATGTCCTCGAAGAGGTGGATTCCAGCTTATCATCAACCCGTACGGAAGTGCTCTGCGCGAGATGCGAGTCGCATCTGGGACACGTTTTTGAGGATGGGCCAGAACCGACTGGTTTGCGCTACTGCATGAACGGAGTGGCTCTGAAGTTAGTGAAGAAATAATTGCCTCAACATTCCGGAACAGGTCCCGAAGAGTTCTGGACTGGTTTCGCGGGGCAGCCAATACGAACCGAACTGGGCCACTAGACTATGCCATGGCCCGTTTTGTTTCTCACGGCAGCTCCCATTCTTTTATAAAGGAATTGATTTTATGGTGTCGGCCTCTCAGGGAAAGACTGAGTTCTTAGGAGCCTCTGGCTAGTGCTTAGCACACCTCGGGACAACTTTGATTATGCGTTGCGGTTGGCTGCCATGAGTTACAATCGCAAGCTAATTGAAGCTTATAGCGGCTTATGAAAGCAAGCGTAGTACTCATACAAGATATATCCTACATTTGACATATAGCATCCCGTAGAGTAGAGTGGGTTTCGAACCGAGTCCAGCTTACTCTCTTCTCAGCTCCTCTGGGATCTTCCAGATCACCTGAAACCCACAGCTCAATTACTGAGAACTAGATTGATAAATACAATCGGGCGACGGCAGGGCACTGTGTTGCAAAGGCCCGCGTCAATTGCGGCTTGATGCTTAGAGTTAAGGCCCTTGTTTATGACCTACAAGTTCGCCGTTCCGACTAACTTGTTTGATGCGTAGCCTCTGTGCGACTATTCGGTCGAAGCCTGAAGATTTTTTAGAACCAGTGCTTCCTTAGACTACAACTAATAGGAAACAATCATGAGCGCCAGTAACAACACAGATAAGCCCCTTACGCTTCGACTATTCGATTCGGGAACGACAGTTGTTTTAGAGTTGACGAATCGGGGCGACCAAACGCTCAAATCCGTTGAGATTCTCAGTATCTTTTTGAAAGACATAGATACTTTAGGTGGAGGCCCCTCACAAGCCCATATCAGATTTGCGACCATAGAGTCGATTCAACCAAGAGGGATGGCTGTACTGTCTCCGCGAACCTGGATTGAGGGAAAACCGGTAGATGCAGATCGCGAGCAATTGGAACGTCTCAAAGCGATTGAAGGGCAAGTGAAACCCTACGTGATGGACATTTCATGGCAGGACGCACACGAGAAGATGCGTTTTCAAAGAATTCCTCTGGGCCACTGATTCAGCACCGAGCATGCGGTTTCTCCAAACTCGAGAGGAAAATAGAGGAAATACCTAATGAAGCGGTCTGCATGGTGCTGCCTTCCCGTCATCGTCGACGACGACACCACCGAGCTGTTCCAGATGCCGGCGCCCGATGAAGATGCAGAGCAGCAGCCCGCGTTTCGTGTAACCAGATCGACCGCGGATTTGGTGTCCCAAGACTTCGCTCGATACCAGCCCAGCCTGCAGCGCATGGCAGAGAATTGGCGTGAAGCGAAAGAGCAAGTAATGCAAGGCAAGAGAGCCCGCGAAGTAACAGCCGCCGCCTGAAAAGTCCGAGAATCCTATGAGCCGACAAAAACTAGTCAGTCGTGATGCGAGACACTATCGAGTCAAACGTCCAAACCAAATCCTTGGCAGCACAATGAGTTGGAATCAGGTGCAGGCCGAGCTGAGTGCAAAAGGCAGTGATGCGGATGAAGCCATGCTGTTCAGAGGCATTACGACTGATGACGGTACTGAGTACCGCGACAAGTACGCGGATAGCCGCACTCAGGTCACCGAGCACCGTGACTAATAAGAACGAGCCAGGTTCGCGATATTGAAATTTAACTCGCTCGGGTTTCGGCACAACCTACTATTGCCAGCAGACAAGCGCGCGCGGTCTTCGGCTCGAACATACTTGGGTAAGGCCACTGCCTTGTATGTTTTAACATTTTTCAGTAGCCCTTACCTTAGCAATGAGCGAATAGCCATCTTCTCCCGAAGTGGCAACCTTAGACACGACGGACCTCCTCATACTACTCCAGCATTGAAGCGCTTCCGCAGCCGATGTGAAGGTTTGCACGTTGCCTTCGCTACGTTCACGATCAGGCTGCCTCTCGGCGGTTGACAGAGAACCCGTGAAGACCGCAAGAAGAGGTCGGTGAACCCGGTATAGGGGCTTCCGGAGTACAATCGGCCCCGTATTACTCAGCTTCTCCTTGAGTTCTATCGGAACACCTTACGAAGGTGTGCTCTTTGAGTGGTCTGACCCTTGCTGACTTAATCTTCATGACTTGTACGCGCGGTCGTTGTTTAGACTGCCCGTTTGGATCTGCGGGCCCGCTCTGCAGACGAATGACTCACTACAATTGCTTGTTTTTTAGTGCTGCGGTTCTTACGACTCTGCGTTTCGTTTACGAAAGTGAGGAGGTCGCCTGGTTGGCATCGAAGCACCTGGCACATTTTTTCCAGTGTTTCAAAATTGATTCCGAGCGCTTTTCCCTTTTTAAAACGCCAGAGCGTCGTATGGCTAATTCCCGTTTCCTTAGCTAACCAGTAGAAGGTTCGCCCATGCGCCTCCAATAGCTGGTCGACTCGAATTTCAATCATAGTCTCCCCTCCACGAAACTACTTACCACATGCGAGCAATATTGTCTATGCAAGATATATTCTGCATTTGACATATACCGGCGGCAGGCGTAGGGTAGAGTTTGTTGTGGGGCGGCGTCCTGCTGACGCTGTCAGGCGGCTATTCACCGGGGAGGGGGCGGACTGAAGGTCCGCCTTTCAACTCACCTTATGTGGCACTTCAGACCCGGGGTTCGAACAATTCATGTTATACTTTGTGAGCCGACTGGCTGTTCTCAAGAAACCTACTCTCGACATCAGGATTTGCGCGAAACGCACCTCTCCTCGTGCCGTCTGTTGTTTTTGAAAAAAACGCGACTAGCGCCCAGAAACCTGATGCCCGCTCGAACACCAAAACAATTGAACATTTCGCAAGGGCCGAGCAGCAGCGCGCTCAGAAACTTTCGGCAAGAGGGTGTGTGCGAAGAAGAAAATACTCTTGGAGATGGCAATTAACAGTTTGTATGCCATGCAACGCGCCAATGGTGACTGGTACGCTCTTGACGATCATGGCCGGTTTCGCGTGCCAGTCTTCTATAGCGCAGGGGAGGCCCTGATAGCGCGATCGCGTGACGCCGGAATGGAATGCTTTAGACCGGTGGCACTGGACGAGGATGCGTTTGTGAACCTTACAACGACGGATGAAGGAAAGGCTTGCTTCTGGCTGGTAGCCGATCCTTCAATCAATCTGAACCGGGGTCGTGCGCTAGATCATGCTCAACTCGCCCTCATTCTCAGGAATGGTAGCGACGGACGGAAGGCTAACGAGGTCACAGGATGATCTGCCAGCCAGAACTCTGGAACGATAATGTGCCTTGGGCATCAGGTGCGAACTGCTACAGCTCGCGATGAGTTTGTTGCATTTAGACGTCTTGGGACTGGGATTCCCGGCACTGAATCTATTGCCTGGGCTATTGTAGGAACGACTGTGACGGCGCGGGCCAACTTTTCGACGAGAATAGGGGCTGACACAACATGGCTGTAACACACAAAGCAACGAGAAATGACTTCAGTGATGTCGCGAACGAAGGGGTCTGGCCGGGAATAGATTCAAGGTTTCGGCTAATTATCGTAGCCGGCTTGCGAACGAAGCAACTACTACATGGCTCAAAGCCACGAATCGAGACTGACCCGCTGAGACGAAGAAACACCACCATCGCGCTTGAAGAGGTAAAGCGAGGGTTGGTTCCCTTCACTGTCCCGGCTATGAAGGACAACGACGGAGGCTTTGATCGACCTCTGAGTGGAAAATCACAATCGCTAGCGTAGACGCCCGAATGGCACGCACATGACGATGAACGGACTACGAGTCTATATCAAGCCCAATGGAATGGAACTGCGTAACGGCCCCGAGGTTTTCTATAGCCGACGCGGGAATGGCCCCTTTTATCGCTGGCTCTATGAGGAGAAGGCCGCTCAATGGCGCGTCTCACGCGTTATAGCGGCAGACTTCACACCACAGTCACTAGCAATGGCCAGCTGGAAGGCCGTGCCGGTAGCGCTGCAGACGAGATTGGGTGAACACTACCTGGAATAGGGTAGAAAGCCTAAAGGCAATGACGGCCACTTAAAACGAAACAATTTAAGAACTGAAGAAGAACGACTATTTGGTCACCAAGTCAATCCGGCTAACTAACAAAACCTGCATAAAATTTCCGCAGCTGAATTGGAACCAGCGCTTTTTTCGTACGCTTACACTGGCGGTCTCTTGGGGTTGTCGTTCCGGCCTCGCCGGTTGATCTTATCGTGTTTCTTTGGCTAGCCCGTAGAACAGCACAAGAAAAGCCTTGATCGAATTCGCGGCACTCGTCTGGCGCGAAGGATCTGACGCCCTAGAAGGTGAACAACTCCACGGATTATTCAGGTTCCACTAGCCGCCGCTGGGCTCGAGCGAACTCCCTCGGCGAACTTATCCGCAGCCGGGTGAGGTCTGGCGGAGGTGTTCGTAGGTCCCAAACTATTCCCAACCACGAGAGCGCCCGGAGCGTGTAATGTGAAACGTCAAGCTCCCACCAGTAAAAGCCCTGACGCTCCGATGAAGGGTAGTAGTGATGATTGTTGTGCCATCCCTCACCGAGAGTGATTAGCGCGACAAAGAAATTATTGCGGCTATTGTCGTCAGTCGCGAAACGGCGCTTCCCGAAAATATGTGCGAGAGAATTCACCGTGAAAGTCCCGTGATAGAGGACCACGGTGCTGATGAAGAATCCCCAGACCAGCATCTGCCAGCCCGAGGTTCCCAAACCGGGAGCATACCGCTGAAGCAATGAACCAAACAGAAATGCCGCAACGGCCAACAGGGCTGGAGGTAGTGAGTAGTATCGATCCAGAAAGCGCAGGTCGCGATACTTCATCAGATTCGTAATCAACTTCCAATCAGTCCCCTGACTATCGCGGGAAAGGAACCACCCGAAGTGGGACCGCCATAAGGTGCGGGTGAGTGGCGAGTGGAGATCTTCTTCAGTGTCGGCCAGAAGGTGATGGCGGCGATGGTGAGCCGACCACCAGAGCGGTCCTTTCTGATAGGACGCCGTTCCGGCAAACGCGATCAGGAACTGAAAAATTCTGCCAGTCCGGTAGCTTCGGTGAGCGAAGAGTCGATGAAATCCGGCGGTGATCGCGAACATTCGCGCAACGTAAAGCGCCAGACAAGTGCCGACTGCTACCGTGCTCACGCCCGTCCAGATGACGAGCAAGCAAGCCAAGTGCATGAAAAGGAATTGCGCGCAGATGAAATGATCGAATGTTTCCCGTTCGAGCGGGCGGAGGCCAGGACTGATAGATGCAGACATCAAAAAACCTTGGTTTCTATAAGATGTCTTCCACTATAAAGTGTATTTGTCTTTATGCAACTCTGCGTAGATGTGAAATCAACCGGGCAGAGACGGAAGCGTAATAAGGACGATTTGCAGGGTCGCAAAGCCACGGGGTCACCCAAACCAGCTTCCAGTTAAGAAACGGACGGATTATGCAGTCACCAAGGGTTTATGTGTGGTTTCTTTTGGGTGCCAGCTTGCTCGCGACCCTGCTAACGGGGGCCGCAGGCCCGCCCGTAACGAAAACGGCCTCCGCCCAGTCGTCCGAATTGCCTTCGCTCTTATTGGCATCTCCAATTACCGGGCTGACGCAGCCGGTCAGCATCACTCACGCGGGCGACGGTAGCGGGCGCATCTTTGTCGTCGAGCAGAGCGGTCGAATCCGCATCATCAGGAACGGGACCCTGTCTTCGACGCCTTTCCTCAACCTCAGTTCACGCATCTCGACGGGCGGCGAACGTGGCCTCCTCGGACTCGCTTTTCCTCCCGGCTTTGCGACTAGGCAACATTTCTATGTTAACTACACCAATCCCGCCGGCAACATCGTTATCGCCCGCTACCAAGTGAGTGTGGGAAACGCTGACCTTGCGGACTCCAACACTGAACAAGTCGTCCTCGTCGTCCCCCACCCGACATTCGCAAATCACAACGGCGGACAGCTGGCCTTCAGTTCGCGCGACGGCTTCCTCTACATCGGCACAGGCGATGGCGGGTCGGGCGGGGATCCAAATAATCGCGCGCAGAACGGGAACGACCTGCTCGGAAAGATCCTGCGTATCGATGTCGAGACCGGAAATCCCGCAACATACACCGTGCCGGCGAGCAATCCGTTCGTCGGGACGACGGGATTTCTACCTGAAATCTGGGCTCTGGGGTTGCGAAACCCTTGGCGCTTTTCTTTCGACCGTCAAACCAACGATCTTTTCGTCGCCGACGTCGGCCAGAGTAATTTCGAGGAAGTAAACTTTCAGCCCGCCTCAAGTGCCGGCGGTGAGAATTACGGTTGGAGGATGATGGAGGGTCTCCATTGCTTTAATCCGATCAATTGCAGTTCGACTGGATTGACGCTTCCCGTCACCGAGTACAACCATTCTTTGGGATGTTCGATTACCGGTGGATATGTCTATCGGGGAGCAACGTATCCGCGGATGCAGGGGTTGTTTTTTTACGGCGACTTCTGCACGGGACGAATCTGGGGCTTACGCCAGGAGACCGGAATCTGGCGAGCCACAGAATTGCTTGACACCAACATCGGCATTTCTACATTCGGCGAAGATGAGCAGGGAAATCTCTACGTAGCAAACTACAACAACGGAACAATATTCAGTGTTGCCGATAATGGTCCTGCGCCGACACCAACTCCAACGCCGACTTCAACTCCAACGCCGACACCAACGCCCACCCCCGATCCGACGCCGATCACTTCAACCGTTCAGTTCAACGCCACTCAGTTTCAAGTCACCGAAGATTGCACAGGCGTGATTATAAGTGTAACCCGCACCGGGGTCCTGAATGCAGTTCAAACCGTCGGATACATAACCAACGAGAATTCAGCCAGCCAGAAAGCCGATTTTACTTTCGCTGAAGGTACCCTGGTGTTTGGTCCCGGCGATGACGTGGAAAGCTTCACTGTGCTCATCAGCGAGGACGCTTACGCTGAAGGTACAGAGAACTTGACGCTGGCGTTGAGAAATCCGGCCGGGGGGACAAGTCTCGGCAACTCGAGCGTGGCGACCTTGGATATCACCGATGATGAAACGAGTAACGGAACCGCAAACCCGATTGATGACAATGCGACTTTCGTAGCTCAGCATTATCACGATTTTCTCAACCGTGAGGCAGACTCTCAGGGCCTGGCGTTCTGGACAGGACAGCTTCAATTGTGTGATTCAGACCCAGTCTGTCTCGACCACCGGCGTGAAAACGTTTCCGCGGCCTTTTTCCTCTCCGTAGAATTTCAAAGCACGGGTTTCCTCGTAGTCCGCGTGTACAAAGCGTCGTTCACCGACAGTACTTTGCGTCCGCGAGGATTACCGCGTTCCAGCGAGTTCTTACGCGGCACTCAGGAAGTCGGTAGGGGAGTCGTTGTGGGCCAGGGGGGTTGGGAACAGCGACTTGCTGATAACATCCTCAACTTTGCCCGAGCTTGGGTGCAGCGCGCCGACTTCGTCGCCAGTTTTCCCATCACTATCCCGGCGGGTACATACGTCGATGGCTTGTTTGCAAATTCAGAGGTTGTACCAACTGCGGCCGAACGCGATGCAGCTATCGCCGAGTTTGGTGGCGGCAACGTGGATGGACGGGCTAAGGCTCTGTTGTCCGTGATTAATAGCGGATCGGTCTATAACCGGCAGTATAACCCCGCAGTCGTGCTGCTGCAGTACGTCGGATACTTGAGACGGAATCCAGATGATGCGCCCGACACGAGCTACGCAGGGTATGACTTCTGGCTTAACAAGCTGAACCAGCATATCTTGCCGGGCGAGGACATGCGAGTTGATTCGATTGCACTGGGTCGCATGAAACGCGCCGAGATGATCAAGGCTTTCCTCAAGGCGAGCGAATTCCGTGAACGCTTCTGGCATGAGTGAGTAAACTGCGCGGCTGTTAACGCGGGTTTATGAAATGTTAGCCTTGGATTCCCCGCGGATAACGCGGACCTGAAACAACCATCACTTAATTCATTTCTGCACGCGTCAAAGGCTTTGGCCGACTAACATCAAATGATAACCGAGTGGTTCGACAAAGATACGACAACCCACCAGGATCACGTCATTGCGCACGTGCTCGGCGCCACCGTGCTCGGTTATTTCATTCACGACGAAGCTCTGTATGTCCTGCTCAATATTGGATTCATCTGGACGATCTATGTGGACGGCCAAATGGGTTTGCTGCCGCATCCAGTAGCGGTTGGCGAGTTGGATGCCGAAAAAAGGCGAAAAGAGATTAATGCTGACATCGAGCTACTACTCAGCGAGGGGCTTCGGGCGGAGGGGCTAAGGCAGCTCACTCATGCGCCGGTGAATTGTCTGATCGAAAAGGTCACGTTTCACACAAGGGGCGATGAGCGAAGGCTGTTAATTGCAGGCGATGGAGACAGTCTGACCATAGATATGTCGTTGAGTTCCGGCGAGATAAAGGTTAAAGGGTTCTAGCACGCTCGAAAAGGGAACCATTAGGCATTCAGAGAAATCATTTAGCCGCGGATACACGCGGAAGAACGCGGATCAGAGCGAAGACCAAGACAAGCAAAACAACTCTACACAAGGCATTTGATTAGTCCTTTTTTCTGGTCCGCGTTCATCCGCGCAGATCCGCGGCTACAATCCGACTTTGGAGTGTGCCAACAAGGCGGCGCTCCAAGAAAATAGAATGCGCCGCAGTTCGAGAAACTGCGGCGCACTGTTGGTCTTAAGCTGCGGTGTACTCATCAGCCGCTGACGATGATTTGATTATCGACCTGCTTCACGCCTGTGACGTTCCGGATCATCTTTTCAAATTGCGATTTAAGGCCATCGCTCCTTACAGTCCCAACCAACGTCGCCTTGCCGTCCAGTACTGAGACAGTAATTCCCAATGTCGTGAAAGTGGGATCTTCCAGAATCCTCTTGTCTATCTCATTCTGGATCGTCGCATCATTCGAACCGCTTGAAGTCGAGCCACCCGTCGCAGGTTGCGTGATGATGATCGGAGCTTGCTGCGGCGCCGGCGGCGCCTGTTGAATAATCACCGGCGGTTGCTGCTGGGCGGGCTGCTGGACGATGGTCGTTGGGGGCGGCGCGGTTTGCTGCGCCGCGAGATTGTCGTTCGCTGTATCGGTGGTCTGGCCACTCATCAGGAACAACACAAGTATTGTAACTAGCGCCACGGCCAGCACCACGATCACGCCCACTGTCGCTCCAGAGATGCCTTCCCGCTCAGGCCCTCGGACCGATTCGGTTTGTGTCACTTCACGCCGGGCCGAAGGCGTCTCAACAACTACCCTACTTGTTTTCCCCTCTTCTTCGTAAGCCATTTGCTTCCTCCTATATCCTGATCGGACCCATAACATTCATTTCGGAACTATTAAGTCGGTTGGACACGTTTTACCGCTGTGCTATTGAGCAATCTGCTGAGCAATCTGCATTCCCGCTGTCCGCAAGCTTGCTCCTGCTCAAGGAATACAGAAACGCTGCCGGATTCCATGGGTTTGACTTGGAGGTCACTGCGACTGTCGGACACCAGCTCTGGGCATCCGTATGATTTCGATTCTCCGCGTTGGGCTCCGGTGTTCAGAACGAGACACCCTTTAGGCGTAAATCGTAGAGCGCGCTTGGGCGCGAACTAAACGGCAAACCATTGCGGCTCCCCGACGAAGGTTGTTGTCTTAATATCTCGTACTCGGCGAACGCCCCCCACCCTTTCGCTATTTTAGAGTTCCCAAATTCCGATTTCCCGTTTACGATTCACGATTCAATGACTACCGCAATTGTTTACCACCCGATGTTTCAGGAGCATGACACCGGCCCCGGCCATCCCGAGTCTCCGTCGCGTTATACCGTAGTGATGGACGCACTGCGGGGAGATACTGCACTCTGGCCCAGGCTGCTTGAGACTCAAGCGAGGGAAGCACCACGCGGGGATGTTCAGGCGTGCCACACGCCACAGCATTACAAGACGGTGGAGCGCGCTGTGAGCGAAGGCATTGGTTACCTGGACGCCGACACCGTCGTCTCAATGCGCTCAATGGATGCAGCTCTGCGCGGCGCAGGAGCGGCTTGTCAGGCCATCGACCTGGTAATGAGTGGCGCAGCAACCAATGCCTTTGTTCCGGTGCGCCCTCCCGGTCATCATGCCACAGCCGAGCGCGCGATGGGCTTCTGCCTCTTCAACAATGTCGCCGTAGCGGCTCGATACGCGCAAAACCATTATGCAGAGATCGAGACGGTGGCGATTGTTGACTGGGACGTGCATCACGGGAACGGAACGCAGGGCATTTTCTATGATGACCCTACTGTCTTCTTCTTCTCTATGCATCAATATCCATGGTATCCAGGGACCGGCTCGCGCGGTGAAACTGGCCTTGGTCGGGGGAAGAACTACACTCTGAATGTGCCAGTGAAAGCTCAAACGCGGGCTGGAGAACAGAAGCGGATGTTCGACGCAGCGCTTGATGAGATAGCCTCGAAGTTCAAGCCCGATCTCGTGATTTTGTCAGCGGGTTTTGATTCGCACCAGGGCGATCCGCTCGGTCAACTGCTACTCGAAGACGAGGACTTCATCGCGATGACACAGTCAGTGAAGCACTGGGCGGGCAATATCTGCAAGGGGCGGATCGTTTCGTGCCTGGAGGGCGGATACAACCTGCGCACGCTTGGTCAAACGGTCGTCGCACACGTTAGCGAACTACATAGAGATTAGTAGTCAGAACACTTATACACGATTCGCCCGGTCCAGACCCACGGTAGGATCAATGTGTTTTCAATCTTAAAGGGATGTAAGTAATAGCCGTGGGCGAGCGTCGCGCCGCCTACGGAGGACCGCAGAAAAGACTCCTGACCCTGGAGGGGTCAAATCACCTCGACGTTGACCCCTTTAGGGTCAGAGATGATGTTTCGTTTGCGTATCCGATGGGCGTCGCGCAACGCTCGCCCTCGGCTATTAACTTAGATCCCTTCGGGATGATGTGCCGAACCCCCAACTTACCGAATTCAGCCCCAGATAAAGTTTGAATGAAGCGTTGCGGTGGAGTAAACTCGGGCCCACTTAAACCGTTTCGGGACGCGATGCCTGAGGGGTCAGGTTGAGAGCCGCTACAAGTTTCTGGCCACTCTTGAACCAGCCAATCGTAAGCCGCAAGACAAGCTAGTAGCAGCGCTCCGAACCAGAGAGGCAGACACCTCAGTTTCGTCCTTCCAGGAGAAAATGCGTCATGCCAGACCTTGAGATCACTTGCACGGAATGTGGAAACCCCTTCCCGTTCACCGAACGCGAGCAGGAGTATTACAAAGAACGCAATCTGACTCACCCAAAACGCTGCAAGCCCTGCCGAGATGCGCGTCGAGCCAACTTTGGCGGCTCGAGGGGACCAGGTGGAGAGCGGCAGCGATTCGACATCACTTGCGATCAATGCGGAAAGGCTGACACCGTACCCTTCAAGCCATCCAGCGGCCGACCGGTACTCTGTGGCGAATGTTTTGGTGCGAATCGAGCAAGTCAACAGGGAACTAGCTGATCTTCAATTTAGGACAGCCAGCGGAAGTCTTCCTCCGAATGTTATGCGTACGTGCGCTCGCGGGGAGAAAGAAAGGTTACGCCGTCTCCCTTAGTGCGAGTTCTGCGTCTTTGGTGCGGTCAAATTCTTGGAATGGGTTACCAGACGATTCAACTCGAAATGCGCGGCGCTGTTTGCGTGCTAACGCTAAATAGACCGGAGTCATTAAATGCACTGACTATCGAGGTTGGTAATGAGTTCATAGCGGCAGTGGCCGAAGCTCGCGAGAGAGCTGCACGATCGATAGTACTGACCGGAGCGGGAAGGGCATTTTGCGCGGGCGGCGATCTTCGAGAGATGCAGAAGATTGCACAACAGGAAGGCAGGATCGAAGCATTCTTCGACGAACCGTTGCACGCGCTTAATGAATGTTTGTTGCTGATCCGGCGGACACCGCTGCCGTTTATCGCCGCGGTTAATGGTGCTGCTTCGGGAGGTGGTTGCAATTTCGCTCTGGCGTGCGATCTGGTAATAGCCGGGGAAAGCGCACGATTTAATCAGGCTTTTATCAGGGTGGGATTGTCGCCCGACTGTGGCGGCACTTTCATTTTGCCGCGTTTGGTCGGATGGCGCCGCGCTACGGAATTGCTGATGACGGGAAACGTGGTTAGCGCGCGGCAGGCATTGGAAATGGGAATGATAAACGCCGTGGTTGCCGACGCCGAGTTAATGCCGCAGGTGATGACTATGGCAGAGAAGCTGGCCAGCGCACCGACGGCGGCCATAGGGAGAATCAAGGAGTTGTTGGAGGCAAGCGCTACAAACGACTATGCCGGGCAGTTGGAGTTGGAGAGAAAAGCGCAGATTCAATCAGGACAGACAAAGGATTTTCGAGAGGGCGTCGGAGCATTCATCGAGAAGAGGCCGGCAAAATTTGTGGGCGGATAGGTTTCGAAATAGTTCTCAAGGTCGCGAGCCGCCGAAGTAGTTTGGCGGCTCTTTTGATTCCGTGTCGGGTGCTTGAGTCCGGAAGTTCAGAGTTCAACCTTTTAGGTTGCGCCTTGGCGGTGCTGACAAGCTAAAGCTTGCACTCTAAACTGAACCAGCACAGGCAGTTCTTATGGCTTCACTAACTTACATGCAACTCGTGCGCAGCAATCGTTCATTCAGGCGATTGCTGGCTGGTCAGGTAATTTCCGAGCTGGGGAATTGGTTCAACTTCATCGCAGCGTTGGGGCTGGTGCGTTCGGTTTCGCATGCGGCAGCCGAAGTTACCACCATCATGTTGGTTGCACGCCTCCTTCCTTTCACCGTCGTCGCCCCACTCGCCGGAGCGTTTGTCGACCGATGGTCTCGCCGCACGGTGATGATTGTTTCCGACGTCGCACGCGTCCTAGTCGCTTTAAGTATGTTGCTGGTGCGCCGGCCTGAGGATCTTTGGATCGCCTATTCCTCGACAGTGGTGCTGTCTTTCTTCGGTGCTTTTTTCGAAGCCGCCAAAAACGCCTCAGTCCCCAACATCGCGGGTGAACGGGACTTGTTAGCGGGAAATGCGTTGATGTTTTCGTCGCGGTTTTTGCTGATGGCTTTTGGTGCCGCACTAGGTGGCTGGACTGCAGCGACCGTTGGCTACCAGGCAGCCTTTATAGTCAACGCCATCTCTTTTGCGGTTTCGGCTTACTCAATTTGGCTGATTCCTGATCGCGATACCAGACATTCTGAGGTGACGGAAGCGTCAAGGCCAGGGAAGCACCGGCCCAGTTACTGGTCAGATATTAGAGAGGGTTGGTCATACATTCTAAGCCAGGCGCCGGTCGCGGCAATTTTGGGGATCAACATTCTCTGGGCGACCGGAGGTGGGGCGATCAATCTGATTTCAGATCGCCTGGGCGGGCTAGTGTTTGCGGGCGAGCGGGGAATCAGTGGTGACGGAGCGGTGGCGGCACTCTATTTCGCGGCGGGCGTGGGATTGTTTCTAGGAATGATGATCGCAAGGCGCGTTGGGGCTTACCTCGAGGTCACGGGGCAGACGGCAAGTTTCATCGGGTGGGCTTTGGTCGTGCAGGGCCTGATCTTCGCGCTGATTGGAGTGATGCCGACTCTCTGGCTTGCCTGTCTCCTGCTCTTCATCTCCCGTATCCTGCTGGCTGCGGAATTTGCGGTCCAGGAGACTCTGCTGATGCGCCTGGTGCCCGACAACCTGCGCGGGCGAGTTTCGACTACCGATCGCGCAACCGAATTACTCGTCTGGAGTTTCTCTACCGCAGTTGCGGGTTGGTCGCTTCGGGCTATCAGCCCCCGTACGCTGACCGTCATTTCGGGCTTGCTCTCGGCAACCTCCGGGGTAGTTTGGTTAGCACTGTTCGCTTCGCGTCGACTGCGGCTTCCGCGAAAATTCGGACCCGATCGCGACTCGGGTAAATCGAGCGTGGTGCCTGTTCCATCAGAGCTCTCCTGATTGAACGGCGGCGATAGTGCCACGATCTAAGTTCAGCCTCCAAGTTTGGCGAGCTTGATAACAACATTTTCGACACGTTTACTAGCCGCCTAACTTCTATATCCATGGCGCTTATCCCGCTTACATAACTATTACAAACGTCACGGTCTTAACTTGCTACGATGCTGCGGTGGTTGCATCGAACAATAGCGACCAAACTCTTGGGCTTGGAGTCAGTCTATGAGCACGACGATAAAAACAATAAACGAGACGGATAATCGGATACGTAATCATCAACAGCAGGAGAGCATTAACTGGATAACTGCAAGCTTCATGGTGATCTTTCATCTGGGAGCAATAGCAGCGCTTTTCATGTTTAGCTGGCCGGCTCTATTGGCGACCCTGGTTCTATGGTGGGTATCAGGAAGCCTTGGCATTGGCATGGGTTTTCACCGACTACTTACACATCGTGGCTTTAAAACCCCAAAAGCGGTCGAATATTTCTTGACACTCTGTGGGGCACTTGCCCTGGAAGGCGGAGCCATTAATTGGGTAGTCACACATCGCATTCATCATGCCCACACCGATGCTTCCGGTGATCCCCACACACCGCGCGATGGACGCTGGTGGGCACACATGGGATGGATTCTCCGTGGCACCGCTCAACAGCATGAGAAAAGCGTGATGCAACGCTACGCCCCCGACCTGATGAAAGATCCCGTTCACGTCTGGATGAACAACCTGTATTTTGTACCGCTAATTATTTCCGGCATTGTTCTGCTTGCCTTAGGCGGCTGGTCGGCATTGTTTTGGGGCGTTTTTCTGAGAGTTACCGTCGGTCTGCATTTCACTTGGTTGGTAAACTCTGCAACGCATCTCTGGGGCACCCGACGATTTGCCACGAATGATGATTCAACTAATAGCTGGTGGGTAGCTCTGGTTTCTTTTGGCGAAGGCTGGCACAATAATCATCACGCGCACCCCCGCGCTGCCAAGCATGGCTTAACCTGGTATGAGATTGATGTCAACTGGTATGGCATTAGAGTATTACAGCTCCTTGGCCTGGCAAAAGGAATCAGGCTCATAAGCAAGCAACAGATTGCCGCGGCCAGGAATCTGGGGCTTGGAGAGTTGAAGAAAGCTGCGTAGAGCAGTGGGCAGACAGCAGTAGCAGACGGCAGTAGGCAGAAATCATCTGCTTACTGCTTTTTTCATTTTCGCCTGCCCCTGTCGCCTGCCTCCTAATTACGTCACTGCCTCCGGCGCATACTCTGTTTCACGCTTTTCTGCTGTCTGCCTATTGGTTTCCGCCCACTGGCCTTACAATGGGTTCATGTCTGGGAGGGGACGCCGCAAATCAATAGCCTTCTTCATAACTCTAGGCGCTTGTCTGGTAGCGCTGGCGATTGCCCTCAATGTGGGCTGGATTCTGCTCAACTGGCGGCAAGTAGCACTTCTGGTCTTCGGCATCATCTTTTTCACGATGATCATTGTGGGCCTGGTTCTTAACACCACCTTCCTGATCCGTGAGATTAGACGGAATGAGCAGCACGATGCCTTTATCAACGCCGTAACTCACGAGCTAAAGACGCCACTAGCTTCCATCCGCCTCTATCTGGAAACCCTGAAGACGCGGAAGTTGGACGAGACGCAGCGTGAAAACTTCTACGAGATAATGCTCGCTGATAGCGATCGGCTCTTGAATACTGTCGAGCAAGTTTTGCGGGCCGGACAAGCGGGACACAAGGGGCTCCCTTTTAGCCCGACGATTATTGACCTGGAACAGATGGTGCGTGAGTGTCTGGATCTGACGCGGGTGCGATATAACCTGCCGCCGGAGGCGCTGAGCTTTGACTACTCGACGAACGGCAACCGCCCGCGCGTGGCTGGGGACTCAGACGAGTTACGTGCGGCGGTCTCCAACCTGCTTGATAATGCCATCAAGTACTCGGATAAGAACATACATATTTCGGTTGAAGTAGCGACGCTTGACGAGAAGCTCGTGGCTGTGCGCATTACCGACCGCGGTATTGGTATCCCGCGCGCTCAATTGAAGCGGATCTTCAAACGCTTCTATCGCGCCCCTGGGCTTTTCATGGCACGTGTGAAAGGGACTGGTCTGGGCCTTTTTATCGTTCACTCGATCGTTAAGAGACATGGAGGACGGGTTTTCGCAGAAAGCGCAGGGGTGGGTCAGGGCAGCACTTTTACGATTCAACTTCCGAGAGCATGATGCATGAGTAGTGTACTGGTCGTTGAGGATGAGCAACACCTGGCGGACGGGCTGCGCTTTAACCTGGAAGCCGAAGGCTACACAGTGAACACGGTCAGCAACGGCGAAGCTGCACTCTCGCTTTTGTTGGAACGAGAACAGCCATTCGACGTTGTAGTGCTGGACGTGATGCTACCTGGCAAGGATGGCTTTACGGTGGCCTCCGAGCTGCGAGCGTCGGGACAGTTTGTTCCCGTGCTGATGCTAACTGCGCGCGGACGTCCCGACGATGTGCTGCGCGGTTTTGAATCCGGAGCCGACGACTACCTTCCCAAACCATTTGAACTCTCCGTATTCATGGCCCGCCTCCATGCCTTGCTGCGGCGGCGCGACTGGTTTCAAAGGGACCGCGTCGATACGGATCGCGCGGCGAGTGAGCCCGTTGCAGACGAGGATGGCGGGCCTGCTGAGGAGGCCTTTGCGATCGGCGGCAAGACCATTGACCTTCAGGCTCTTGAGCTGCGCACTCCCAATCAAACCGTGCGGTTGACTCTAATGGAAGTTCAGTTGTTGCGCTATTTGATCCGGCACGAAGGTAAGGTGGTTTCCCGCAAGTCGATTCTGGAGGATGTTTGGGGCGTGCACGAAGACACCGACACTCGGGCGATCGATAACTTCATAGTGCGCTTGCGAAAGTATCTCGAAGACGAGCCCGCCCGCCCCGTTCATCTGCTGACTGTGAGAGGTGTAGGTTATCGCTTCGTGGCCGGGCGGGGCAAAGTCTAACAATGGCAAAGACTCTCGCTGCCAATCAATCAGAACAGTTAACGTATCTTATTCAATGACGAAATAGAAAAGAACGGAAATTAGAGCCCTCGGTTCGTGTCAAGGGCTCACAGGTCACGAACTTCGTCAGTGTACGCGAGAATTGCCGGCCGTAATAATCGAGGCTCTCACTCCCAGTAGATCAGAAAAATCCTTAGTATAGATCGCGTCGACTTTTCGGATCCTGCCCACAGTCTCCACTAGCTCCTCGCTTGAGATGAAACCGTTCTCGGTTTGAGCGATAGCCCAAATCGGAATGTGAGAGGCTGTCCGCAGCAGATCTTCGACAAACCCTAGATACTGCTGTTTACTCTGTACCGGAGCTCCAAGCCTGCCTGCTTGCTGCTGTTCAAAGTCGTTCCAAAAATCATCACCGCCACGCAGCCATTCTTCTCGCCAACCGGAAAGGGTCTCTCGAGATGACTCTGACTGCAATACTGGCGAAGGTAACCTGAGGAACAGCAAGTCAGTATGTTGGCGCTCGGCGACAAAGATGCGCACATCGTGATTCGTGCTCCGGTTGCGCAGTGAATTGTCATAGGGTGAAGGAAGGACCTGAGTCAGTTGCCGGAAAACGTTCGATAGAGACAGAGGCTGGCGCAACATGCGGGTATCCTTATCGAACGACAGCACGTAGTCGCCAACCATCATTCCCACAGTCAAAGCGGTGGCCCGCTTGTATTCTGAGTCGAGCCGCTCGGCATTGAAGCGCACATTGTCCAGCCACCAGGCGTCGGTGTCATTAAACCACTTTGCCAATCCGGGATTGTCCGGCCTGTCGCGGGGAACGTAGGCATCATCAAGCACAATCGACAGGTCACTCTCCGTTAGACTCTCGGCAAAGTTTTCTACGAGTGCGGTCGCTTTTGTGAACGACCAGATCATGGGATCGTTTGCGGCCATGCGAACTCTCCAGCGCTTCAGGTGGATCGAGAGGTGTGGCTCGCCAGTGAAGGGGAGGGCGACAGAGGCGAATTTCAGCCGCCGCAGCACGCCCAATTCAAAGGCCAGCCAGCCGCTGGAAAACGTGCCTGAACCTGAATACGCCATAATTGTGGTTGAAACAAGCCAGCCTTAAGATTACCCAGTCAGTCGCTTCTGGGCTCAAACGGGGGCGTGCTCGCTTTGCCTCCTACTCACTAGAAACTCGCCTGTAAGTTGTTGATTTTATTACAGGCGAAAAAGTTTCTAAGTTGATATTTGCTCGCCGCTTCGGCGGGCTGCGCAGCTTACCTCCAAATTACCCAAGCCCTCTGGGATTTTCAGACCGTCTTTAACGTCATCATTCTACTGCTCAGTCGTTACTTTACTCGCAACCGAAGCAATCTCGGCAAATGACTCCAACTCCGGCAGGCGGTCAAGCGATAGAAAAAGGCTTACGATCCGCGGATCGAACTCGATTCCCGCCCACTGGATGATTTGTTGCCGGGCCTCGGGGGCGGTCAGGGCCGAACGAAACGGTCGGCTATCGGTTAAGGCTGCGTAAGAGTCAGCAACACGCAGAATTCGGGCGGCCAGAGGTATCTCCTCGCCCCTGAGAGCATCGGGATACCCCCAACCATTCCACCATTCATGGTGCCAGCGGACCAGCAACTGCGCGGCGCGACTTGCTCCGGCCCGCGAAGTTTCTTGCTCGCCGATCACCGGGTGTCTTGCCAAGTCGATGCGATTCTCTGCGGTGAGTGCTTCGGGTCGCGAAATGTAATCGCGTTCCATCGCAGTCTCACCCAAGTCGTGCAGCAAGGCAGCGACGCGCAACGATCTGCGGTCTTCCCCCCCTATATGGACCAGTTTTGCGATCTCGTCCGCTATAGCCGCAATACGAACGGCATGTGGGTTTGCATAACGTTCAAATTGATCGCTGACCGCGGCTAACCGCAAAAATGCTTCGCCGGCAACCGAGTCATTAAAGGTTGATGTAGCCGACATATGTTCTAGTCTAGTGTCTCGAAAATACCTGTACAACAGTCAAGCGTGTAGCTAGCGGACTGTAACAGTTGAATTGCTAGCGGCACATCGGCCAAACTGCACAGACTTGTTCCTGAATATGATCGTTAGTCTCATGGTGGTCACTTGCAAACTAACCGTTACAGTCCACTAGTTTCATACATAATAGAAAAGCGCTTTGAGTTAGTGGGTTTTTCTTGCGACTTCGTGGATCGCCCTTCCCGCGGGCAAAACTCGGCCCACCAAATCACACGAAGCCGCACGAAAAAAGACTTTAGAGTCAATTAAGAGACACTACCCTAACGCCTTAGCTGGTCGTACGATTCGCTTCCAGTCTGTCCATTAGGTTGCGGGCCGCTGGCGTATTCGGTTCTAGGGACACTGCGCGCTCGAGTTCTGCTCCGGCCCGCTTGAAAAAGCCCAGGTCGAAACACAATTCAGCGAGCATTATCCGATAGGAAGCGTTGTTAGGATCGAGCTTGATCGCTGCCTGCATCTCAGCTTCGGCGAGACGCCGAGTCTCCTTGACCGCGGACAGAGCGCGGCCATAGTAGGCTCGGTAACGCGCCTCCTGCGGCAGTGCCCGCGCAGCTGCAGCGAGCTTTGTAACCGCCCACTGGGTGTGGCCTTGCTGTAGCGCTCCGAAACCTTCCTCAAAATTCTTCTCAGCACGTTCTGACTCACTTCCAGCCACGGGCGCATTCGCAGCGTTCGCGGCGCTGGTTAGGTCAACTTCTTTGACGACTTTCTTCGGGGCGGACTGGGCGAACTTCCGGGACTTCTCCAAAGCTGCGAGTTTAGCGTCGTAGCCTGAACGCCGTCCTGCGTCCATAAGAGTTTCGTAGGCCTGAGTGATTCGCGCGAATGCCGATTCGACGCGCGCGTGCAGCGTCGATGAGGTCTGCAGGTGAAATTTGTCGGGATGGTAAAGCCTGGCTAAAGCGTAATAGCTATTCTTTATTAGCTCGGGCAGTGCGGTGGAAATGACGTTCAGCACTTCGTAGTGATTGCCGGCGCTTCCAAGCCTCTCAAGAAATGCGTCTAAGTCCGCTTCCTGGGGTTGCCCGGACTCTGCTCCCGGGCTCGGCAGCGACTCCATGCTCGCCGGAAGACCGCGTCGAGTATGGCTGACCGCAGCGAGCCGTCTTGCTTGCAATACATTCGCTTTTTGCTCTCGTTCCAAAAAGCCTCCAACAACGAGGCCGTAGAGGGTCCTCATCGCTTCCAGTTCGCCCAGACCGCTCAGGGCAATCAGTTCGCTAAGCTTCATTGGGCTGTCCACGCGCGAGATCACGAAGCCTTCAGCCGGCAAAAGGCCGTTGAAATCGGGTAAGCCGGTAGCAGGCGAGATCAGTTCTTCATCAGAAGGAAACCTCGAGGCGATTAACTCCAACTCCATCCTCCGAGCAGCTTCCATCAGCAGGCCCGTGAGATCGAGGCTCACTCGGACTGAGTCTCCGAGAAGCCTGCGGTTGTCGAACTCCCAGATGCCTTTGGTCCAAAGCAAAGTCACCCGGAGGATGTCGCCGACTTGCCTCGTAAATACGGGTTCAATTGTTAGTTGATCAATGACACCCTGGGTGACCAGAGCGGCCGCGAGAGACACGTCCGAACGATCGCCGAAGGCTGAGAGATCTTGTTCGGAAACAAGTCCTTGATTCTTGAGATATTCCGCGAGACGCAACTCTCGAAGATTTGAAGCCGCGTAGATGATCGCACCACTATCAAAATAAACGGCGGCCTTGACGCTCTCGAGCTGCAGCCGCAAGGTACCCGAGAGGTCTTTCATAGAGATCTCATGCACTAGTTCGGCAAGCGGTCGATCACTTAATTGGCCCTTCATCAGTGGTGGCGAGACGATCTGTTGTTAACTCCTACTGGGGTGCGTGCGAGTTTCCTCGAAAGCATCATAGCGCACGAGTCAGGCAAAAAAGAAGTAGGGCTTGGCCGGTAATGGTGCAGTTTCTCACAAGCAGCGGCGCGCCGTTCTGACTAAGAACCAGGAGCGCTTCGACCGGGTCATGATTCGGTAGTTTCTAGGATCAAAAAACTCATTGTTACACCAGGTTCGAGTGATGTTGTATCCTATCCCGGTCGCTAGCCTCACGGTTCTGACTAAGTGGCGCCGCGTCGCAACCAAACTGCACCGGAACTTTTGACACCGGTCCCACAGCGTTCTATATTGATGTCCCCAATCAATTTAAGGCATCGGCGTCCGATATCGTTAACCTCAGTGGATAACGACACGTTGGTAATGTTATGGGTCAGCCACTCAATAACAACCAAATTCAGACCGAGACCACCGAACGCGATGAGGCTGCCAGCGAGTTGGCACTAAAGTCCGATGCCAATCAAAGAGTCGAACACCTCATCGAACAGTTAAAGTTGCGAAGCGCTGCACTGGAAGATGCCAATCGTGAGTTGCGCCGCATTTCACACTATCGTTCCCTGTTCCTGGCACGGATGTCGCATGAGCTGCGTACACCGCTCACAGCAATTCTTGGTTTCAGCGAGATTCTGCTTGAGCAGGAAGAGCTAACTGCTACGCAAAGCCGGTTTTGTAAGAAGATTCAGGATTCCGGATTTCAACTTCAAGCCAGTCTGAATCAACTATTAGACCTTTCGCGGTTGGAAGGCGAGCAGCCGGAGATCTTTCTACAGGAGTTTTCCTTACGCGAGGTGCTGCGCGAGTCGTGTGCGGCAGTGGCCCGCCCTGCTCACATGAATCAGGTGCAACTCGAATACGATCTTGCGCCTGAGGTTACGACCGTCGTATCCGATCAGGGAAAGTTGCGCCAAATTCTCTACAATTTTCTGGGCTGGGCCGTGAGCCGCAGTAGCTCGGGACAGGTTACTATTTACGCAGATTTGATTGATGCTAGGTTCATTCGGATCCGGATCGACGATAGCGGCGAACATCTGGCGGATTTGTCGCGCGTGTTTGATCCGGAAGGACCCTCGGGCGGACATGGGGCAACCGTGAACGAGCTTGGCATAATTATAAGTCATCGTCTGATTGATCTAATTAGTGGCAAGATAACGCTTCAGAACCGCGACGCCGGCGGCTTGCGAGTACTCATTCAGTTACCGGCACGTCCCTTGAAGGGATAGCAGAGGTGCATGGAAGAGATCGACATCCGCGAATGCGTGACGATTGAGGAGCTTGATCAGTGTGTGAGACTGCAGCGTGAAGTCTTCGGACTCCCTGATCTTGATATTTCGCCACGTCGTCATTTGATCGTGTCTCGTCAGGCCGGTGGCTGGACCTTGGGGGCGTTTGCCAACCACTTCCGCGACCGCGTCGTCGGTTTCGTACATCACCTGGTGGCCATACGGGGCAAAGATGAAATTATTGGCTACTCGCATATGATGGCAGTCCATAAGGATTATCAGAATCTGGGACTCGGTGCGCGACTCAAATGGGCACAGCGGGAGCGAGCGCTTGCCGAAGGCCGGCACTTTATTAAGTGGACCTGGGAGCCCATGCAGGCCCGCAACGCGTATTTCAATCTAAACCGGCTCGGCGTCGTTGTGCGGACTTATGGAGAGAACTTTTACGGCACCGATTACATGACGGCTCCCGAGCAGTCTCCCGCTGCTACGGGACTTCCCAGCGACCGTCTCTTTGCTGGTTGGGAGCTGTCCTCGCCACGGGTCGTTGAACTAGCCGGCGGCAGCGAGCCTGCGCCTTCATCTGCGCCGATTGCCGCAATTGAGATTCCCGCAGACTGGATCGGCCTAATCAAACGAGATGTGAACCTGGCGAAACAAGAACAGTTGAGGGTGCGACGAGAATTTGAGAAAGCTTTCTCAGCGGGACTTGTTTGCGCTGGATTCGAGCGTTCGGTCGCACATCCCAGGTACCTGCTTTACAAAGAGGCTGTATGAGACCCAAAGGAAACCTACGGCCATTCGCGAGTCAGGAAGGCTGACCCGGTCCCCGCTCTTACGACTTGAGTGGCTTTCAGCTTGTGGCGGGGACAGGGTCAGCCTTCCTGACTCGCGAATTAACGAAGCTTGAGCCGTCCTGGGAATCGCTGAATTTTTAGTCATCATCATGACGTTTGCTCGCTTCGATCGTTACGTTGACCGCCATGCGCGAAGTTTTACGGAGCGCTTGCAGGCCCTTTGTCGAATGCCTTCAGTCGCCGCACGCGGCACGGGCATGCGGGCCATGGCGGAAGCAGTCGAGCAAATGATGCAGCGGGTTGGAATCGGGACCCGAGCGTTCAAGATGGGTACCGGATACCCCATCATCTACGGAGAGTGTGGCGGTGGTCCGGACACTTTCCTCGTGTACGGTCATTACGATGTTCAGCCTGTCGGCCATTTGACTGATTGGTCGGTCGGTCCTTTTGCCGCAACCATCGTAGATGGAAAACTCTTCGCGCGGGGGGCGGCAAATAGTAAAGGAGATCTCGTGGCCCGGCTGGCAGCAGTCGAGGCTTATCAGAAAACGGTTGGCAAGTTACCGATATCGCTCCGCTTTATAGTCGAGGGCGAGGATGGATTGGGCAGTCAGAGTCTTTACCGGTTCACAACCCAGCACCCCGAGTTGCTGGTCGCGCGGGGTTGCATCTGGGATGAAGGGTATCGCGATACGAAGGATCGTCCGGTAATCAGTCTCGGTTTCAAGGGAATTACTTTCCTCGAGCTGCGAGCGCACGGCGCCCGCTCCGATCTTCATTCTAAGTGGGGCGCGATTGTTCCCAATCCCGCCTGGCGGCTGGTTCAGGCTTTGGCTACCATTACTTCTCCCAAAGGTGTGATCACTATTGACGGTTTCTCTTCTCATGTTGCACCCATCTGTGACGAAGACGCGGAGGCCTTAAAAGAGATCGAGCTTGATGAAGCCGGGCTAAAGAAGGAGTTCCGCATTGGCGGCTGGGTGCGGGCTATGAAGGGCCAGGCTCTCGTAAAAGAGCACATCTTTGGTCCCACATGCACCATCTGCGGGATTCAAACCGGACACACAGAGGCCGGCGCCAAAACAGTTCTGCCCAGCACGGCGATGGCCCGACTCGATTTTCGGCTGGTACCTGATCTCACTCCCGACTTAGTGCACAAATTGCTGAGACAGCATCTGGATATTCGCGGGTTTAAAGACATAGAGATTATCGAACTAGGCAGCGCGCCCCTGGCCAAGGCACCCGCAACTTCGCTGGTGGCACGAGCAGTAATCGAACCCGCAATGGAAGTCTATGGAATGCCGCCCCTGGTTTATCCGATGGATCCTTCCAGTGGACCGGTGGGCGCCGTCTGCGGAGTTTCCTCTCCAGCCACACCAGTCGCGTCGTTTGGAATCAGTTATGCCGGCTCGAATCCTCATGGCCCGGACGAAAATATACGCGTGGATGATTTTTTGCAGAGCATCAAGTTTATCGGGCGAGTGATCAATAGACTCGGCGAGACAACCAGCGAGATTAGAACAAGAACCACCGGCATCACCAAAACCAGTGGTATCCGGGAGGGAAAGGCCGCCGTTCATTAGTCGCCATGCGCAACGGAAATAGTCGGGAGAAGAAGTTGGCCACTGCCCTAACAATCGGAAAAAAGATTGAAAAACTGCGGGAGGAAATTCGACGGCACGAGGAGCTTTATTACGTCAAAGACAACCCCGAAATCTCCGACGCGGAGTATGACAAACTAATCGAGCAGCTGAAGAAACTCGAAGAGGAGCGGCCGCAACTTATATCTCCTGACAGTCCCACCCAGCGCGTTGGGGGACGACCGGCCGAGGGTTTTCCCGAAGTCGTCCATCGCCGGCCCATGCTCTCCCTCGACAATAGTTACAACATCGAAGAGCTGATGGCGTTCGACCTACGATGTCAGAAATTGGCGGAAGGCAGGACCCTGGAGTATGTCGCAGAACTCAAAATAGACGGCGTGTCGATTTCGCTGCACTATGACAATCAGCTTCTGGCGCGGGGAGTCACTCGTGGCGATGGACGCGTTGGCGAGGAAGTGACTCAGAACGTGCGCACGATACGTAGCGTCCCGCTCAGACTGCGGGCCAGCGGGGATTCAGTTGGCAGAGACGTGGAAGTGAGGGGCGAAGTTTTCATACCGCGAAGCGTGTTCGAAAACACCAACGCGGAACGAGAAGAGCAGGGGGAGCCGCGCTTTGCAAATCCGCGCAACGCGGCCGCGGGCACACTCCGGCAACTCGATTCCAGGATCGTTGCTTCGCGCAGATTGGACCTATTTGCCTACGACCTTATCGCCGGCGAACGCAAACCCTTTGCGACGCAATGGGCGGCGCTTAATTGGCTCGAACAGGCAGGGTTCCGCGTCAATCGTCACCGGGAGCTTTGCCCCTCCATAGAAGAGGTAGTCGAATTCTGCAAGCGAATGGAAACGCAGCGCGACGATCTTGATTACGAGATCGATGGGCTGGTGGTAAAGGTCAACTCCACGCCCTTGCAGGACGAGTTTGGCGCAACTCAGAAAGCGCCGCGTTGGGCTGCGGCTTACAAGTATCCGGCGCGGCAGGCGACGACAAAAGTGCTGGCGATCACCGTGCAGATAGGGCGCACGGGCGCGTTAACGCCGGTGGCCAATCTGGAGCCGGTGTTACTTGCCGGAACAACGGTCTCGCGGGCCACGCTGCACAATGCCGATGAGATCGAACGGCTGGGGGTGCGCATTGGCGATTGGGTATTGATCGAAAAAGGCGGCGAGGTAATTCCGAAGGTCCTGAAGGTAATCGAGTCAAAGCGCACGGGAGCTGAAAAGCGATTTCGCATGCCCAGGAAATGTCCTGTGTGCGGAGGCGAAATCTTCCGTTTGGAAGGCGAGGTAGTCGCTCGTTGTGTGGCGGCGGATTGCGGGGCGCAACTCAGGGGTCGTCTGCTCCACTTTGCCTCTCGTCGGGCCATGCGTATCGAGGGACTGGGCGAGTCGCTCGTCGATCAAATGGTTGAGAAAAAAATGCTGCGCGACGCTGGTGATCTGTACAAACTGACGTTGGGAGAGATATCGGACCTTGAGCGGATGGCAAACAAATCAGCGCAAAATCTGCTGGCGCAAATCGAAAGAAGCAAATCCCGCGATCTTTCCAACCTGATTTATGCGTTGGGAATTCGTCATGTGGGCGACAGGACCGCAGCAATACTCGCCAACCATTTTGGCTCACTTGAGACGTTAGCCGAAGCGAGTGAGACTGCCCTCGACGATATTCCTGAAGTTGGTTTAACCGTAGCTCAGAGCGTGCGAGGGTGGTTTGATGATGCGGGCAACGTAGATCTCTGTTGGCGTTTACGGGCCGCCGGTGTGCGCACAAAGATTGACGAGAAAGGAAAAGCGGCGGTAGATGAAAGATTCGCCGGGAAACAATTTGTACTCACAGGCACGCTACCGGGATACTCGCGCGATGAGGCGCGGGCCTTGATTGAAAGCCGCGGCGGCCGGGTTACCACCTCGGTCAGTAAGAAAACCGACTACCTCATCGCGGGCGCTGAGGCGGGCTCTAAATTAGACAAGGCGACTACGCTGGGAGTTACAGTCCTGGATGAAGCAGCGTTCAAAGGAATGTTAGGGTAAGATTGGCATGGCTGCAAATTTTGACAGACGGGGACGTCTGTCTTATTCATGGAGACAACATGGCAACGTCGGAAGACACCAACAAAAAACTAGAACTGCTTTATACTCTTTTCTGCGACGACGTTCGCCTCGAGGTTGGTAACAAGCTCTCTTTCATGGGCGTGTTTCAGAACATAATGGTCCAGCAATTACCAGTCTCATTGATCAAGTTTGCCGTCGTCAACCACTGGCGAGGCGAAGGCGTTCACTTGTCTGAGGTGCGCATCCTGACGACTGACCGAAAGCACCCAGTGGTAGTTTCTCAGCCTACTCGCTTCGAAATCACGGCGGGAGGTTTTGCCGACAACATCAGTTTTTTCGTTAACGTTACTTTTCCGACGGCCGGGCAGTATTGGGTGCAGACGCTGATTGACTCAAATCTCTTTGACGAGCAGCCATTGACTGTTTCAGATGGTCGCGAGGCGCAGGCTGAGAGCGCATCGGAGGCCGTCAACTAAGGTCTATGCTTATTAGCGTTTTAATTTGAGAGGACTCGACGGTTACCGCTCCTCGGTTCCGTAATTGAGTCGTCACGAGCGAAGCTGCTCACGTTCCGAGACTCGACACTACTTTCCGATCTGATTGTGTCTGCGCCTCAGTACTCGATTCCCATCAGCTTGATTTTGGAATTCAGAGTAGTGGGCTTGATCTGCAGTAGTCTGGCGGCCTTGGCTTGGCATCCGTGGGTGCGATCCAGGGCGAGCCTGATCAACTCAATTTCGAAGCGCTCAACCTCTTTATAGAAGTCGATGCCCTCCTCCATGTTGAGGCTCCTCAACTGAGCCGATGCTTCCGTAAAAGCCTTATCGCGGGCAAGGTTTTGGGCCTCATTCAGGAGTGACAAAGCGAGGGTAACCAGCCGCTGAACGCGGTCGCGCACCGGATGATCAGCAATTCTCAGCTGCACCGGTGCGCTGGAGGATAATGACGATTCTCGCAATCTTGGGTGGCTTACAGGTTCGACAGCGGCCGCACGTTCAGAACTCATGTGATTTCCTCTGTAAATTACTTCTAAATTCCGCTCTCAGTACGAAAACACCGCCCCACCGGCTCTTGTGACAAATTTATTCTGACTTTAGGAACGCTGGGCGGGAGACATAGTTCCCTAAAAGTATGACGAAAAAAGCGAGCCCTCATTAACAGGCTCGCGTCTCTCTTTAACAGTTTTTTGGTGCGGATGAGAGGACTTGAACCTCCACGATGTCTCCATCACAGGCTTCTGAGACCTGCGCGTCTGCCAGTTCCGCCACATCCGCAAATGGGGTTTCATTATGCGAACGCAGTCAGAGGGTGTCAAGAATGCAGAAGTTGGCCCCTCGACACACTCCCGGATCTGGCAGGCTGCTGAAAGACAACACGATCGCGAAGCCACACGAAACCGCATGAAATGGACGGCTTGATTCGAGTTACTTTCGGTAAATTCTTGGACTGACTACTGGTTCTAGGTTTGGCGTCTATTCAGTTGTCAGCTAAATTGGGGCTCTACGAGTTACACATGGCTGAACCAACTAAACCTGCTGCTGGTCTGCGTGAACGCCTGGACGAGGTGCGCGAAAGGATTGCAACTGTGGCCCGCCGCTGCGGTCGCGAACCTAAAGAGATCACGCTAGTGGCGGTCAGCAAGAACCATCCGGCCGCGCTTGTGAGAGAAGCACTTGGTGTTGGGGTAACTGACTTTGGTGAGAATCGTGTTCAGGAAGCTGAGTCGAAAATTCCTGCACTGCAATCCGAGGCGGCGCGCTGGCATCTTATCGGTCATCTGCAGGCGAACAAAGCACGCCGCGCCGTAAGGCTGTTTGATATAGTCCATACACTTGACTCAGTCTCACTGGCTGATCGACTTGAACGCGCTTGTGCCGAAGAAGACCGTGATGAATTGCCGGTCCTGATTCAAGTTGATCTCGCCGGAGATACGACAAAATCGGGCGTGTCGGAGACTGGGTTATCTGAATTGGTAAAGTCAGTGAATCAATATTCGCGGCTTCGCTTCCTGGGTTTAATGACTCTGCCACCATTTTTTGAAGATGCAGAACGAGTGCGTCCATTTTTCAGGCGATTGCGCGAGCTACGTGATGAACTTAAAACGGCAGGACAATTCGGCGACGGCCGAGGCGAGCTCTCGATGGGAATGAGTCATGATTTCGAAGTGGCTACCGAAGAGGGCGCCACGATCGTGCGGGTAGGAACCGCAATCTTCGGTGAACGTATTCCATAAGCGATGATAATTATCAATCTAGTGTGGCTCCTCGTCTGGTACCTGATAGTCAGTGCGATCGTTGGCGTCATTCTACTGGTTCTCGCTCGAGTGCTAGTGAACTACGCCGACTTGAATCCATTTAGTCGCACGGCTATTACTATTCGGCAATTCAGTGATCCGCTGTTGGCTCCGGTGCGCCGCATTTTGATGTCTTATGGCCTTGACCAAAAGCTGGCGCCATTCGTGACGATCCTGATTGCTATTCTAGTGGGCTGGTTGCTTCTAGAGCTGGTGGGTTCCGTAGTTTTTACAGTAAGCGGCGTCGTTACCAGTTTGCAGCGCGGAGCGCTTGTTTCGCTGACTGGTTATCTACTCTTTGGTTTCCTGGCGGTGTACTCATTGCTGATAGTGGCGCGCATTATCCTCGCCTGGGGAATGAGCTATGGAAACCGCGTAATGCGTTTTCTCGTGAGAGCAACTGAACCGATTCTTGGTCCTTTTCGCAGGATGATTCCAACACTGGGTATGTTCGACATATCTCCGATGATCGTCTTATTTATTCTGCAAATTTTTCAGCGGGCTATCGTCGGAACTTTGATTGGCTAGGCAGCAACGGCGGCGCGGGTTGGTTGTTCGAGCTGTCTGCAGAATCGGTGTCATGAGTAGCTTTCCTTTCAGTCGGGCTACTGCCCCCACCGACAGCCGGGACTCCCTACAGTGATTCCCTACGCAGAAAGCTACGAGGGCATAGTCTTTAAGGCGCAAGTGGTCCCCCGCTCGTCGCGAAGCGAGATTGTGGGCGAGCGAGCACAATGGCGCGCTTCGAAACGTGTTGCTGCTGCGCCGGTTGATGACGCGCGAACGAAGAGCTTGTGCGCCTGCCGGCGCCCGCGCTCCACTTACCGCGCGCGCTGTTGAGATCATCGCGGGGCGCTCGGGAAAACTAAAGACTGTGCGCGTCGCCGGCCTTGAGTTATCTGCAATAAGGAAACTGTTTGTTTCTCAAGGTCCGAGCGCTGAATTCTCGCCTGAGGTAACAAACGCTTTCACCATCTCGGCATCCACGAAGTCCCGTTGAACTGATTGAGCTTCGTGAGCCAGCAGTTTAGCCGCCGAAGTCAGGTCAGGCGCATCATCGGGGTTACGCCGCAAGTTGCCGAAATACTGCATTGGACAAGTGTCCTGTTGAAATGGCTGTTGAGTGAAGCGCCTATTCTGAGCTAGCGCAGCACCTGGGCCCACGAAGGTTTGAGAGTAAGCCGAGGATAATGATATATTCCGTTGCCAACCACACCGCAATTCACCTCAGAAGGAACTACTTTTAGATATGTCCGGACATTCAAAGTGGCATAGTATCAAGCACAAAAAGGGCGCTCTCGACGCCAAGCGCGGCAAATTATTTACAAAGTTCATCAAGGAAATAACGGTCGCGGCGCGTTCCGGAGGCGGTGATCCGGACGGGAATGCCCGTCTGCGCAAGGCCATCCTCGACGCCAAGGCCGGCAACATGCCCAATGAGACAATTGACCGTGCGGTCCGTCGCGGTACTGGCGAAGAGGAGGGTGTGAACTACGAAGAGATCACTTACGAGGGATATGGTCCGGGTGGCGTGGCGTTGTTAATTGAGTCGGTGACTGATAACCGCAACCGCACCGTTGCCGAGATTCGCCATGCGTTTTCCAAGAATGGCGGTAACCTTGCTGCTGCCGGTGCAGTGGCCTGGATGTTTGAGAAGAAGGGCTACATCGTAGTCGATAAGGCTGCAAAAACAGAGGATGAGTTGTTTGAAATCGTCACCGACGCGGGAGCGGAAGACCTGCGCGACGACGAAGACAATTTTGAAATCATCACTGCTCCCGCTGACTTCGATAGCGTGCTGGAGGCGGTAAAGAAGTCGGGTGTTGAGCCACAGATGGCTGAGGTTGAGATGGTGGCCAAAGAGTACAAGAAACTCGAAGGAACCGAGGCCAAACAGATGCTTAAGTTAATGGAAGTCCTGGAAGACCACGACGACGTGCAAAAGGTTTCGGCGAATTTTGATATCAGCGAAGCGGACATGGCCGCCGCGTAGAGTGAGCGGCCGCGACGTAAATCCAGAAGCCCATTTTCCATTTCTCATTCGTGATTTTCTGAGCCCATTTCGTGGTGCTTCGTGTTCCTTCGTGGATCGTTTGCTTGGTTGAATAGTGAGAACGATCCCGAAATCACACGAAGGGACACGAACAAGAAGTCCTCAAGCGGGAATCCCAAGTGAGAAATGAGGAATGGAAAATGAGAAATGGAAAATTATGGAAAATGACTAGACCGGCTTCTTTCGCATCCTCACCGACCCCTTCGGGCACAGTATCAGTCATCTTAGCCTCATGTTTCTCTGTGGCTCGAGCGCTGGGATTCTGCTGCTTGCGGTTCTCGGCGCTCTCTCGCATCCGCTGATTCTTCTTGGCCTTGTTTTGGCCGTCTTTCTTACGGCGATCTTTTTCTGACATTGGGTTCAGCTACAGTGATCGACGTCAGCAATCGCAAAGAAAACAGAAGCGATCCACGAAATCACACGAAAAAACTCGAATCAAGTCGTGTATTTTGTGCGGTTTTGTTTGTTTTCGTGGATGGTGGTTGTTCTCGGCAGCCCTGTTAGGGTGGTCAGGGTTTCAATACGACCTTGATACACTCATCTTCCTTATGCTTTAACGTCTCATACCCAGCGGGAGCGTCATTAAGGCGCAGCCGATGCGTAATTACAAACGATGGATCAATATCGCCGTTCTCGATCATCGCCAGCAGCGGTCGCATGTATTTTTGGACGTGGGTTTGGCCCATCTTGAAGGTCAAGCCTTTTGCGAACGCAACGCCGAAAGGAATCTTATCCAGGAAAGCTCCGTAGACTCCTGGCACAGAGACAGTGCCTGCTTTTCGGCAAGCGTGAATTGCCTGTCTTAATGCGTGAGGCGGTCGGTACCAAGAAAAAGCGAAGGCTTGGCGCGGTCATAAATGGCATCAATGGTAGTGCCGTGAGCTTCTAACCCGACAGCATCAATGCACGCATCCGGGCCGAATCCGCCAGTCATTTCCTTCAGCTTGACGAAGATATCTTCGTCGTCGAAATTCAGGGTCAGGGCCGGAGACTCGTTCAGAAGCGTCTGGTGTTCATCCAGACCGAGAACCGATTGTTTGCTTATCGTCGTCCATTAAGTTGTCCTTTGCGCCAGAGGTTAATTCCGATCGTAGCGTCCGTTGCGCCCTCTTTCTCGGAAAAGGCCTTCTCTGAAGGCAACGTACGCAAGCCCGGCGCCCGCGAGCAACAGTCCGCCAGCAATCAGTGGATGCAAGGATGCTTTCGTATACCAGCTGCTTTCCGCGACGTGTCCGTCGTACCCTCCTCGCTCGGCGTACGGACCCGACGGCTGATACAGAGCGCTATGCTGTGGATTCCTGGCTGGCTCGTCGGACTCTTGCAGATTGAACATGGTCCATTCCATCACCTTATCGGTTATTTCAGGTGCGTAGTGACCGGCTACCGAAATCCCTTTTCCGCCGCCGCCCACAAAGAGATCGCGCTCCGGGTTTTCAGCACAATGCAGAATGGCTTCAGCCACGACTTCCGGTGCATAGACAGGCGGGGGATTTTGCGGTTCGACTGGCAAATAGTTCTTCGCGTGGTCTCTGTAAGGAGTGTCGATCGCGGCCGGCTTGATGAGGGTTACGGAGATGGGAATTTCCTGGTGCTCAAGTTCCATGCGCAACGCATCAGTGAAACCCTTGACTGCATGTTTCGAAGCGCAGTAAGCACCCTGCACCGGGATCGCCCGGTCAGACAGAGCA
>JBGTLM010000376.1:0-15055 GCA_041744135.1 Pyrinomonadaceae bacterium
TCCGGATTTTCAGTCAACACCAGCGATCGCCCTCAGCCTCGCGCCAACGAAGTCTCTCAGAGGCTGCTGATTGCCACTATCTATTATTTCAATGCACCCGTTGGCACCGACTTTGTTGACTTCTTTGAGCACAGGCTCAAGCCGGTCGTGACAGATAATGGCGCTTCGATCTTGGCCTATTTTGTGACCGAGCAAAGCGCGAACACCTTCCCGGCGCTACCGGTGCGTGAGGCCGAGCATGTCTTTGTCTGGTTCATGCGCTTTGAAGATCAGGCTGCATACGAACGCCATGCCGCCGCTCTTTCTCAGTCTCAGCGATGGCGTGGCGAGGTTTCGGATGAACTAGCTCGTCGTCTGAAAGGAGCGCCGGAAGTGTTGAAACTATCGCCGACCGCACGCTCGCGGTGGCGTGGTTGAGTTTAACGACCCGCGGTGATGTAAGTTTGACAAGGCGCTACAGCTCGGGTGTCATCCAGCTAAAGGCAACAATCACCGAACATCACAAAACAAACGCATGAAGAAATCAGACATCAATCCGATGCCGGAGTATTTCGACCGCTACATCAACTTAGTGGCTGATGTGGAACTGTCACAGGCTTTTGATGACAGCATCGGTCAGTTGAATGAATTAAACAGAAGTCTTTTGACAAAGCTCGACGGCAAAAAATACGCGCTCGACAAATGGACGGTCAAAGAGATTTTTCAGCACATTATAGATTTTGAAAGAATCTTGTCCTACCGCACTCTGTTGTTTGCCAGACGTGAAGGCTCGGTTCCGCAAGGCGTGGACGAAAAGCTGCTCGGCGCGAATATGAACGCGGACAAACGCCTGATTGACGCGCTGGTCGATGAACTGAACATTGTTCGCGTTTCGACAAAAACGATGTTCGATAGTTTCGACGACGAAATGTTACACACCTGCGGCACGAATTGGAAGTATGAGATTTCGGTTTTGGCGATGGGCTTCAGCATCATCGGACATCAAATTCACCACCTAAAAATCATCGAAGAAAAATATTATTGAGCAGCTACAAGCAATGAAAGTTTTCCTGGTGTGGTTGATCTTGTGCGGTATCTGGGGTTCGAGTTGGATTTCGTCAAGCTCGGTCTGGGAGATTTGCCGCCCCTCAGTTTCGGGGCTTTGCGGCTTGCCGTCGCCGTCGCAATTTTGCTTCTGATTTTAGCGGTAACTAAAATTTCGTTTCCGCGCGACAGACGATTTTGGATTTTGGCCGGCGCGACCGGTTTCCTTCAATTCTTTCTTAAATACGGCTTGGTGTTCTGGGGACTGCAGCATATTTCTTCGGGTTTGGCGGCGGTTCTGCAAGCGACGATTCCGGCGTTCGGACTTGCGTTAATCCCGTTTTATTTGCCGGCCGAAAAAATCACGCGGCGCAAAGTTTTCGCTATCTTGCTCGGCATTACTGGGGTCGGTGCGATTTTTTACGAACAGCTACACATATCCGGCGTTTTGGCTATCGCGGGTAGCGCGGCAGTCCTTGCCGGCGCGTTTTTTTTCGCCTACGCCAGCGTGTTGACTAGAGCACGCGGCACAAAATCAAATTCGACGGCACTGTTGACTGCGCAGATGATTGTCGGATTTGTTCCGCTCGCTCTCCTCGGCTGGATTCTGGAAGGCAATCCGATAAATTTTCGCTGGACTTGGACGGCGATTTTCTGCGTTTTGTATCTCGGGCTGTTCGGGACAGTCGCGGGGTTCGGGCTTTTTTACTGGCTCTTGCAAAACAACGAAATGACCAAAGCGATGATGACTGCGCTGGTCACGCCGTTGGTGGCAGTTATAATCGGCAGTTTTTTTGGCGAAAGTCTGCAATGGCAGGCACTCGCGGGCGCCGCGTTGATTTTGTTGAGCGTCGCTTTGATTTTGTATCAGGCGAAAAGGAAAGCAGTCGCAGCCAAAACAGAGGAAAAGGATCTATTGAAAACCGGAGCCGTTGATTTCGGGTCTGATTCAGATGTTACGTTGAACGTGACAAATTAGCAGGACAGACAATATGACCGAAGAGTTTACCCCTACCGAAAAAACGAAGGTGCGACGTTTGCCTAAGCGCGGTTCGTTTGAACGTCACACTATTTATCAAATTCTGGACGAGGCTTTTATCTGTCACGTCGGTTTCGCGGTTGACGACCAGCCGTTTGTTATTCCGACCGGATATGCGCGTGTCGGCGATACCTTGTTGATTCACGGCTCGGCGGCCAGCCGGATGCTCAGGGCGTTGGCGCAGGAAATTGACGTTTGCGTAACGGTTACACTGATTGACGGGTTGGTTTTGGCGCGTTCGGCATTTCATCATTCGATGAATTATCGCTCGGTCGTAATTTTGGGCAAGGCAAAAGTGGTAGATGATGAACAGGAAAAGTCAGAGGCACTTTTTGCTTTTAGCGAGCATATTATTCCCGATCGCTGGGCGGAAGTTCGCCCGCCGACTGAAAAAGAATTAAAGACGACGCTGGTGTTGTCGCTTCCGCTCGAAGAAGCATCGGCGAAGATTCGCACGGGAAATCCCATTGACGACGAAGAAGATTACGCTTTGGATGTTTGGGCGGGAGTGATTCCGGTTCGTTTGACGGCTGGCAAACCCCTTGCCGACGACCGGCTAAGAGATGGAATCCCGATTCCGCCACACGTTTCAAGTTACAAAAAAATACCGGAGACGAAAAATGATTGCAGTCGCTAAAACAGACGACGAAATTCAAAATTGTTACTCGGTAATGGCTGAGCTGCGCCCGCATATAAAGGCTGGTGAATTTCTGCCGAGAGTTAAACGACAAGCGGAAAATTCCGGCTATGAATTAGCCTATCTGGCGGACGGCGAAGTAAAAGCCGTCGGCGGATTTAGAATCTCCGAATGGCTGTCGGGCGGCAAGTACCTCGAAATTGAAGACCTGATTGCGAAAAGCGGCGAACGGTCAAAAGGCTACGGCGGCGAATTGTTTGATTGGCTGGTTGAATACGCCGGAGAAAATAATTGCGACCATATCCGACTCGTTTCGCACGTTAAAAGATTCGGCGCACACCGGTTTTATTTGCAGAAGAGAATGGACATTCAGGCGCATTATTTTTCTATGAATTTGAAAGGTTGATGGGAAAGCCGATGAGGAGGCAAATGTATGGCGTTAGAGATGCGGACCAAATGCGAGAAGTGCGAGGCGGAGATTGCGGCATCGAGCGAAGCGTACATCTGTATCTACGAATGCACGTTCTGCGCGAGGTGCACGAGCGCGATGAAAGCGATTTGCCCGAACTGCGGCGGCGAGCTCATGCGCCGCCCGCGACCTGCGGACAAGACTGTGTGACGTATGAATAATCAGAACACCAGGATGAAGAGAATTGAAAAACCCGCCGCAGGGGAATGCGCGCCCTACACGATAATGTATATCGGTTTGTTGCCCGACGACGGATTTGTCTTAAGGCATTTGGCTGACAACTTGAAAACCACGCAGGGTTTCATCCGTTCATTTCCGGCAGAAAAACTCGTCTACCGCTATGCTGATGGAAAATGGACAATCAAGGAGACGCTGGTTCACATCATTGATGACGAGCGAATTTACGCCTACCGGACGTTGCGTTTTGCGCGGAACGATAAGACCGAGTTGCCCGGCTTTGAACAAGACGACTATGCAATCTATTCAGGGGCAAACGAGCGCGAAATCGAAGACATTCTGAGAGAGTTCGCGGCCGTGCGTCAAGCGACAATTTCTCTGTTCGAAGGTTTTAATGACGAGGCGCTTTTGCGCACCGGAATAGCTGACGACAAAGTGATGAGCGTCCGCGCTGCTGCGTACCACATTGCAGGTCACGAAATGCACCACATCAACCTTATCAGAGAGCGTTACTTCTGACGGCTAGCAAATCATTACATGTTGAACGGTTGGTCGCGCGTCTTCTGTTCGAAATCGCTGTGCATAACACTTCTTTCTGAAAACTTGTTAGAGCGCACTAATCTTGCTGATTTGGGCCGGCCTATCCCTGGTTTGCTCCGGCAAAGGGCAATACTCACCTTCGGAGAAGCCTTGAGCTTCCACGCCAAATGCGTGATTGAAACGCGCTCGATAGTTTTCCCACGCAATCGTCGCAGTTAGCTCCACCATCTGCGCCTCGTTGAAATGGCGCCGGAGCGCGGCAAAGAGTTCATCGGGAACTTCGACCGGCGTTAGTGTCATCGCTACGCTGTAATCAAGCACTAGCTTCTCATGCGGCGAAAACGCGCTGCTCTCCCTGTAGGTGGAAAGATCCCGAAGCTGCTCTTCAGTAATACCTGCTTTTCTGCCAACGGCAGAACCGATGTCTATTCAAAACGGACAGCCAACCAAAGTAGCTGCTTTAACCTGGGCGAGGTCTTTCAGCCTCTATTCCACAAGCCGCGCGCGTTCGCCGGCGAGTTCGAAGACACCTGAGCCAAATAGGACCCAGGAATGATGCCCCATGACTTTTAAGGGGTCTGCTACTTTCCCGAATCGGCGTTGCGAAAACCAGTAGGCGAGCCGGACAAAAAGACCGGCCTTGGTTTTGGACACTTCTTCAATTCGCATTATTTTGGTTTGCTATTCCTTCCTTGCTCGTTTTTATGCTCATCCAACGTCACGTTCTCGGTGATCTGCCTCTCTCATAATGAGGTCTGTTCTCCCGATGAAGCTTTGGCCTGTGCCCATCGCTCGATCAGTCTCCGTCGGTTCTCCAACTTCTTTTCGACATTTGGCACCCTCATTACGAGTCGCTCTAAGTGCGCCAAATAATCTGGCTCGCCGATGCTTTCCCGGATTTCGGCGACGAACGGCTGGAGCTTAGCGAACACGACCAAGTGTTCCGAGTTGGCTTCCAGGAATAACTTTTCATCGATCCCGCCGTTGTTTACAAGTGACGCGGCGACCTCCCAGTGGGATGCGACCATGCGATAATACGCGCTCTGCTTTTCGCCACTCAACATGAGCGTCAGTATGTCATTGCCGCTGCCCGGGGCAAACTCTGAGAAGAACCACCTGCGGGCCTCGCGCATCAACGCCTCGCTCCTGATCTGGTAAAGTTTGATGATGACAAGTGCGTCCTGAGTTTTTGTATCCATGTGTTTTCCTCTCGGTCGGCTTCTTTCCTGAGCCAATAGCTGGAGTTGTCAAGGAGCGAAACCGTCAACACGCAACGTGGAATTTAACCAGCAACGTAATAAAGATCCGTTGTCGCCCTGGTGGCCATCGACTTGTACGACTCGATGCTATCCACGCAGCGCCGCCGTAACCAGTTCCGTGTCCATGTACTCGGTTAACTCCTGTAGCTTGCCTTCAGCAATACGGCAGACCCAACAGTATTTATTGTTGTACGGTATACCCGCTTTTGTGATGACCTTGCCCCGACACTCAACCACCACGTAATCGTTTTCAGCGATGAAGCGATCTGCGGTATTCGTATATTGATTCTCAAACTGGGAAAACAGCGGTTGCAGAAGTTCGGTCAGTACGGCTTGCTTCCCATGATACGTTTTTGACCATTTGGTGGTGCCGGTGACAGTCCAGGAGAAGTCATTAGCCAGACTTTCGACGAAGGGCTTGCCGTTGCCCTTAGACAACTCGGAGAAAATATATTGCATGAGATGTTTGTTCTCAGTTGCACTCATGATTCTTGTCTCCTAGGTTTAAGGCCGGCGGTTGCATTTAGTGAAGCCGCTGAAGAGTTGTTCAAAACATCTTCATGACGCCGGTTGCTTTCGCAGCTAAGGCCAACATCTTCTTTGCAGTTTTGAACTTCGTTGACGCTGCCTAACGACGTTATTGTAACGTCGTTAACAGTAATCTCGTCTGCCCTGATTGTTATCTCCACAGTCCGTCTTGAATTCGTCAATGAAGCTAGCGTACTGGCGCAAGGAGCTTTCAGTCTTTCCCGTAATTGCTGGCGCTTGACTGATCTTGCTATTTGTTGACAGAGAGCTCGTGAGGTGAAGACTGTTAGCAGGCGGATGAAAACAACGTCATTTCTCGTGACCGGCAATGTAAGCTTTAGCATTAAACTTGCGCCCCATGCTTCGGGAGGTCATGTAGCGCAGCTTACCGAAGATGGGCCGTTCTGGTCCCCAGGCCCGATCGTGTTTCCCAAAACACCAGAGTATGCCAGCGTACGAATTAGGATCGCGTCCGTCCAGCGCATACTTATTATTCAGGTGCTCGATTAAAGCAAATGCGGCTTCGTATCCCGGTTGCCATTCGATCAAACGTTTGCCCCACAACATGCGCACGTAGTTGTGAATCTCGCCAGTGCGAATCAGCTCGCGTTGGGCCGCGTTCCATAACTCGTCGCCGGTTTGACCTGCTTCAATCTGTTCGGGCGTATAGACCTCAGGCCGCGTATCTCCTCTGTGTTCTCGCATGGTTTTTAGCGCCCAGGTCGGCAGCGCTGCAAGCGAATTGTAGTTAGCATTGAAGCGGGTAAAGTTAAATGATAGCTCGCGCCGCACGATCGCTTCTTCGAGATAGGCTGCTTTTGCTTCCTGCGGGGCAGGGGACTGGTTTACCGCCGCGACAATTTCCTGAATAGAAATGAAGCCAAAATGCAGATAAGCACTGAGACGTGAAGTTCCGTCTACGCTCGGCTCATTTCTTGATTCATGATACCGAGGCAGGATGTTCTTCACAAAGTGGTGCAGACGATTGCGGGCGGCCTGCGCTCCACCTTTATAGAGAGGGGAGGGCGTTACGGTGTGATCGATGTCGCACTGGCTAACCAAGCAGGGAATATCTTTCGATGTGACCACGGTCTCTGGACATTCCAACGCCAGCACTGGGGCTTTGCGCTTGAGTCTGGAAGTCGCTATCGGCGCGAGGTAAAGCGGCAGCAGACGGCTGACCTTTGGTCGAATTGTTCGAGCGGCATATTCCTCTTTGTGAAAAGCAGAGAGCGGAATCATTCCATTTGAGTCTACAGCGAAAACCGGTATGCTCAACCTGGCTGCGATGCGTCTGTTGTGCTCGGGAATGATGAAGCAGGGAAAGTCATCCGTCACAAGTAGTGCGGCGTGCTTGGCCAGACGTGAAATTGTGTTCTTGGAATCCCCGGCATTTCGCTGCAAATAGAAAATGTAACGTATCCCAAGGCGGGCAAACTTCTCAGTTTTTTCCGGCACGCCCTCCAGGATAAAGGTGTGCAGCCGATCGTTGGCCCACGGATAGTAGTATTTTAATCCCTCATAAACGACGAGGGGCAGGCCGCGGTCATTCGCCATTTGAATGGCAAAGTTCAAGGCGTAATTGTGAGAGGTTCGCTTGAACATCTGCATCCAGTACAGAACATAACCGGCTTTGCGGTTCTCAGAGCCATCATTCAGCTGCGCGACTCGTTTATTCAAATTCATTCCGTGAGTTTCGCCCTCATTCTGTCCAATTTGCTAGGTACATATGCCAGCGGTGAAAGTGATCGTAATTTTCGGACTGGATCGGGGCCTCCTACAGTGCCGGGAGCGGTAGTGACCGCACTCAACCGGCTCAGCCATCAAGGAGACTCGATTAGTTATACGTTAAGCAACTCCTCTGGTTGTTGCCACTCACTGCGAAACATATCTGTCAATTCCTACCGTACATGCCGCCGTGCTTGAGTGCGGTCGGGACCGCTGCCGGTTATGAAGCGGCGGAACGTGGCTCGGGTTGCAGCATCACACGCCTGGCAATCGAGTCAATCATGTCCTGGAATACCAAAGCATGCAGCGGGTAAACGGAGTACCAGTAAATTCGACCGGAGAGTCCGATGGGATCATAAATCGCGGTTTGCCGGATGACAGATCCATTTGCCTCGGGCTCCACCACGAACTCCAGCCACGCTCGGCCCGGGACCTTCATCTCTGCCAGCAAACGCAACTTGTGAGGCCTTTCCAGCTCTTCAACGCGCCAGAAGTCCAGCGCATCTCCAGGCCTGAGACTGCGATGCGTCGGTCTGCCTCTTCTCATGCCGACTCCGCCCACCAGCAGGTCAAGGATCCCGCGCCAGCGCCACAGGAAATCGTACCCAAACCAGCCCTTGTTGCCGCCAATACTTTCGATAACTTGGAAAGCCGCTTCAGGGGTGGCTGCAACATGTTTCTCTCTGTAGTCAATCTGCCTATTACGGAACTGGTAACCACCATAACTTCTGGGAGTGCCGCTGGCTGACAGGGAATCTGACCAACGAGTCTCCGCGAACTTTCGATCCTCGTTTTCGAGCGCGGCTCTCATGGCCTCCGCGGCGCCGCAGGGCCGCAACGCAAATAACTCGTGGGCGCGGTTGCTGGTGACGATGGTTGGATGTTTGATGCTCTCGATCAGCTTGCGTCCCACGCGCGCGTACAGGGGAGTGACAAAACCTAACCACAGACTACTGAGCCAGGGAGTAAGCACTGGAACAGGAATCATCACGCGCTTCAAGTTTCTTAGGCGGGCGTACTCATTCAGCAGTTCGCGGTAAGAGAGTTGATCGGCGCCGCCTATTTCCACGACTTCGCTCGCCTCCAGCGAAACATCGAGTGCTTGCACCAGGTAGCCGACCAAATCCTGGATCCCTATTGGTTGGGCCAACACTGAAACCCACCGGGGCATAACCATGATCGGTAGATGCTCAGACAGTGCTCGGATCATTTCGAAGGAAAGACTCCCCGATCCTATTACGATCGAGGCGCGAAACTCGAGCGTTGGTACGCCAGAGTCACGTAGAATCCTTCCTACCTCATGGCGGCTGCGAAGATGCGGTGAAAGCTCTTCCCGGTCGTTGCCCATCCCGCCCAGATAAATAATGCGTTTAACCCCAGACTCCCTGGCCACCAAGGCGAAGTTTTGCGCGCCAACTTTCTCTTGCTCCTCGAATCCCTTCGACTCACCCAACGAATGGATAAGGTAATATGCCGTATCCATTCCGGCTAGCCCCGCCCTGAGGGATTCTTTGTCGAGCACGTCCGCCGCGAAAACTTTCGTGGTCGGCGCCACCCGCGACCTCAAATACGCAGGAGTGCGCGCAATACAATTTAAGGTATGGCCCTGAGCTTCAAGTTCTTTCAGCAGCCGACCTCCTACGTAACCCGTTGCTCCAGTGAGCAAAATAGAGTGCTTAGTCAATGTCGTAGTCTCATACCTCGTTTATTTATGAAAAAGTTTTCCTCTTCCCATCAGGCCAGAGCCGCCGTTTCGCCAGACGTCCAGGTCCTTCCCTACTGCAGCTTGGAATCGGGTCTGAAACACTGCTTGCTAGCCTTGGGCAGGGACGGACTTCCGGATTGTTTGTTGAGGCAGCGCTATCCGCCGAATTCTATGCGGAGAACTTTAGCCAACTGCTGAAATTTGCGCGTTCGCTAGTTCCTCAGGGAAAACCTGATTGATCTGATTGTGTGCGGTCTATGGCTTCGATGACGAGTTCAATCTGCAAAACGTATGCGGCGAAAAGGTCATTGGCAGCGGCCACATTGGAGTTCTGCACACCCTTCTCGGTGAGCTCAAAGATGCGCTCGAAGGGCTCTCTATCCAATCTCAAATGCTGCGCAGCCGTCCTGACGCAGTCACGTTTGAGGACGGGCGGCTCCACGCCACTTAACCGCAACACCGAAGCGAACAGCGTGGCGAAACTCATCAGGCTGTCGCTCATCAGCGCGCACAACTGTTTCCCTGACGCCGAAGCGGGAATGTAGAGGCTTCGGAGTTGAATCAGCTTGCTCCGCAGCTCGTATTCCGTTTGGTGACGCAGGTTTCGATCCGAAATTTGTATCGCCTCGAAAGGGTCAGCTCCGTATAGGATGGAGCGCGCCCGCTTCATCTGGTGAAACTCTATCGGGAAGGTGTCTGCTGCATCGCGCAGTTCCGCGATCGTAAAATAGACTGGCAAGGGGTGCCCCAGCCGTTGCCATTCACGCATTGGAGCTTGTGCCGACCTCAAATCTGCTGGAGTGATACGGTCTAAGGCGATCAGCAGGTTATAGTCCGAGCGTAGTCTGGTTTGATCGCCAGCGGCGGCTGCACCGTAGAGAACCACGGAGGCAAGATTGTCCCCGTGTGTTGAGCGTAAATCTTCCACGAAGGGACGGAATTCGTCCTGAGCAGTTTTGTCATTCATACGTCTAACTCATCAGGTTTTATAGATTAGTGAAGGCATCGAGTTAAAGTACCAAGTAGGTCATTACCAACTGCCTCCCGCACCGCCCCCGCCGAAATCTCCCCCGCCACCAAAGCCGCCGCCGGTACCCCAGCTTGAGCCCCCGAATGGGCCGCTGCCCCAGCCGCTCGAAGACCAACCGCTGCTGCTGCTTCCGCTATTAAATAAGGAGTTGAGAAGCAAAAGATTTAAACAACCCCCACCACTCCGGCCCCTACCGGATAAGAGAAGGATTATGAAAGCAACAATCGAAACGACGGCACAGGACATAGATACTCTTCCTAGCTGAGGCTCAAGGGATAGTTCCGCAGGGCTCTAATCGTGGAGACTTAAGTACCTCGATCAATCGTCAGTATCACCGCCGCCGCCTTGTCAGTAAGACCAAGACGGCAATTACTAAGAAGAGCCCGAGAGCCCGCCGGGCCATAAGAACCAGCCGCCCCCGCTCGAATAGCCTCCTACCACGCAAGCCGGTTGCGCCAGCGCGAGCAGAAATGCAACCGGGAATCGTTTCAAGTTTGTGTAACTCCCTTAACGCGTCTTCAGAATGTTGCTCTTAAAAGATCCACGTTAACAACGACAGAACCAAACTGAGTAGCAACGATAGTAACAACATAGAAGTGATGGGTGCGAAAACTCTGGTTCGGGTTCCCCGGTACTGTATGTCTCCGGGCAGGCGCCCTAACTTGAACAGTTTGCCGGAAAACGCCAACAGACCAATAACCAGCAAAGAAATAACTGCAAAGATGATAAACATGATAGACGACCTCAAAATCTCTCAAAGACGAGCAGCTTTGAGTGCGGTAGTGAAATGTTCTTACTCACATGTGGCTCTGAAGCGTTACGCGTGTACGTTTTTAGCAACCAAAAAAGACTGTAGGAAGACTGCAGCACGAGGCGTGCCGCTCTTCTTTCGAACCTTCCCCTGTCGCACTGATCAACCATTTCTTTTGAAGGACGGCGGGCCAGCACGACACGGCTGATTGCGTTTGGCGTTTACCTACCTTTGCGAACTCAGCTAGTACCACCCAGCGCTTATTTTGTTCGGCTCTCATGAGAGACGTTTCTCCAACTCAAGCAGGCGCTTTGCTAAGCTTGCATCCCCGATCTTCTCCGCCATGGAATGGAATGAGGAATTCGCGCCGCTCCAGCGCAGCTGCTCCACATCGTCGAAGAGTGGCGCGTCAATTCTGAGCGTCGCGAGCTTCTTGAAGAGCAGTGCGGAGGCGCGGTTTTCCTCCTTGAAAATCTCAAGCGGGAAGTCTTCGAGGCGGCCGTAACGGTTTATGAGTTGAGCGGCTGTCTTGGTCCCGTACCCTGCGATTCCCGGATAACCATCCGCCGCGTCACCCACGAGCGCGAGGTAGTCCGGCATGAACGCCGGGGCTACACCAAACTTGGCGCGGATAGCGTCGGCATCGCGGATCAGGCTCCTTCTCCCGTCCACCTGCACCACGCGCTCTCCCACGACGCACTGCGCCAGGTCCTTGTCCGGCGTCCAGATGCACACTTTCTCAACTCGCTCATCCTGGGCCGCAAGGTGAGCAGCGGAAGCGAGCGCGTCGTCGGCCTCGAGCTCGATCATCGGCCATACGACGACACCCATCGCAGCGAGCGCCTCCTCGAGTGGAACGAACTGCGAGCGGAGGACTGCCTCGATCCCGGCGCCGGTCTTGTAATGAGGCCACAAATCGTTGCGGAACGATTCGATGATATGATCAGTCGCGACTCCGAGATGAGTCGCTCCCTCATCGAGCATCTTTGTAACTGCACGAAGCACGCCCGCCACTGCGCCGTATGGTGGATCGGTTTTCTTGAAGCGCCGGATTCCGTAGAAGTGACGAAAGAGTTCGTATGTGCCGTCGATCAGGTGAACAATCATTTATCCACAGATTACGCTGATACTCAGATTAAGTTTTTTACGGAGCTCCCGACCGGGGCACGTGGCTCACTATTCTCGGAACTAGTCTTGTGGCAAAAGCCCCTCGGGAAAAACCGCTGCAACACTACTCTGTAAAGTCTTATTCTGTGTAGTCTGCGGAGTACTTCCGAAAAAAAAGGTAGTAGATGTGTCGATTTCGCTTGCCTTCGTTCGACTTGACTGTAGAGAGAGCAAGGTTCAAGCCGGTCGAGACCGACCGTCTGTTCCGCTCGAAACGAAAAAATAGAAGGAGACAATTACAATGCGCGTTATGGTGTTGGTCAAAGCTAATAGGGACTCGGAGGCGGGCGCTCTGCCGGATAAGAAGATCCTTACTGAGATGGGGAATTTTAACGAAGAACTGGTGAAAGCGGGCGTGATGCAGGCAGGCGAGGGGCTTCACCCGACCTCGAAGGGCAAGCGCGTCAAATTTTCTGGAGGAAAAAAGATCGTGATCGACGGTCCTTTCGCCGAGACGAAGGAGTTAGTTGCCGGCTACTGGCTGTGGCAGGTGAACTCGGTGGAAGAAGCTATCGATTGGGTAAAGCGAGCGCCATTTGAGGAAACCGAGATTGAGATTCGACCTCTCTTTGAAGCAGAGGATTTCGGTCCAGAGTTCACTCCTGAACTCAGGGAACAGGAGGAGCGCCTGCGCGCGCAGATGGAGAAGAAAAACCAAAAGTGAGGTGTTAGTCGCGGCGTGCGTCCTAGCTACCCTTTAGTAGCCAGCTTAGTTTAACCGTTCAAGCTCCTCACTGGGATCGCGGGCGTCCCGCCTGCATGGGCGAACAAGGCCTAGGTTGAATATCAATGCCCGAAGGACCCGAGGTTCGAAAGTTCGCTGACGCGGTTGACGGTGTGTTGACCGGCCGAGTTATCCGGTCATTTGACGCGCGCACCCGCGAGGCGCGGAAGTGGCTTGAGGAGAACGGTACTCGTCTGGTCGGGCGCCGTGTGTTGAGTGTGCGTTCACACGGCAAACATCTGGTCGGCCGAATCGAAGGCGGGTTTTACTTTCACTCTCACCTGATGATGTGGGGACGCTGGCAGACATTCGTTCCTCACCCGCCTGAAGACGTTGACCGACGAGAACGCGCGCGGGTAGTCGTCGAGGGTGGGGCCGCCATTCTTTATTCTGGTCCCATTTTTAATGTCGGCGAAGGTGATCCACGTGCGCAGGTTGAGCACCTCCAGACCCTCGGACCTGATGTCTTGCCGTATGAAGGCGTTTTTAATGACGCGGAGTTTAGTCGTCGTTTAAAGCTACCGGAGTACCGCGATTTACAAATTGGCGCGGCCCTCCTGAATCAACGCATCATTGCGGGTTTGGGAAACTATCTGCGTGCTGAAGTGCTTTTTGCATGTGGGCTAAATCCCTGGGCGAAGGTAGGGAAATTGAAGAAGCGGGAAGTGACTTGTCTAGGCAGGACGGTGCCGGAACTCGCGCTCCGTTCCTATCTCTTTGGAGCCACAGCATCCGACAACGATCGCGAGCGCATGAACACCGATCCTTCACTCGTCTATCAACAAGGCCGGGAAATGGGCACGCGACATGTCGTGTTCCGCCGCACCAACTTGCCCTGCTTGCGTTGTAGCCACCCTATAAAACAGCTTCGACAAACGACATCGGGCGACACTGACGAAGACCGTTCGCGTATCACCTACTTCTGTGCCCATTGTCAGCACGTTTCCCTTCAGTAGTTACTTTCGACAACTCTCGCACGTCTTGAGAAATTCACTCGTCACTTTGTGGGAAGTGGAATAAAAACAAGTGGACAATCGACGCTAGTTGTCTGTTTGATCTTGAAGAAAAATAACGTCAATGACGCTTACGCCGGAGCGGGGGCGCGCTTCGCTTTGCCCACCTTCCCAACCTGCAAATTACTTCAACTTGCAGAATTTCTTAAGTCCGCAATTCAGCTGGATGCGCCGGCCATCACGTCGCGCACCGCCGCGGAGTTCAGGAACGTTGCGCGCAAATTATCATCGGTGACGTTGGCTGCACACTCGTTAACAATCTTCGCAGCCTCTGTGAAGGCCGACTTCGCCGCCATCTGATCCCCACGGTCCAATTGCAAGCGCCCAAGATCGGCGTATGTTCTCCAAGCAACCAGGGGTGCCGGATAGCGATGCAATTCGTCAAGCGCAGCGACAAATTCTGCCTCCGCGATAGCCGGATTGCCTCCGGCACCTGCGATTAGGGCCCTAAGCCTATGGGCCTCGGCTATGTATTTATGCACCTCGTGCTCTTTGGCAGTGTCGAGTAGGCGGTGGGCGAATTCTCCGGCCTTCTCCAGGTCGCCCTGATGCAGCCAGTGCCACGCGGTTGCCGCTTCCAGCCGAATGTTGTAGCGCCAGCGGAACCAGGCATCCCGCTCAAAGATTTCGCGAGTTTCGCGAAACGAGGAAATCGTTTCCTCAGCATTACCGCCGTAGGTATGGTCGATACCAAGGTTGATTAAGGAATTTGCCTCTGCCTCAAGCACGTGATACTGACGGGCAACTCGCAAGCCTTCCTGATCATGTTTGAATGCGCCCTCAAAATCCTGCAGCTCGCGGTGCATCCAACCGATACAATTTGGCATTCGCGGGAACCAAAAGCGATCGCCGTTGCGACCCGCCATCTGGATTGCTTCTTCCAGCGTAGCAATGGCCTCCGACATTTGCCAGAGATTTCCCTTCGAGAGGCCGAGAAAAAACATTGACGTTAAGAACAGGAATCCGTCCCGCAACCTGGAGGCGAGGCTTCTGGCTTCCTGCTCACACTCGATTGCGAGCTCATATTCAGTCTGGAAAAAATGTAGACAACCGCGCCAGGTTAATCCCGTCAAGAGGGCCGGTTTGTGATCGATGGCCCGGGCACTTCTGATTACGTCATCAAGAATTGGACGACCGAGCGTTAGCTCGCCGTAAGCCGCGTGTTTCAGCGCCATCAGACCCATCGTGTCCAGACGCAGCGTCTCACTCCCTGCGCGCCCGGCGGCGTCGAGCGCCTCATCGGCACGGGCCTCCATCTCCTCAAG
>JBGTLM010000377.1:0-4701 GCA_041744135.1 Pyrinomonadaceae bacterium
GCTCGGGATCGGGCGGTCGACCGTCTACCGCGAGATGAAGCGGCTTGGCGTCGCGCGGCCAGCATGAAAGCGGCCGAACGTAGAGTGGTAGGTAGATTTACGTCAGCTCTCGAGAAGGTACGGCAAAGCGAAGTCCTGGTGTTGATTGCGTATCGTGCCCCTCGTCTGGTGACCGGCTCGTAATTTGTATCAGCTACTTGGAAGAGAGCTTGCGGGGTGCTGAGGGAGATGTACGTGCCATATACTTTATGGTCGCCGCTGCTGATGGCAGCCGCTGCCGCTTTTCATGTGCCCGCTTCACCATCAGTGCCGAAGCACGAGCAGGAGCCAGCCATCTGCCTCACCTTTGCGCTCAATTGGCGGGGAACGCTGGACGACGTCCGGCGCATTGCAGCGGAGCCGATTCCCCAAAGCTACCGCCGGCTCTACGGATGGACATGGTGCCAGAACCTGGTGAAGGGCAGCCTGATCGACTGGCACCTTGCCTTTGGGGATGAGCGTAGCACCACGCAGGCGTTGCAATTTCTCGCCACAACCGCCCTTGAAGGCCAGCCTTCCATTCAAGACTTTGAAACGGCGTTGCCGGACGCCTGGCGCAGGGCCGAGCAGACGATCAAGCGTCACCCGCTCAAGCCCGGTGCGGCTGGACTGCAACGAGAGGAGGAATTGCAGGCGCTCCGAAGCGACAAAGCAATCCGGCATCTTCAAACGTTGGTCGCGGCGCATGAACGCTTTGCTCTTTTGGCTACCCTGTACCTGCGGGGGGCTGAGTTCTTCCGCTCGCAAGCGTTGCTCGACGAAGCGGACATCTACTTGGAGCCGATAGGTAAGGCTGGCAAGTTCTTCTATGAAGGTCAGCGCGTGGCGAAGGCGGCCGAAGGATCCACGTTGCAGATCGCCGCCGGCATCGAGACGCGGGGAGTGAACACCCTCCATGACCTTCAAATGCGGTATGCTCTCGCGCGGGCTCGGATCAGCCAGTCTCCGGTCGATCTCACGGCAGCGGCTGCCGTCATCGAGGAGAATGACGATCCCATAATGCGCGCCGCGGCCGAGCCGCTGATCGATCGCGGCGAGGAATTTTGTGACTCTGTATCAGCATCAGAAATGCTTCGGGCGAGTTGTGATGATGAGAACGATCTGGCAGGGCGACTTAGGTCGTTCTGGCGTAGCCTGGCGCAAGTCGAGCTTGTAAACGGTACCAAAGCTCGAAGGCCCGGTATGCAGTTTCCTGCATTTGATGTCGCATGGCACGCTATTGACGCCGCAGTTGGGCAGACCGTTCCCGATCGAGTCCGTTACGACAGCGCATCCGACGATCATGTCATTCTACTGCTCGCCAAAGCCGAGGCGCAGATTCGCCGATCACAAACAGCAAGCGCTCCTCCCGAGGAGGTTGCCTCATTGCGTGCAGAGTCACTCAACGATCTGTTCCGGGCCGAACGGCTGACACCACCCTCTCTCAATCCAAATCGGTTCCGGCAGATTGCCGACCTATACCTAAACATCTTCAAATCGGAGCCGCAAGCTCGTCGAGCGGGTATGATCGAGGAGGCACGTCAAGCCGCTTATTTGCAGCAGGTGGTTGCAGGACTGGCGCAAGTCAGGGTTGGTGAGCCTGAACTGCCACAATCCAGCACCTCACCTCGTTAGCGTTGTTTAGCGTGGGATCAGCGCCTTGCCCTCGGCATGATCCCGGTCGGGACGCAGCGAAGTCAACGCACGGACCCGCTGGGACACCCGAAACTCAAGACATATTTTGTTTCCTGCGGCCCTGCTCTTAAACTGGTTTACCTTGGGCTGACGAGGTGAATAGTCGTTATCATTCGTAGTGATTGCCCGCGATTTACTTGATCACTTGATCTTTTAGTAAGTCGATGAAGTGCCACTGACGACTGCGCCGCAAATAGGCGGGGTGGTAAAGACGATAAGAATGAATTGGCAAGTTCTGGTGAGATAGACGAGCAAGCTGGTATTCTGAATGGTCGCTGATCGCCGATTTAGTACAACCGGGCCACTTTCCATCAATAAAGTGGTCGTAATTTGGGCCGGTGAAGAAGATACAGACATCAGGCTTCAGAACTGCGATTTCCTTAAGAAGGAGGTCGCCTTCCTCAGCCCGCAGAAAATTTTGAACTTGGAGAGGAGCGGCTAAGATCGACCCATTTTCATAGTCCGATCGCACTAGGTTCGACCACATGAGGCCTGTGTCCGGCCACGCGCCGATCTCACGAAATGCAGACCAGAACGGAGACCTGTGTGTCTGCGGCTGGCGAATGCCGAAAGCGAACTGTTCGTATGCCCAGCACAAACTATCGACCGAGGCATCCTGACTTACGAAATCTTCCCATGAGCTGATATCCGCGAAGGGCCAGTCCTCAGGATATTCAGGATTATTTTCACGCAGCTTTTGTGTCCACTGCCAGCCGAACGTCTCCTGTCCAATGACAAGAATTTTACATGCTGCACGCTCGTAATCTTCGTGCACATTGAGAAGGAGAGGCGGACCGAGCATCGGCGAGTTTGGGTTCCCCTGCTCAAGGTCGGCTTTCCAAAGTTTATAGGTCCGCTGCAAAATGAGGTTTGTATCTGCTGACACTGCAAACTCCCTCAAGTGATGCCGCACAGGCCCTTTGCCGGCTTCGACAAGCTAAACGACCGCGGACCTTCTCTACTCGCTGCAACCGACAAAACTGGGGCGTACTACGCTAAGTGGCTAGCGAGTACGTCTCCCACTGCGCGAAAGAGAGGTTGCGCCTTTTCCCTCAGGAGAGCTTCTCGGTCTACCACCTCTAGATTTCGGTCAAGCTGTTGGCTCCAAAGGGTTACGACTCCCCCATTCGTATCGTCGAAAAGCGGAGCCACATCCTTGAGTGCGGCCTTGATAACCTCTTTCTGTTCGTTCAGCTTGCGCTGGGGAGCTTCGATGAAAAGCGCCGCGCGAGTTTCGCCGTGATACAGAGATAAAAAAAGCCCCGATTTATTGATTGTACGATAGAGGGTTGCCCCTGACTCGCTGTGGGGTTGTGAGACGGCGAACGAACTCTGGTCAGTGTCTCCCCATCCAGAATCATCTTTTAGCCGCTTCATCAGGTTGCGATTGGCTAAACGAAAGTCTGGATCGTTCAGAAGTGGTGGAGCAGTCTCTTCATTGACGGAGGTGACCCTAGTAAGGGTAAGAGCGAGTTGAAATCTCTCGAGTTCAGAATCATCGAACTCATCGAAGTTGTCACTTGGGTTCTGAATTGCAGCGACGAATGATTTAGAGAACTGCCCAAACTGCCGGGCTTGTTCCGCGTCGAGCGATTTCATCGCAGCCGCGAGACTCTCGTCTGGCTGCTGGTCCTCTTGTACGGTACCGTCGAGTCCTTTGAGCGTGGACGCGTCCAATCGGTGGGCGTTGAAGACAAGCCAATCATGCACGGGTTCAAACCGATTCTGCATGCAGAGCAATGCGAAGAGGTTGCGCACCATAAGTCGATCGCCAGTTTCATCTCCCGTCAACACTCCTTGAGCGCGAGCCATCCCGATGAGCAACTGGAGGCTGTTGAAGACGCGCTTGATCCCCCGCGGGTTAGCGGAAACCGATGCACGTGCGAGGCTTGCAAAGAGGTCGCCGTCATCCGCGCCCATTTTGAGACCCATGCGACCAAACAAGCTCCGTATGAAGCGGTCTGTCTCGTAGCGCGCCGTCGGGATGGAAAATGGGAGTTGAATGATTTTATCGAAGAAGCTTCGCCCGCCTAGATCATTCTCAGCAACGCCAAACTTCTCTTTCAAGCCGCGTCGCACAACCGCATAATCGAGGGCGAGAACAAATACGCATCCCTCAAGGTCGACAAACAACTTTATCGTTTCGAGGATTTCTACCGCACGGGCGGGAGGCACACGATCCAGGTCATCGACGAATATGACAATCCGCTGGACGCCCTTGTTTCGCTTTGCGGATACGAGCTTCTCGATGTCTTTTTTCAATTCTTCAGCGTTACAAGCGAGGTCGACAGCGTCTCCTCCGCCGCCGAAGTCGTCCGCTTCGACGGCTCCTGCAGTCGCCACGCGCAGTCCGATATTAAGAGCGGGCTTCGTCAACTTCTTAAGGACGGACATGCTTGAAGTCAGGAGCGACTGATCGTCACCTCCGATTTTGCGAAGTAGGGTCGAGAGGAGCGAAACAGGCAAAGTCTGGGTCGCGCCAAACTGCGCATATTGCCATGTTGCGAACCAGATCGTTTCCGTTCCTCTGGCGTCAAGTCCGCTTTGAAGCGTCTCCCTAACCATATTCATCAAGCTGGTTTTGCCGGTTCCCCAATCGCCCTGTATCGCCACCGTCATCGGCGTGTCACAGCGTGCGATGAAGTCAGCCAGGGCGCTTGCGTAAGGCGCGAGACCGAGAAAATCTCCGCTAGCATTTGCAACTGGAGCGTCTGAGTGTCCCAATCCTGCCATGACTTATTCCTTTGGATGTTAAAACCCGTCGGCAACGGGCTGACCGAGGAGAGTTTTTCTAGAGCAATCGCAGACCTCTCACCTTGTCTAGCGATGACTTGTCACGCGTAAGAGCAACTAACAGGGGTGTGAGGATAGTGAGAAGCAGCAGAGCCCATGCCCGCGCGCTCGCCCGCTTCGCAGCGGAGTCACCCCGAGGCGCTACAGCCTGGATCGCCAGCAAAGGAACGAGGACCGCGTAAGGGAGCTTCGTGA
>JBGTLM010000378.1:0-7057 GCA_041744135.1 Pyrinomonadaceae bacterium
CGCTACGGTCAACGATACGCTGATGCAACTTCAAGCCGACATTTTAGGCGTCCCCGTTGTCCGTCCCATGGTTGCCGAAACCACCGCGCTCGGGGCGGCTTATGCCGCCGGTTTAGCTGTTGGTTTTTGGAGCGATGTTGAAGAGATGCGTCACAACTGGAAAGCTGACCACCAATGGGAACCGCGCTGGAGCGCAGACCAGAGGGAGGCGGGTTATGTCGGCTGGCAGAAAGCCATCGAACGCACCTTGAATTGGATTGACGTGGAGAAATAGGGTAGAAGTGCTTATCGTGAAGCAAAGAGACGCGGGTTTCCCCCGCGCGGGGTGACAAGTCTACACCCAAGCCCTTCCGGCGCGGTTCGGAGGGGGCGGAGCTATACTTAATAAGTACCAATCTTGTTTCCTTCCGCCCCTCCGAACCGCGCATGGTACCTCTTAGTTTACGGTCTATAAACATCTCACTCCTACCGAGTGAAGAATAAGTAACACCTCTAAAGAGCAAATTAGAGCAAATAGCTTATGACACTCGCCCGCAGACGTTTCTTAAAACTTTTCAGCTCAGGCATCGGGATCGTCGCTGCCAAGACCTTATCTACCGCAGATGCGCAGTCAAAATCGCGAGGTTCAACAACCTCACGGAAAATTCTCGTCGCGCACCGCGGTGCTTCAGCTTACGCCCCTGAACACACGCATGAGTCTTATCAACTGGCACTTAAACAAGGCGCGGATTTCGTCGAGCCGGATTTACAAATCACACGCGACGGTGTGCTCGTCTGTCTGCACGATCTCACGCTCGAACGCACCACGAACGTGAAAGAGGTTTTCCCCAAAGGCTTTCGTGAAGAACTCGTTGACGGTACCCCGACGCGCCTCTGGTACGTCTCCGATTTCACTTTACGAGAGATTAAGCAGCTGGACGCCGGTTCGTGGTTCAACGTGAAATTCAAGGGCGCGAGAGTACCAACGTTTCAGGAAGCGATTGACCTTGTTCGGGGTAAGGCGGGACTCTATCCTGAGACCAAAGCTCCCGAAGTCTATAGCCAACGCAGCTTTAACATGGAGCGTTTAGTGCTCGAGGTGCTCAGAAGAAACCGCCTGGATCAGCGGAGCGCATCTCGTCACACGCCTGTGATCATTCAATCCTTCAGCCCGGAAAGTCTGAGAAAACTATCCGGAATGGTTAAAACGAAACTGCCGTTGGTGTTGCTCGTTGGCGATGAGGGCCGTGCGCGTTGGCTAACGACGGCGGGACTCGCCGAGGCTAAACAGTTCGCGAGTGGCATCGGTCCGGCGAAAGCTCTGCTTAACAAAAGCCTGGTTATGCAAGCTCAGGCACTCGGTCTAAGCGTTACTCCCTATACCTTTCGCTCCAGCAACCCGGGACGATTCAAAACAGTGCGCGAAGAAATGAGCTATTACTTATACACCTTGGGTGTCGATGCACTGTTCACTGACAATCCCGATCTATTTCCGCGGGCACCGGTCAACGAGTGAACAACTTTATAGCAATTTATTCATTAAGGAATGCGGCCAACTCAACGCGCGTTGGCAGCCCCGCGCGGGCGCCTAGAACTCTGCAGTCGAGCGCTGCGACCGCGCATCCGACCTTGAGACTCGTCTCAATCTCTTCCACTTGCAATAACCCATAAAGAAAGCCTCCATGAAAGGCGTCGCCTGCGCCGGTTGTGTCAACGCAGCCGCCGGGCACTTGAAAAGCAGGCGTTTCCAAGAATTCCCCTTCGCAAAAAACGGTTGCCCCACGTCCACCCTTCGTCAATCCCACGAGCGCACAGCCGTAGCGCGCTTTGATCTCGACAAGCGCGGCGCGCGAATCTTCCATGCCTGTCAAGAGGCGCGGGAACTCTTTCGACGAGATGAGAACATCTATCAGCGGCAAAAGCTCCGGCAATCCTTCGTAGACGCTGTCGATATCCGCGGAGACGATTGTGCCGGCGGCGCGCGCTTCTCTCGCCATGCGAGCGCAGGCCAGCGGGTCGTGCGAATCAATGTGCAGCACGCGCGCTCTTCCGGCCAATTCAACGGGTGCAGCGTGGGCAGCGTAAGCAAGGCGCTCGTCGCGATTCCATAGCACGGTGCGCTCGCCTCTTTTCGCTTCGACGATAATATAACCGATTTGAGTCCGTGCGCCTTCTATGACTTCCGCAAACTCAACATCAACACCTTCGTCCTTTAGCGACTGCAAACCAAAGCGGCCTTCCGTATCGGTGCCGAAGCGCCCTGCATAAGCGGTTCGCATTCCTAAACGCTGCAACGCAACGATTGCGGATGCCGTTTGCCCACCCGCCCCTTTCTTATGCTCAATCAGCCGCGTTTTCGTATCGGAGTTCGGATACTCGGGCACGACAATGAGGTGGTCTACCGCGTTGACGCCAAAGCCTGCAGCGTCAATTTCTTTTCCAGCAGAAAGTTTGAATGGAAACCGCACTAATGAGGGGAATACATCTTACGCAGGTCTGCGGAGAGATTACGTCGGGAAACACAGTGCGCAAAAGTGAAAGTCACCTTTGCGCACTGTTATTCCTTCCATCAGAAATTAAGCTTCAGCGCGAATTGCATTACACGTGGATCGCCTGCGAGAGAGGAGATTACGCCCGCAGAGCTACTGGATATATTACGTTCAGGAAGCCCGAACTGGGGAGTATTGAACATATTGAACATCTCCCAGCGAAATTCCAGGTTGCGGCCCTCACTAAACAAATTGAACGTTCGCGCCAGCGCAAAGTCAAAATTAACAATGCCTGGTCCGCGCAGGGTATTGCGACCGCACGTGCCCAGACGAGCTTGTACGGTACCTGTCGTTGGATTGACCGCGGTTGGCACGGCGTAAGCCGTTCGGTCAAACCATCGGTCTATAGTACGATCACTCCCGGACAAACTCCCGTCTCCTAAGCAGTCGGCGAAGGAGCCAATAAGACCCCCACCCCGCGGGCCACCGAGAGTACCGTTGTTACCTCCTGCGCTGAGGGTAAAGGGGCGGCCAGATCGAATATTTGTCAAGCCGCTGATCCGCCAGCCTCCAATGATGTGGGAAATCGCTCCCTCATTCAAATAGTTGCGCCCTGGGCCAAAGGGTAGTTCATAGATGTAGCTTCCAACGAAGCGATGTCGGACGTCAAAGTCGCTAGGGCCACGCCGCTCACCTCGGTTGCGGGCGTTTTGAGTAAAACTGCCGGTGCCGCCGGCGGCGAGGTGCTCCTGCGATTCATCAATAGATTTTGAGAAGGTGTAAGCACCGCGGAATGACAATCCCCGACTGAAGCGTTTCTCAACTGTCAATTCGCCTCCGTGATAGTTCGAGTTCCCTCCATTATCGCGGAATTCGATGGGGCCCAGACTTGGATAAGGTAAAACCGGGGCCGTAACGCCGTTGACTGTGGAATTCAGAATCGTGCCATTGGCATTGAAGAAAGGCTGGTTCAAATTGCTCAGCGTGGAGAGATGTGTGCCTTTGGTTCCAACATAGTCCAGCGTAACTACCATATTACCAGCCAGCAAGTGCTGAATGCCCAGGTTCCACTGATCTATGCTGGGATTAACCGATTCAGGATTAACCGCGCGGAGGCGAACGGTGATGGGATTGACTGCGCTCGGATCGAGAGAGAGGTTGAAGCCCGTCTGGAGTCGGATGTTGTTGGCGGTTGTGTTGTTGGGGCCTGCCGATACGACATTATTGACTAAATACGGGAGATTTAATCCCAACTGATCCTCGCTGCCCGCGCGCTCAAACAACATATAGAATCGACCGTAGCCCGCCCGCACGACGGTTTGGGATGTAAGTTGATAGGCCACCCCTAGCCGGGGAGCGAAATTGTTCTTATCCGGTTTGACGAGACTTCTGCCAACCGCTGAGTTAGCAGGTGTGAACCTCAGGCCCGTTAAGGGATCCAGATTCGTGAGCCGGTCAGCGCCTTCATACGGCCAGGTGGCGTAATCGTAACGGAGTCCGAGGTTCAGTGTGAGCTTCGGTGTGACTTTCCAGTCATCCTGGAAAAAACCTGAGAACATCTTCATCCGAAAGTCTACTATCGCAGGATTTGTAAGTTGGGCGCCTGAAGGGTAACCGAGCAGGAAGTCAGCCAGGCCGATGCCGGTACGATTCCCGTTAAAGCTGAAGCTACCGCGCAAACCCGGTACGTCCAGATAGATATTCCGTATCGGCCCCCGCACATCGGCCCCAAACTTCATTTGGTGAGCGCCAGAGGAGAAGCTGACGGTGTCGGCCCACTGGAATTGGTTGGTGGCCTGCGACTTGGGCAGAAAATCCGGTGAACCCAGCCGATCAAATCCTGATTGACCTCCTGGCTGGGTAGTTCCGCCGAGCGCCGAGATGATGATGCCGGGAATACCGCCGCTGTAAAGTGGAGAATCCTGCACGCCTCTAAATCCAAGTTCTGCGAGTGTGTTGAGGCCAAAAGGATCTTGCGTTGCAATTGAGTTATTGCGACCCCATCCGAAGCGAAACTCGTTAACCATGCGTGCGCCAATGGTTCTAGTCCATCCGATAGCTGCAGACTGGCCTTTCATGAACAGCCGGCCGTTGGCTGAGGACCCCGTGCCATCAATAATTCCTCCAAAGATACCAGGAAGGTAGCGGAACCGATCAGAAAAGGTATAGCGGACGAAGATGCTGTTATTTGAACTCGCCTGCCAGTCTACTCGCGCTGTGTAGCTATCGGTATCATCGATAATTCCAGGAGCACGGACGAAGTTGGTGAGATTCAGCGGGCCGGAGCCAGGGACAACGTTGGGCCCGGGCACGAGGCCGAGAATCCTTTGGGCCAGTGGATCTAAACACGCCGCAGGGATCTGGTTATTTATGAACGATCCATTTGCATTAAAGGCAGAGGGCACTCGCGCGCGGCAGTCACCAACCCGGTCAAAGATTGCGGCATAACCACCCGGTATCCGGTTGGCGGCGCCTGCGGCACTGGAGAAATCGCCCCTAATCTCGTTGGCCAGCGGCACATTCCCCAGCCGTGTTACACCTTTGCGGATGCGCGTTCCTTCGTAGTTGAAGAAGAAGAAGGCTTTGTTTTTGCCACTGTAAGTTGACGGGCCGCCTTCACCGAAGCGCGGTAGATAAATTGGACCGCCGAAGTTACCGCCAAACTGGTTCTGAATTTGCTGAGGCCTCTGGCGCCCGACGCGATTACTGAAGAAGTTATTGGCGTCGAAGACGCGGTTGCGAAGGAACTCGTAGGCCGTCCCGTGAAATTCGTTGCCGCCACCTTTGGTAGTGACGCTGATGAGCGCGCCGGGGCTGCGGCCGTTTTCGGCGGAATATGGATTGGTGCTGACCTTAAACTCTTGAATGGAATCTACAGATGGTCGCGCCACCTGTGTCGTCAGTTCCTGCACGTTCTCGGAAATCGAATTATTGTCCACACCGTCGAGAACAAAATTGTTCTGTAACGAGCGAACGCCATGGACATTAGCGCCGCCGGTGCGCCCATTAGCCGTGCCGCCTCCCTCTTCGGTGTAACGATCTGCCTGAACCCCTGGTATCAAGCTAACCAGGTCATCCCAATTGCGCCCGCTCAGCGGTAACTGATTCACCATGCGATTCTCTATTACCCCGCCGGTTGTGGCTTCCTGCGTCGTCAGCAGCGGCGCAGCCATAGCCACAATTACGGCCTCAGACACAGCCCCAACCTCGAGGGTGAAATCAAGCCTGGCTTTCTGGCCCACTTCCAAATTCACATTCTCGTGGACTGTTTTCTTGAAACCCTGGAGTTCTATCTCCAGGGTGTACGCTCCGACGAGCAAGCTGGGGAACGAATAATACCCTGAGCTATCAGTCGTGCCGGAGGTTTCCACGGTGGTCGCTTTATTCTTAACCGTCACTGACGCATTCGGGACAATCGCCCCCGATGGATCTGTTACCAGACCAGTGAGACTCGCCGTATTAACTTGACCTGATCCTGGAACGGCCAGGCTCACGTAAAGAAGTAGCAGGCAGAAAATCATTCGTGGGGTTTTCATCTTCTCTCCTTATGGCTGATTGTGGGGCACCTCGAGCAAAGAGTATCTCCACTCCGTTCGCGGGGCAGACTAGCTATTATTCTGTACTTGGACAATTCAAAGAGATAAATTCGAGCATCAGGTTCGGCCAATATATCAGCCCTGCCTTTTGGCCCGTTCTTGAGCTTTTAAGGTGAGCCACACTCTAGTGCCAGCGTGTTACGCGGGCATGGCCGCCGGATTAAATGAAACTGACGAACAGATGGTTGGAGCCAAGACACAAATCCGGGCGTTCAGAAAGATTTCAGACGGGATGATAGCACACATCTATTTGGGCAGGGGGTGATTTTGAGAGGGCCTGGATCTGCTTATTGCAACACCGAGAGAGCGAGAATAACGGCTTCGGACCCCGGTCTCTCCAGAACTGCGGCTGGTAATCATTACTGAATTGCCGTACCTTGATTGCCAACATGGGGTCATCTCCGAGCGATAAAATATGACGATGACGTCCGCGCACTGTGCTGCCACCTAACCCCGGTGTAGATGAAAACCACTCTAAGCTTTTTCAGTCTGCGGCTACTTCTTTTGACCCTCGTTTGTGTATCGTCGAGCCAGGAGACTACGCTAGACGTCTCTCAGCTTCCTAAACCGCTCGCCGCCGAAACTTTTAACCTCACGGAAGACATGGAAGTTGGCCTTGAGATCGAGGCTCGCTCTCCAGGCACGGCCTGGGTTCGCAAAGGCGCTGAAGCATCTGCGCTCTTGATTTCAGTTGATCGCAAGTACAACCAGGATTTGCTGCTCTGGGCCGGCGATGAACTATTCCACTATCGTGTACTACTCGGACGCTTGCCCAAAGGGAAGCACACGGTTTCCGTGGTGCTCAATACGGCGCGTTCGGCCGCGGGGGCCCGACGGGCCGAAGTAAAGTCGGTACGTCCGCTCCTGTTTGAGCTTCCGCTGCGGACAAATGATGCAGATGAAGAGCAATTAGCTTTATCCCACGCGCCTTTTCTCTATGCACGCGCCAATACAATCGACCGTTTCACCGACATCCCGTTGCTGATGTACTAC
>JBGTLM010000379.1:0-2997 GCA_041744135.1 Pyrinomonadaceae bacterium
AGCACCAACTCACCGTGGCCCAGAGGTAAATCGGTTTGGGGCATTGAGATTCGAGTAGGGTCCTCGGTCTCGAAGGCTGGAAAATAAACACCAAACTGGCTTCCCTTACCCACCTCACTGTCGACGTTCACAAACCCGCCGTGGCTCTTAACAATTGTTAGCGCCGTAGAGAGACCTAACCCCGTGCCCTTACTCATGTCTTTAGTCGTGAAGAAGGGCTCGAAGATGCGGCTTAAGGTCTCCGGCGCCATACCTGTCCCGATGTCCGCTACTGTGATCACTACGAATCGGCCAGGTTTGGCCTCAAGGTGCATTCGCGCGTAGTCCTCATCGACAAAGACGTTTTCCGCCTTGATCGTGATTGTGCCGCCAGTTGGCATAGCGTCGCGAGCGTTTACGCAGAGGTTCATCAAGACCTGGTGCACTTGCGTCGCGTCGGCAGAAATAATCCAGAGATCGTCTGAAAGGTGGAACTTGATTTCAATAGACTTGGGGAGAGTGTCGCGCATGATCTTCACGATCTCATTGATGAGATGTTTTGGCTGCAACGCTACGCGCTCCCCATCGACTCCCAGCGCGAAAGACAAAACCTGACGCACCATATTGCCGCCCCGTTCGGCGTTAGTTTTTAGAACTTCCAATAATTTTCTCGTGCTCTCGTCTTTGGCTTTCAGCTCCAGCAGCTGCACTGCCATCAGGATTGGTGACAGCACGTTATTAAGATCGTGGGCAATCCCGCCAGCAAGAGTGCCAATAGATTCCATGCGTTGCGCGCGAAGAAACTGTGACTCTGTTCTTTTCCTCTCGGTGACATCCGTGTTGATTACCAGGATGGATGCGGGCTGACCCTTCTCATCACGAACGAGGGTCCAGCGACTCTCTACTACTATCTCTTCGCTATCCTTGCGCACCTGCCTCAGTTCACCGTTCCATTCACCCTTCGCCAAAACTTCCTGTTTGGCCGTCTCAAAAGCAGGTGGTGACTCTTTGAAAAGTACTTCGCTGGCGTTTCTTCCTATGGCCTCTTCCGCCGACCAACCGTAAATTCGTTCCGCGCCCTTATTCCAGAAAAGAATGTTGTGATTGAGATCTCTTACAAGAATTGCGTCCTGAGCATGGTCGAGCAGGGCTGCCTGCTGGCTGATGCGTTCTTCGGCAAGTTTGCGTTCGGTTATGTCATAGCGAATTGCAATATACTGGTAGGGGTTGCCGTCGGATTGAAGAAACGGAACTATTGTCGTGTCAACCCAGTAGTACGAACCGTCCTTCGCACGATTCTTGATCTCCCCACGCCAGACTTGGCCGCTTGCAATGGTCGTCCAGAGGTTTCTGATGAATTCCTTGGGATGATAGGCAGAGTTGATGATGCGGTGGTCCTGGCCCAGCAGTTCTTCCCTTGAGTACTTTGAGATTTGACAAAACTTGTCGTTGACGTAGTTGATGATTCCGCGCTGATCGGTGATTGCTACGATCGCAGACTCGTCCAAGGCAAACTTGAGGTCCGCCAGCTCTTTCAGCGAGCGCTTTAGCGCCTCCTCGGTGGTGATGTGAGGGTTTAGCTGCTCAATGGTAAGTGTGTCTATAACAGTAGTCATATTACGAAGCCTTAGCCGCCAGGCTCTTAGCGTCTTCAAGCTTTTTGAGACGATATCTTAGTTGGTCGCGCGAGATGCCAAGCAGTTCAGCGGCACGAGTCTGATTGCCCTCGGTACGTTCGATCGCTTGCCTAACAAAAGACATTTCCACTTCGTCGAGTGAAATGCCTTGAGTGGGAAGCAAAAAATGCACGGTAGAATCCGAACCGTCTGTTCCCAACGAGACGCTGGTTCGCTGAACGGAGCCTCCCGTAAGAGCGGTCGGGAGATATTCCATTGTAATGACATCGCTATCCTCGAGAATCAGGGCGCGTTCGATCATATTTCGCAGCTCGCGCACATTCCCCGGCCAGTTATAACCTCGAAACATGGCAGCAACATCAGGTGCCAGCCCGGTGATCTTCTTGCGCAATCGCAGTCTTGAGCCAATCGCATTTATGTAATGTTCCGCCAGCAGCAAGACATCATTTCCCCGTTCGCGGAGTGGCGGAATGTCGATCTGAATAATCGAGAGGCGATAGTAGAGGTCAAGGCGAAATCGTCCGGCTTCGCTCTCTGTTTTTAGATCGCGGTTTGAGGCAGTGATAACGCGCACGTCAAGCGGGATATCTTTCAAGCCGCCGACACGCCGGAAAGCTCCCTCTTCCAACACACGCAGAAGTTTCGCCTGCAAAGAAAGCTCCAGCTCACCAATCTCGTCCAGCAAAAGCGTTCCGCCTTCAGCTTGTTCGAATAAGCCTTCCTTGCGTGCCTTTGCGTCAGTGAATGCCCCCTTCTCGTATCCGAAAAGCTCTGATTCAATCAGAGTAGCCGGAAGAGCCGCGCAATTGATCGCCACAAACGGGCGACCAGCTCGGTGAGATCCGTAGTGAATGGCTTTCGCGACAAGATCCTTACCCGTTCCAGATTCCCCTTGCAGCAAAACGGAGGGCACTTCACTCTCAGCTACCTTCGCCGCAAGCGAGAGCATTTTTTGCATAACCGGCGATTGGCCCACTATCTGTTCAAAAGCGAACTGCTGCGCGCGCTCTTTTCGTACCTGTTCAACTTCCCGACGTAACTGATGCGCTTCAATCCCGTTGCGAATCGTCACGCGAAGTTCTTCGAGGCTTATCGGTTTGCTTATGAAATCGTAGGCGTCGCCACGAAGGGCGGAGATCGTATTGTCGATTAGAACGTTGCCAGTAATCATGATGACCACGACGTCAGGACGCTCGTTCTTGATCTGGCGCAATACATCCAGCCCTGAACCGTCTGGCAAATCGATGTCGAGGAGCACCGCGGCAGGCAGTTCGGCAGCGAATTGCGCTAGTGCTTCGGCAACAGTACCTGCTTCAAGGGGCGTGAAGCTCCAGCTTCGCAAGGCTTCGCTCAACGTCCAGCGAATTGCCCGGTCGTCGTC
>JBGTLM010000380.1:0-3058 GCA_041744135.1 Pyrinomonadaceae bacterium
CCTCTACGTTGGCGGTGAGCCGGTCGAAACCAAGGACTCAAACCGGGCCCTCCAGGTCCAAACACGCGTCTACCAGTGGCTCGTCCGCAACGCCGATCGCTTTGGGTTTCGTCCCTATTACTACGAGCCGTGGCACTGGGAATACGTTAAGTAACAAAGTATCAAGAACCGACAATTCAGTTATTAAATAAAGCGCGCTCAGTCCGCATCGCGACGACAGACCCTCGCTTCGCACCGAGCCTTGAAGCGATCAACCCTAGACTGACCATTCAAGACCTGGAAATTTACGGTTGGGAAGGTGGGCAAAGCGCAGCGCGCCCCCGCTCCAGCGTAGCGACACTCGCTACGCTACAAACACTCGATCCTCATGCTAACTCAGGCCGGCCTGCTTGAAGAAAGCCAAGGTGATGGCGCTACGCTGGAGCGGGGGCGCGCTGCGCTTTGCCCACCTTCCCAACCTGTAAATTTGCTAAGGTTGTATTGTCATCGCAATGTTTGAGGGGCGGCGGATGAGGTGTGGGTAGAGCACTTCCGCCAGTGCCCAACTTACTTCCGCTTGTTGACTTTCATAGCTTTCATTCTCGGTATGAGAGGAAGCAGCTGCCCGTCTTCGAGTGCTCGTCCCTGCTCAATGCTGGTCTTATCGACCACGAACTTTGTCTTACGCGTCACTCTCGACAGCATCTTTTTAATTGTCGCTTCGTCCAGGTTCGATATGTCTATTCCGGACGACACCAGCTCGCTGCGTAGGCGTGCGGGTACGTTCATGCGGCGGTCGTACACGTCCGGATAAATGTGAAGGACCCCGCCCTCGACTACCAACGTGTCGTAATTGATATCCACGGGAACCGGCTCTTCAAGTCGTACGACGAGCGTCCGCAAACTACGTTTCGCAGTCTCGATGCGTCCTGCCGGGACCTCCGGATTTCGCGTTGCGACGATCTTCTCAGCAAGATCGAAGAGGTCGGGGCGGAGCATTCGCACGCAGCCGTGGGAGACGAGGTTGCCGACATCAGATGTCTTCGCCGCCTGATGAATCAAATAACGGTCGCCTAACGGTATTTTCAGTTTACCGAGTGGGTTGCGCGGATCGCTGGCTTTAATGACCTCGCCTTGCCGCACGCCCTTCATTTCGCCCACCCAATCGCTGGCTGGCGGTATCCACGTAGGATTCCAGATGATCTCAGTCGCCTCACGATTGCCGATGTAGATTGGATAGTCTTTCAGTCCTACACCGACAAAGTAAGACTTCACCTCTTTTCCGTTCTGCCATAGCGTCAACCGGAATGAAGGTACGTTCAAAGTTATCCTGATGTCCGGCTCGTGGACATCGAATTCGGCTCTCTCCACGCGCCCGCCTGTCACCTTGTCCGAGCGCTCCGACACATGGAGGTCGGAGGCCGTTTGTGTTATGGCGCTTTGAGAGTAAAACGCGACGGCCCAGAGGGTAGCAAGGAATACCGCGAGAACAGCCACGCGGTTTCGACACTCGAGTAGCGGGCGATTGCCCTTTGACTGAAACATAAAGCTGCGCTCCTACTGCCCGCAGAGGAGATCCAGTTGGGCAAAGTTCAATTCGTTGGTAGTCAGGGAAACGTTCGGAATTCTGCGGGGGTGTTTCCAGAGTAGCTTAGCACTCATCTTCGGGTTTTGGACGCCGCGAACAAAAAAGAGAGTCACAATAACTAGCCGTAACTTTGATCGTAAGTTGAGTCGTGAATGACTCGAACTTGTCAGCGGCCATGATGTCAGACGTGTAGGGTGAACACTGACAAGCAGCCGGGGCCAAGCATATGTTGCGACTTCCGTTTCCACCAGCGTAACACTATGCTGAATGGCTTCGCTGGCCCAGGAACAGCTTCTTTCATCGCTTCAATTCACCCGAGTCGCGGACATACTCAAAGGAATAGGCCGCCTTTAAAGGATGCGACTCGTCTATGTGTGTTAACGCACCGACGAATTTGGCTGAAAAGGCTATCAGTACTTGGACGACTGTCAGCCTTCCGAGGCTGAGCCGAATCGCTCAATATATCTCGAATGCAGCCTACGTTTTCCTCCTGGGAGGTTTAAAGGATCAGGATGATAGTTGCAGCCTTTAATCTGGAATTGTAGAGAGTCGAGCCTCTAGATACTTCCCTAACATCGTCGAGATCCAGTGCAGGGCGCGACCCTCGTGGTGACCGCCAATCAGGCAACCCAGAGAATATTAAATACTCTCATAGCCCCACTCTCCGCGGGAAAATAGGCAGGGGGCTCTCGCAGGGGTGGATTCATGGTCTCCGTTTTAAGGAGTAACCGTTGTCTAATACAGATGTACAACACGATCCCGTAACCGTATCGCTTGAAGTTGTCTGGCAGGGTTCGTCGGGAAAACAGGATGCCCGCATGAGCGAGATCAGTATGGATGGCTGTTTCATTGATACTAGGGAGCAGGGAAGGGCGATGGGCGACTTGGTTGAATTTAAGGCGCATCTGCCCAGCGGACCGTGGGTTTCGTTGCAGGGTGAACTTGTCAAGGAAGATTACCCTATGGGCTTCGGCCTCCGCTTCAAGGGGCTGACCGACGGCGATAAGAGATTGCTGGCGCAAGTTGTGGTCGCGTACGGAGGTGATCCTGGTGTGTTGCACCCCACGCCCGCGGCCGTTGAGGTAGAGCTTTCTGCGCAGATTCCGGCGCCACGGCGGCGTGTCCTCATTGCTGACGACGATGCGCTAACCCTCCGGATGGTGACCGCCATCGTTGAAATGGAAGGCTATCAAGCGGTGACGGTGGAGGACGGCCTGCAGGCGTTGAAACTCCTGCAGGAGGATGGGATGTTCACCGCCGCGATCTTTGACATGATGATGCCGCACCTTGAGGGCCTGGACTTGATTCTTTATATGAAAGGGGATGAACGATTGCGGCGCATACCGGTGGGTATGATGACCGCTGAGCAAGATCCAAAAATTTGGGATGATAGCGTAGCGGCGGGCGCGTGCGTGTTTCTGCCAAAGCCTTTCACGCCACCTCAGGTGCAGATGATGCTTCGCATGCTGGCGAGCAAAGCCGAGTACTGAG
>JBGTLM010000381.1:0-17856 GCA_041744135.1 Pyrinomonadaceae bacterium
ACAGCCACTCGGGGACTGAGCGTGTCTCTGATCCATTCAAGCGATTCCCGCACCCCACCGAGATCGTTGGGCAAAACGAGCAGCCGGATAACCAGGCCGCGTTTGAGCAGTTCATCTTCGCCCAAAACCAGCTCATCTCCCGTTTGCCGGTACATCTCAGTAATTGCCAGCCGCGAGTAGTCCTTGTAACCCTTCACTTTCGAGTAGAGATAACCTGCTTCATCCTCGGCATATTTCAGATCGGGCAGGTAGACGTCTACGATGCCGTCGAGCAGTCGTAGCACTTCCACGGAATCGTAGGCGTTGGTGTTGTAAATGATCGGTAGCCGCAAACCCTCCCGGGCAGCTATGAGAATTCCACGGGCCATCTGCGGCGCGAAATGTGTCGGCGACACAAAGTTGATGTTATGACAGCCCTGCGACGCGAGTTCGAGCATCATCGCCGCCAGTCGCTCCTGGGTCACCTCGTTTTTGATCTGTACTTTGTGAGTTTGGGAGATCTGGTAATTCTGGCAATAGACGCAACGCAGGTTGCAATTGCCGAAAAAAATATTGCCGGCGCCGCGTTTCCCCACCAGGACAGGCTCTTCACCGAAATGCGGCGTGTAGGAAGAGACGATGGGTAGCTTTCCGGAATAACAGGCGGCCAGCTCATTGTTGAGTCGATTGTTCAGGCATTCAAGCGGACAGACCGTGCAGCGCTTAAGCAACGCTTCCAGCCTTTCGACGCGCCGCTCCAACTCGCCTGATTTAAGTAACGAAATATAAGAAGGGTGTTTCATTCAGCCTGAACGTCTTGGCAACTACAGCTTAATCTGATTAATGTCTTCTGAAGTGAACGAAGTGCGGCTTGTGATGCTCAACCAAATCAGGCGGCGCGACTCGAGTCGTTTGCCGCCAGATGAAATCCATCTCAGCATGAATCGTACTGAGCGCCAGGCGCGCCTCGAATATCAGCAATATGCTGCCATAGAAAAGAAAACAGGCGCCCAGTATGCCCACGATCACCGGCACCAGGTTGTAACGTTGATTGCCAGCAATTCCGACCACGCCGATGGCCACGCTGGTCGCTACAAACAGTCCCAGGGCTACGTAAAAGGTAACCATGGAACGTTGCAGAATGCGGGCTCGGCTGGTTAGTTTGTCCAACTGTGAGAAGATCACGGCTTGCCTCTCTCTCGCAACTTCAGTGCCCCCTGGTTTTTCAGCCATCTCTTCCAGTCGATCCGAGAGGGCCCGAACTCGATCCACGACCCGGCCTAGTCTGCCCGAGGTGGAGAGGATCATGCTTCCACATGCGGAAATCAATACGGCCGGCGTGATCATTGCCGTAAGGACCGCGATCGCTGACGACATTGAATCCATACCTGGCTAATGTTAGATGGTAAATGCCAAATGGTAAATCGTAGCGAGCGACGGGGTGGTGGGTCAGTCTGATGTCCGATAAGCTTTTAGCTTATCGTGGCGCCGCGACAAACTACAGTTTATCGGACACCCTTCAACCAAACTGACCCACCACCGAGCGACAGTTAACTTAGTGATTGCTCTCTTGACCTCCTGGCGCTGCGTCCCGGAGGGAAAGATTTGAGTTGGCCCGGTTTTTACGGCTGGGTTCATGACCTCTAAGACAACTCGTTGCTGACGCGACGAATTATTTAGTCTTCGCTTTCCCGGGCCTTGAAAGACCGGGCTAAACTCGCGGGGACGCTACGCGTCGAGAAGCATGACCGTGGTATTCTCCGCGCGACTCCGATTGAATGCTCAACAGCTCGTCGCAGTCACCTCTCTTTTCCCATGCGTTTGTGGCTCTCAAAAAGCAGTGAAGTTCCCCTTCGCGAACAGCTGGTTACGCAGATTATTCTGGGCATAGTCAGCAATGACCTGAAGGCGAACGAGCGTTTGCCAAGCACCCGGGAGCTGGCCCGGCGTTACAAGATTCACGCCAACACGGTCAGCGCGGCATTTAGAGAGCTGACGCGATTGGGATGGGTAGAGTTTCGCAAGGGCAGTGGCGTTTATGTGAAAGCACGAGCGGCGGAACAGCCATTCGACGGAAGTTTGCAGTTGGATCAGTTAATCTCGATGTTTTTCAAGAGTGCGCGTCAGCAGCAATTTTCGCTTGCAGACATTCAATTAGGCTTGCGACGCTGGCTAACCCTGCAGCCGCCAGATCATTTTCTGGTGATCGAACCGGACTCGGAGCTGCGCTTGATCTTGAGCATCGAAATCGAGAAAGCGACCGGAGCGCAAGTCGCGGGGATCGGTTTCGCTGAGTGCACGGCTGAGGTCTTGGCCGGCGCCGTACCCGTCGTCATGTATAGTCAGGCTGATCGGGCGCGCGCTTCATTGCCGGAAGGCGTGGATTTCGTCGCTCTCCATTCCCATTCTGTGCCTGCGTCAATGCAAGGTCAGAAATCGCCGCCCGCGCACGCGCTAATCAGCGTGGTTTCTTGCTGGCCGGAATTTTTGCGTCGCGCGCGCACAATTCTTATCGCGGCGGGTCTTCAGCCGGACGCTCTGAATGTTCGAGATGCGCGGGCGCCGGGCTGGCAAAAGGGTCTGCGCTCAACCGCTTTGGTAATCACTGACTCCCGAATGGCGAGCAAGATCCCAGAGGGTTGCGTCGTGCGCGTGGTACCCCTTATTTCAGAAGCGTCTATTGCCGAGCTGCGAGAATACGTCGAGCTGTTTTTCAAGTAATGGCTGGGCAAATCTTATTCATATCTTGGCCGCGGTTTGCGCGGATGAACGCGGATCAGATCTTGACCAAATAGGGCTTAAGTGAGGTCGAGCTTTGACTTGTTGCTTCGCAATTGCCTTTTTCAGATCCCCGTCCCCGCGCGAATCAGCGGCTCATTCTGCTTTAACTCTCCAACGATGCGAACGAGCGAGGAGAGATCGGACGGCGACAACTTACGCTTTGGTTTTTTCCTTAGCCAGAGTGCGGACAAAGTTCACGAGGTGCCAGCGCTCTTCCTCTGTCAGCTTCTCGCGGCTTGGCATGATCCCAGGATACCTTTGGTAATTTTCCAAAATATTTCGCCGTCTGGGAGCTTGGGCATTCTTCCGTGATCTGAAAGATCGGCAGGGACCCGTCTTAGTCGGGCCAAGTTTTCTTTGTTTCCAGATCCCGTCTCTCCATGGCAGAAAATGCAATTGCCCTTCCTGGTCATGAAGAGCTCCTTCCCTTGGGCAATAGATGATTCCGTGGCCTCGACAGGGTTCTTCGTCTTATCCGCATCCGCGGGAAGGTCCCAAGTGCTCTTGGAAAAATCCGGTGTGGCCTGAGGAGCTGGTTGTGTCGCGGCCGGAGGCTTTCCGGATTTGTTTGTAGACTGATTCTGCTGGCCTGGTTCGCCCGGCCCACCCTGGCCGAATGATTGCAGGGTCAGGGCAAGAGATACCAGTGCCAAAGCTACCGCTACGCCCATGACTCTGGTGGACTTGTGCATTTGAAATCTCCTTGCGACTCGGCCACCTGGTGCCGATGCGAGCGTGTTCATGTCTTAGTCCGCATATGATGCGGGTCTTGAAAAGCGTAGGTTGCCAAGCAAGCCAAACCTATACATCTTAACCAAGGATTAACCCGGATGACGCGAAGTTGAAATGTGTGACTGCGAGCAGCAAGCTAAAGCTAGACCTAATTCAACTATTTTAGCCATGATCGGCGTTCAACCGCGGCTCGTTCTTCTCTAACTGCTTCTCCTACTGCGTCGCCTTGAGGGGCGCTTCCTGGTGGTTGGCTCTTTCGTTGCCGGCGCCACCGATGAATCCTCTGCCTTCTTCTTTGGTTTCATCTGCTCCTTGATTATATCGAGCACCATTTGTTGGGGGACGTCGGCTCGCACCACTATTTCATTCTCCTGGGGAGTAATGGACAGTGCTTTGAACAGAGACTGTGCTGCCGGGTCAAGCACTGATGACGTGGCCTGTCGCAGCAGACCATTAATCAGACTGTTAATTATCTTTGCTGTGTCCGAATTATCAGCGTTCAGGGCGCCGCGCAACATAAAGTTGGAAGCATCCATGGTTAAGGCGGCATAAAAGTCGCCAAATTTCGAATCACAACGCGGCGCTCTGGCATTAGCTTCTGTACCGAGCAGGCCAAAAGTCTTACTGAACGATGTTAACGGCGACCCGGCGATACTAATCAGGGCACTTGGATCGCGCAGGAGGGAATTGAGGCTCTCCGAACTAATGCGTTTGTTGCCTTCTTCGGCGTCGATTGCTCCTTTCAAATAGGCGGTTGAGCCTACGGCGATGGTGGTGGCATTGAGTGGAACTATTGCGACTTCTGAAAATGATTTGAGTATGGGATTCTTCTCCGCTTCCTTGGCGATCGGGTCTATGGTCATCAGCCCGAGGGTCTTCGTTCCATACTTCTCATCGCGCAACTTTCCTTCTGAGGCCATCCTGGCCAGCACCATCAGTGAGTCGGAACTGAAATCACCACTGGCCACCGCCAGGAATTCCGGCGGCATGAAAGTCAGCTCTGCGGTCGGTTTCCTGAACCTGACCGCGATCACAAGGTAGTCCACATTCGATGGATCCACTCCGGCGAACTGTTTCATATCGGCGAAAGTCTTACGCAAGTCCGCCAGATCTTTTTCCGGCATCAGCCGCGGCGCTGCTTCATTTAAGATGCGACGCGAGTTGATGAAAATGAGCGTGTCTGCTTCAGGCAAAGCTGCCAGAGCAGCGGGTACCGTTTGACTAAGGGCACTAGTTGAATCAGTGCTCGCACCGTTCACAGCCAGCGTCTGAGTGGTTTGCGCCTGGGCCGCGGTAATTATTGCCAACACTAAAAGGACTAATAAAAGTAACTGCGGAAGGGTTCTCTTCAAAATGTAAGCCTCCATTTCAAGTTTTGCCTATCTTCACACAAGATTGCGCCGGAGTCATTAGTTTGTTTAGGAAAGGGTTTCCTGGCGTGAGGCAGATGGCAGAAGGCAGGCGGCGGGGAGGCAGGCATTTCCCATTTGACATTTTCATGGTCACTTTTCTGACCTCGTCGTGGTGCTTCATGGATCGTTTGCTTGGCCGAGAGATGAGAACGATCCACGAAATCACACGAACGGACACGAACGGACACGAACAAGAAGTTCAACTATTCGCGAATCCCAAATGAGAATGAAAAATGTCTTGCTCCTGCCTCCTGCCGACCGGGTTGCGGCTCTGGCTACTTCGCGGAAGGCATGGTCATGAGAGCGGCCATGGTTTCAATCCCGTCCCACAAATTTTGCAACCTGATGTTTTCGTTCTCGGCGTGCTGGTTGTTGTCGTAATTGGCAATGGGTATTGTGATCGTAACTGTGCTGAGGTTATCGGTAATGATCGCGAGGGGCAGACTGCCTCCTGAGGTGGGCAGCTTCACAATAGGTTTTGCCGAAGTGGCCTGCACCGCGGCGATAACGGACAGCGCTACCGGCAAGTCCATGCGTGTCCGCTCTGCGTTGTAGCCTCCATCGCGGTGAACAACTTTTGCGATCAAGGGTTTTGTGAGCCGCTCCTGCTCCGTCGGGTCATGGTCGATGACATGGAATCCCTGCTTGCGGATGTGAGCGAGCAAACGCTCGACCTGCCGTCCATAATCGTTTCCTTTTACGAGACGAAGATCCAGAACCGCGCTGGCCGTGGTAGGAATTACGTTGCGAGCGAGCGTACCGACATCTCCGCTACTCATCCCGTTAATATTGAGCGAAGGTTCGTTGATCAATTCGAGCAAACTCTTACCAGCATTTTCTGTTCGCCCCAGCCCAAGCTGAATTTTGAGTTCGTTATCATATTGCGGTGCCTCCGCAATAGCGCGCCGTTCCGTTTGGCCCAGTGGCGCAACGTCGTCATACCACCCGGCAATGGTCACACGTCCTGCCTCATCTTTCATTGAGCTGAGCAGTTTCGCCAGGGTTAACCCGGGATTTGGAGACCAGTTTCCATAGTGGCCGCTGTGAAGTGGCCGCCTGGCGCCGTAAACGGTGACATCGACGTTCGTATCGCCGCGCACGCCAAAGACTACCTGCTTCAACCCCGACTGATGCACGGGGCCGTCGCAGATGAGCCAGGCGTCTGCCTCCAGCAGTTTCTGATGGCCACGAATGATGTCGCCGAGATGTGAAGAACCAGCTTCCTCTTCGCCTTCAAAGAAAAACTTGATGTTTGAAGTGGGCGCAATCCCTTGGGCTTTCAGCGCGTCGACCGCCGTCAGAATAGCCATCACCCCCGCTTTGTCATCAGACGCGGAGCGAGCATACAAACGCCATTCGGGATCGATTTTCTCACCTGAGATCGGCATCGACAGAATAATACCGCCGGCTTCCAGTGGGGCTGAACGGAGCGTGGGTTGCCACGGCAGTGTGCCGGTCCATTGTTTAGGATCGGTTGGTTGTCCGTCGTAATGCGCGTAGAGAATGATGGTCCTGGAAGCGCCGGGAACTTTCCATTCGCCATAAATGGCCGGCGGAACAGTTGAATTGGCGGCTTCCAAGAGCCGCGGCTCCAGTCCGCGTCGCTTCATCATTTCTATGATTAGTGCGGCATTTCTCCGGATGTTAACGTGATCACTCGCGACGTTCGGGATCGAAAGCAAGGTCACAAACTCTTCAAGTATGCGGTGTTCATTTGCGATCCGGTAATCTCTGACCTTGCTCTGCTGCGCTGCGACGCCATAACAGGCACTGCTCATAGCGAGAAGGATCGCTACGAGAACAAGGCGTAGAAGTTTTTTCACGGCTGAATCCTGTAAGCCCCTTTCAAGGTAGAGGTTGTATTGCAGACTATGGTTGAAAAGCTTCATCATTTGCAGTTGCGGGCTTCGTTGGGTTCACACGAAGTTCCGGAGAATCCGAGCCAAGGTAAAAGTGCCGGCCCGCTGGATTCACTGCTGGGTCAGGGTCTGCATTGCTGTGATAGGAACTCTGAACAGCTCCCGAGGATCGGTTAGCAACATTCAATGTCAGAAAATAACCATAAAACTTCGGTTTGGTCGAATTGAAGCGCGCATCCAGATGACCCCCTGCAACTAACTGCTCGAAGCTTCCATAATCGCCAGAGTTAGTGAGACTGTACGCCGTTTGCGCCTGTCCGATTGAACGCAATGTTGAAACCGCGACCCGCTCGTCAACGCGGCGAGGGCTCTCCACTAGAGTATCCGTGTAGCCCCCACATGCGAGGGCGCCCAAACCGGTAAGAGAGAGAAACCCAAGCAGCAAAAATCTAATCATGTAAAAGTCCTTATGAGACCAACACCTATTGCAAAGAAGTATTGGACCCTGAGACGCAACTCAAATGTTCTGTCCGAGTCCCCGAATGAACAAACCGAAAGTCATGATAGCTCCGAATCGTCTGTGGTGGCATTAAAATTCGTGACGACGTTATGCCGGCTTCAGTGAGTCTACAATGCTTAAAGCTCTCACTAAGCAATCTGCGCCGCCTCCTGGTCACCCGTTTCTCCCGAACGCAAACACCACATCATGATGGCCGTTGTGCAACCGCAAGCGAAAGTTCCTAGCCAGACTGCCGAAGGGCCGAATGTTTCCATAGTTTGCGTGCCCAACCAGGGGCCGATAGCAAACGCCAAACTAAAGCCCATCGTATAGAGGCCCATGTAAGCGCCGGATTGCGCGGGCGGCGCAATATCCGAAACATAAGCGGCACTGGCCGGGAGGGCAATCATCTCACCAAATGTCCATATCACCACAGTTGCCACCACGCCGAAAACACCGTCAACAAATACCAGCGCACCGAAACCGGCGCCGATAAGAAACGCACCCAGCGTCAAAGCGTGCCGATGCGACCATTTCGACATAGCCATGTTCAGCGGTACTTCGATTAGGATAATTATCAGGGTGTTTACGGCGAAAAGCATTCCGTAGCCAGCCTCCGTGAAATGGAGGTCGCGCACCAGAAACAAAGGCATTGCAGCCAGCTGTTGAAAAAAAACCATTTCGATCGGAATCATAGCCAGGAGAAAATAGATGAAGCGCCGGTTTCTTAGGACGCTCCAGTAGCGCACTCTCGACTCTACGCGGCTCACGGGTTCGTTGATGCGTGAATCACGATCGCCCTGGTTAACGGGGTTCTCAGCCTCTTTCTTGGGTCGCCAGGGCAGCACCGTCAACAGCAGCGCGGCGAGCAGTGTGGTCGCACCATCGACGTAAAACAGTAACTTGAAGGAGTACATCGCCAGGAAGCCTCCAACGACAGGGCCGATGCTCATACCGAGATTTATTGCCAGACGGCTAAGCGCGAAAGCTGCCTTGCGTTGCGCAGGTCCGGCGAGATCTCCAATGAGGGACATGCTGGGAGGACGAAAGGCTTCACTGGCAATAGCCCAGACAGCTGTAATCATAAGAATGCTGGTCAGCTGATTGCCGAAAGGGAAGACAAAGAGGAGCATCCCGCTTAGCAATAACGAGAGTTTCATGATACGCAGGCCGCCCAAACGATCTGATAAACGTCCTGCCATGGGCGCCACGAGGATTGATCCAATTCCATAAACTGTGAGTGTCAGACCAGCATCGCCCACCGAGAAGCGCCGATCTATGGTGAGATATAGTGTCAGAAAGGGCAGTGCCATGGTGCCCGCGCGATTAACGAGTATAGCAAGACAGAGAAACCAGACCTCTCTGGGAAGCGCGCCCAGTCCCCGCCAGGGATTCAACCCTCACTCCCCCCTCGATTGACTATTTCTTTGTAGCGAAAGCAACTAGAATCGTGGTCATTGACCAGACCAACAGCTTGCATGAAAGCGTAGCAGATCGTTGAGCCAACAAACTTAAAGCCGCGTTTCGTGAGGTCTTTGCTCAGCGCGTCAGACAGAGCTGTACGCGCAGGAACAGGCGCTCCGCGTTTTCGCCTTAACGACCGGTTCTCGACAAAGCGCCAGAGGTACTCGTCAAAACTGCCCAGCTCTCGCTGCACAGCAATAAACGCCTGGGCGTTCTGAATCGCTGACGCAATCTTTAGACGGTTGCGGATGATTCCGGCATCACCCAAGAGTTGTTCCACCTTACGTGGGTTGTACCTTGCGACTTTCGCGGGATCAAAGTCATCAAACGCCGTACGATAGTTATCCCGTTTCTGCAGGACAGTCTCCCAGCTGAGGCCGGCCTGGGCGCCCTCCAGAATGAGAAATTCAAAGAGTCTGCGATCTTCATGGAGCGGTACGCCCCACTCCCGATCATGATAAGCGATTGCCAGATCAGTCCTGGGCCAGGCACAACGTTTCAGCATATTGACTATCTTAACAGGGAAAGAGAAGTCTGTTTATCGTAGGGCAGTTTTCATGTCTAGAGGCGGCGGTGAAGCAGGCGAAACCGATGAGCGGTAGCGCCCGGGTCCCGTCCGCTACACAGCCTCAGCATTTTTCCACTCCGCTTCAGTCGCACCTTAACCGGAGGCTCCAATTCTCGTTCCGTAGTGCTGCAATCTCGATGGCCGCGAAATATAAGCCACTACTCACGTAAAGCTTCCTGCTGTTAGATCTTCCCCGAACGGCCGGTCAAACTCGCAACCACCGTTACCAGCTCATAAGCGTCTACTGGTTTGGCAACGTGCGTGTTGTATCCGGCCATGATCGCTCGCATACGGTCTTGTACTCTGGTGTAAGCCGTCAGAGCGACGGCCGGCAGACTCTTCTCCCGGCCTGATTCTCCTCTGCGCACTTGCCGAATCAAGGCATAGCCGTCGGTATCCGGCATGGCAATATCGCTGATCAACAAATCGAACTCCGATAGCTCGAGGGCGGTGAGCGCCTCCGCGGCGCTGGTGACTCCAGTAACGGTGGCGCCATGCTGAGTGAGATCCATGGCGACGAGATCCAGAGTGTCCGTTTCGTCATCGACGACGAGGATGCGAAGATTCTCAAGACTCGGCAACTCCGGTTCAGAGTCTGTAAAGGCGCTTATGGCCCCGGCCAAAACTTCCGGTCTTAGTTCCCCGCTGGGTACACGAAGTTTCAAAGTGAAGGTTGCGCCCGGACCGTCAGCGCGGTTCTCGGCTGTGATGATGCCCCCGTGAAGCTCGACCAGATGCTTAACGATCGCCAAACCTAAGCCCAGGCCACCGTGAGTCCTGGTGGTGGTCCCATCGGCTTGGCGGAATCGCTCAAAGACGTGAGGCAGAAAAGCCGGATCGATCCCCGGACCGCTATCGCTGACTTGAATCTGCACGTGAGCATTATCATGGCTTAAGCGAACTTCCACTTTTCCCTCGGTGGGTGTAAACCTCGCGGCGTTTGAAAGCAGGTTCCATACGACTTGCTGCAGGCGATCGGCGTCGCCTGATACGATCCGCAGTCCGGCATCGATAATGGTCTCAATGTTGATAGCCTTTGCTTCGAGCGCCGGCCGTACGGCGTCAAGAGCCGCATCCACCACCGCGACCACATCAACTGGGCCGAGATTCAATTGCAGTTTGCCGGTGATCACTCGCGATACGTCGAGGATGTCCTCGATAATCTGTTTCTGCGACCAGGCATTGCGCTCAATCACCTCGAGAGCATGCATGGCGCTGTTGTCGTCGAGCTTTCCCGATTTCACCACTCGCGACCAGCCAATCACTGCATTTAAAGGAGTGCGTAGCTCATGCGAGAGAGTAGCGAGAAACTCGTCCTTGAGACGATTGGCCCTTTCAGCGTCGGCTCGGGCGGCCCGTTCGCGCTCAAGAAGCTCGGCGCGTTCGTCCTCGGCCCGTTTACGTTTCGTAAACTGCCCAATTTGTCCCCCGATACTCGCAGCCAACTGTAACAGTTCATCGTCGGGCTCACGGATTTCCTTGCTAAGAAATTCAAGCACACCCAATACTTCATCGCCGAGAAGGATGGGGAAGCCAAACGCACTATTGATACCTTCCTGTCGGGCTAGTGCCGACCGAGGAAGGTTCTGGTCTTCGGCAAAGTAATCGCTCCGGTCTGGCGCGCCACTCTCCCAGATGCGGCCGGGTAGACCCTCTCCTCGGTTGAACGTAATCTTGCGGGTGCGTCGCTCAAATTCATTGATCGCGTTTGGCGTCGCCGCGTAGAAATCGACGCAACGCAATAGTTGCGCTTTGTGATCTACGGTCCAAAAGCCGCCGGCATCCCATTCCAGTTCCTTGCACGTTACCTGTAAAATTCTGCGAGCGCTTTCAATAAAGTCAGTCGACTCCGAGAGTAAGCGGGTGACTTCATACTGCAGTGCCAGCCGGCGCCGCGTCTGCCTACGATTTGTAATGTCGCGAGTAAAGCAGCGGGTGTGCACAAACCTTCCCTGCTCGCGGAATACACTCGAATTAATGCGCACGTGTTTTATCGAGCCGTCCTTACACCGAAGGCGAGCGCTATAGTCACTTAATACCTCTCCAGCCTGAAGCCTACTGAGAATGTCTTCTATGGCCTCCTGATCGACATGAAAGTCCGCGATGTTGCGACCGACATACTCTTCTCGCAAGTAACCAAGCAGCTCGAGTTCCGCCTGGTTGACGCGCAGCACCGTCCCGTCGGAACCTACCCAGTGCAAACCTATAGCTGAGTTTTCAAAGAAATCCGTCAGCTCCGCTTCACTACGGCGCAGTCCTTCCTCATCTCGCTTTCTGTCAGTGACGTCCCGTTGAATAGCTACGTAGCATATCGGATCTCCCGAACCGTCTTTGGTTGTGAAGGCAGAAACTTCAATGCGCCTGATCCCACTTGTTTTTGTTAGGCTTAGTATTTCGCCGCGAAAGACCCCATTCTGCGCCAGTTCGTTAACGATGGTTTCAAAACCTTCTCGACCCATAAATAGGGCCGGGGTCTGACCCAGGAGTTCCTCATCCGAATACCCAAGAAGGGTCCGATGTGCGGTGTTTTGTTCTAGATAGCGGCCGTCTGGGCTGATAATTGCGATAGGCTCATTGGAGTAGTTGAAGATTTCTCGGTAGAGCTCCGGACCATACTCCGTCGCGTTTGAAGCATTCGATCTAGCGGCGCTGTAACCTTCAGACATAGTTGCTCGCCAGCCGGGAAAAATAGCGAAACTCAGACGTGCTTGAGCGATTAAAGCCAGGGTACGGGACTTAATCACCAAACAGTGTTGGATATCTGGCAAGATACGTGCCCGACATCTGTCTAGACTTAAGGGACGTCGAGTGCAAATTCAGGATTTTTATAAGGATGGGGAAGAACTAGCAAGATATGTGCCGTCACCTGGCCTACCAAGTCAGAATCCGAGAGCGAGACGAAAGAATCTCTGAGAGGATTTCGGGCCCTTTTTCTGTGGCGATGATGATAATGCCTCGCCTGGTTGACCCCTGAGTGATTGCATCTGGGACAAATCAGAGAGTAGCCGGCGTTCAGTTCTGATTCACCGTGCTGAGATCATGAAAATAGGGATGAGGGTCTGGGCAGCGTGCAGGTGCTCACGAGGTAGTATTGTCTACGTTCGAGTTTGACCAGCTACATCAACAACTCCTGGTCCGAACCCACCGTCGGACGATGACGACCGAAGATCCACGAAATCACACTAACCACACGAAAATCTTGTTCGGGTCATTCGTGGGTCGTGTCTAATGCTACCTCGGTAGGATAAGGGCTGGGCTGCTCTATCGAGTTACCAATGATACCCATGATTGACTTGTCCGGACGTTCCGATGTAAAAACACTTCGGATTCCCAACAACTATCAATAACCACCTCGCTGACGAAGTCTGCCAGGACTGGGTAATTCCCCTCAAAATGAAAGGAGATTCACTATGGCATTACGTTTAGGCGACATTGCACCCGATTTCACCGCGGATACCACCGACGGACCGATTCGCTTTCACGAGTGGATTGGCAATAGCTGGGCAGTGCTTTTCTCTCACCCGAAGGACTTCACTCCGGTCTGCACGACCGAGCTTGGCTATGTGGCCAAGTGCAAACCTGAATTCGATAGCCGCGGCGTTAAGGTCATCGGTCTGAGTGTCGATAAGACAGACTCGCACAGCAAGTGGGCCGAAGATATCAAAGAGACGCAAGGCACAGCTCTTAACTTTCCGATCATCGCAGACCCGGAACACAAGATCTCCGAGCTCTACGACATGATCCATCCGGAGGTCAGCGATGTCTTCACCGTGCGTTCGGTTTTTGTCATTGGCCCTGACAAAAAGGTCAAACTCATGATCACCTATCCCGCAAGCACGGGTCGTAACTTCGAAGAGATCCTGCGCGTCATTGATTCACTTCAGCTGACGGCGCAGTACAGCGTGGCGACGCCCGTCAATTGGAAGAACGGCGAGGACGTAATCATAGTGCCTTCACTTTCGGACGAGGCAGCGAAGGAGAAATTTCCGGGCGGATGGAAAGCGCCAAAGCCGTATCTGCGTATTACGCCGCAGCCGAATAAGACTACTACGACTGACACGTCAGCCAAGAGCGCGGGTTAATCAGAGCGTCACGAAGTAGTAGAGTTAAAACACCCGCGAGATATTCTTGTCTCGCGGGTCAATATTTTTTAGAGACCGCGATTCTGGCTCGTAAGTCATCGCAGTAAGGAAGCGAATCTCGCATAAACTTGAAGCAAAAATACTGCCTTTGGGATGTTAACTATTTGAGGCGCGCGCGATGCGACAGGTAGTCACAACGAAAACCGGTGGCGTTGAAGTCCTGCGAGTCGAGGAGAAATCTAATCCGCATCCGGGTGCAGGTGAGGTGGTCGTTGGTGTGCGCGCAGCGGGTATCAATTTTGCCGACATACTCGCGCGACAAGGACTTTATCCTGACGGACCAAAGAAGCCGTGCGTCATGGGCTATGAAGTTGCCGGCCTCGTCGAAGAGGTTGGCGAAGGCGTCGATCCGGATCTGGTTGGCCTGTCAGTGGTGGCGATGACACGTTTCGGTGGACAGTCGGAAAGAGTGGTCGTCCAGGAAAGGTAGTTGTTTGAAAAGCCAGACTCACTGACGTTTGAACAGGCCGCTGCCATTCCGGTCAACTATCTCACGGCCTACGCGCTCCTGGTGGCCATGGGCGGTTTGCGAAAAGGCGAGGCAGTCCTGATTCATAACGCCGGCGGCGGGGTAGGTCTGGCCGCACTAGACATCGCGCAACATATCGGCGCCGTTACTTATGGCACAGCCAGTCCGTCGAAACACGACTTCCTGCGCAAACGAGGATTGGATCACCCGATCGACTACCGCACTCAGGATTGGCTTCCGGTACTGAAGAAGCTAACGAGCGACCGTGGCGTAGAGCTGGTTATCGATCCGATTGGCGGATCTCATTGGAAAAAGAGCTACCGGGCGCTTAGACATACTGGCCGGTTGGGAATGTTTGGCGTCTCCTCAGCGTCTGCCAATGGGCTGAAGGGTAAATTCAAATTACTTAAGGCAGCCGTGCAGATGCCCAGATTTCATCCGATCGGATTGCTGAACAAAAACCGCGGCGTCTTTGGTTTGAACCTGGGTCACATGTGGCACGAGCCTGAGAAAGTTGTCGAGTGGGTGCAGGCCTTAATGGAGGGGGTGCAAGAAGGCTGGATTCGTCCTCATGTAGATCGCGCATTTCCATTCGAGCAGGCCGGTGAGGCCCACAGCTACATCGAATCACGAAAGAATATCGGCAAAGTGGTGCTTGTTCCCTGAGAATGAATCTCAGTAACCACCGAAGGAGAAGGTCAGTACACCTCGCCCAGCGGGTAAGTCCTGGCTACTCATCACTCATGCAGCGGACTCATAAGGGTCAGTACCGCGGGGTGGTGCTAACTGTGAGGCCATCCATTCATCCAGAGTAATCACCCACTTCTTGCCCTCACCAGCATGAAAGAGATTAGCGTCGAGTAGACCAGCCCAAGGATAAGTGCCCCAAAAAACATTCCGGCAAAAGCTGCCAGCGCTGCCTGCCACATTGGATAGTCCTGGGCCATGAGTTCATTCTCCATCAGCCTTGGGCCAACGAAAAGAAATACAATGAAGAAGAAGACGCAGGAAGAGATGCCATACACCAGCGAGATAGCCATTCCTGTTTTTATTCCCTGCTTGAAATTCAACTCATCTCTCGCAGCACTTGCCTTGATGCCCAGGTAGAGGGCCACGATCGCCGCGAGGTTGAAAAAGATCGGCGCCAGGATGTTGGCTTTAGACTCTGGCGCAAGCGGAAACAGAAAATGGGTGACGAGAACCCAGAGAACAACCACGAGCGTGATTGCCAGGCCATACTTAAGAGCGATTTCCATAATTTGCCTCTACAAGTGAATTTAGAGTGGATGCTAGATGGTGGCCGGAAAATGATCAATTAATTGTCAGGCAGCTGCTCTAGTCAACGATACGGTGACGTGGGTAATTGTTCGAGATACGAATTACGCTTTCAGCGTAATGAGTTGAACGGTTCAAGGCAAGGTTGGATTTAAGACTTAATCACAGCCACGCTGGCGTAGCTTGTCCCTCCGAGTCGTGCCAGTAAGGAGCCCAGGCGAGACTTGCCAGCCTAACGGCGATGTTTGCTTTGGTTGGTTTCAAGGTGATTGTTTCCAGCGATTCAGTTTGCGGATCGAATGACTTCTCAATAGCCTCGGTTTCGGCTTTAAACAGAGAGTCAAGGTCAGCCAATTGCTGATTGACTGCGGCAACAGTTTCCTGTGCCCGGCTCACGTCCTGGGCCTCTTTCATCGAACGTCCGACGCCGCGCGCGGCGGTGGTGGCCCGCCCGAGTGTTGTCAGGCCGAGCGACTTGCGTCCCAGGAACGATGAAAGCAATGTCGAGCCAAAAGAAATCGCCGTCTGCATCTTCTGGTCTTTGGCTTGTTCGGCTTCGCGTTCTACAGCTTGCTCCGCGCGACGCCGCTTTTCTTCGAGCGCGGCGATCTTCGGAACATATTTTTGCCTTAGCCGCTCAACCGTTGAGTCGCGCTGTTCGCGGGCGACCTGTTGCAGTCTAACGCGGAAATCGCGCTCTGACTCGTGAGGGTTCGAGATCGCTTTCAGGCGCGGGCTAGTGAATAACTCGAGCTTCTGATTGCGATAGAGCCAACTGGCGAAGTCCTTTCGCCACGAATCATAGCTTTTTGCTTTTCCCGCTGGCGCTGGTAATTCCGCGAATTGAGCGTTCTCTCGCGTCGACTGCTCGAGATCCGAAATGGGCAGGTTGACGATCGTCGCCTGGTCCCATTCCACGGGCATCACGTCGTTGGTGATCGGAGCCAACGCCGTCAGCTCCTCCGTCATATCGATCTGCTTGTTGCTGAAGCGCACTGTAGCGGAGGAAAGCACGACAGGATAATAAACCAGTGCGGCTCCGCCCGCGCCTGAACTTCGAATTGGAATGAAGTATTGAGAGACTTCCGGCGGCAATACCGGCCGGCGGGCGCCGGGGTTTTGCTCAACACCGATTCTGGTGCTTGGTAAGGGGCTCGACGAAGCACCAAACGAGGGAGCCGCTGCCGCACTTGTCTCTATACTCGCGGCTTGCGCGGACGGCGTCGACGTCGTTTTTGCTTTCAAGGGATCCATCAGAATCTTGATCTGCTTGCGTGTCATGGGGCCTCGCAAGTACGACATTGCCCAACGGCTTTCGAAAATCTCTGGACCGTCTTCGTGAACATTGTTCAGCACGAAGATCCTACTCGCGAGTCCGGCTAGTGTTTGTTCCATCTCCTGACGATCAAACTTCAAACCGGTGCCGGCGGCCACACCTTCAAGTCCTTCCAGGACCCGGGCCTTGTCGCGCTCGGTTTGTAGTCGCCCAATGAACCATGTGCCTGTATTCGAGAGCCCCTTATAGTCCAGATCGACCGGATTTTGAGTGGCGAGCACTACGCCCAGGCCAAATGCACGTCCTTGTTTTAGCAGGGTAAGCAGTGGCAGCTTGGAGGGCGGATTTGCGACGGGCGGAAAGTAGCCGAAGATCTCGTCCATGTAGAGTATGGCCCGCAGGCTGGTAGTGCCTGATTGTGTTCTCATCCAACCGAGAGTTTGATTGAGCAATAGCGAAACAAAGAACATGCGCTCGGCATCGTTCAAGTGAGCGATGGAAAAGATTGAGATCCTTGGTTTTCCGTCGGGCGAGTGCAGGATCCGCTGTAGGTCGAGCGGTTCGCCTTCCATCCAACTAGCGAAAGCCGGAGCTGCCAGCAGGTTGTTGAGAGTCATAGCTAACTCGAATCGATCCTTGGAAGGAAAGAACGAATCGAGATCCATCACGCCCACCCTGGTCATCGGCGGCGTTTGAATTTGCTGAATCAGAGCCGCGATGTCCAGATCGTTTCCAGCCATCCAGACATTGTTGAGTATGTTTGAGAGCAGGATGTGCTCTCGGCTTCTGAGCGGATCCGCATCAATCCCCAGGAGACCGAGCAGGCTGGTCACCGTCGTGTTCACTCGCTCGCTCATCATCTCGTTGTCGTCCCGGATCGAGGATGGCGGAGCAGCGAACGACTTCAGAATTGAGACTTGGATCCCGGCATTGCTGCCCGGTGTATACACGCGCAGGTCTACCGATTCTTTGAAGCGCTTTATACGGGCGCCATCCTGGCCCCAGGCAGCTAGTCCTTTCTTCCAGAACTCGGCCTGCTGGGCAGCATATTCAGCAGTTGATAGTTCCTTCTTTTCGGCGTCTTCTTCATTAACCCAGGGGGCGAAATCTTCCGCCCTTAGATCGGGAAAAGTCAGAAGCAGATTGGCGAGATCGCCTTTGGGGTCGATGACTATCGAGGGAACACCGTCGATGGCCGCTTCTTCCAGTAATGAAATACAGAGCCCAGTCTTGCCGCTGCCAGTCATGCCCACGCAGACGGCGTGCGTGACGAGGTCCTTTGAATCGTAGAGCAGCAAGCCTTCTTTCGGCTTCTTGTTCTTCAAGTCGTAAGGGCGGCCGAGATAGAACACACCAAGTTTCTCAAAATCCTGCATTGTTGATGCCCTTCGATGTTGAAC
>JBGTLM010000382.1:0-3210 GCA_041744135.1 Pyrinomonadaceae bacterium
GGACCCACCCGCTACCGAGACTGTGTGAAAACTCAACACCACTAATAAAAGGCAGGCGTTCTAAATATTTTTCAGCGCGCCATTTAGTCAGGTAGTCGAATTTGCATGCGGCGGGGAACTCCGCGCTGTTTGTTTGCCGGCTCTGCTTAATCAGGCTAAGTGGTCGCCGCCTGCATTGATGTGATCATCTTTTCGACTCCCATGATGTTGATTACTCGCTTCAGGTTATAACCCAATACCGTTAAGCTGATTTCGGTGGTTACTTTCTTTTTACCCCTCATCAGGAAGTAACCTTGGTCCATCGTCCGCTTGATCGTGCCGAAGGGATGCTCGGCGAGTTTCTTCCGTTCTTTCAACAACTCTGGCTGGCCGCGGATGCGCTCCTTCAGGCGCTCGAGCACCGCCTGCTCCACCCAACGCCGCAGCTTTCGACCTTTCTGACTCGTAGTGCATTGGGCGCGTAGCGGACACAGCTCACAAGCGTGGGTGCGATAGATCCGATACTCCTTATTGCGGGCCTGCTCCTTGGTGCGAAAGGTCAACGATTCACCTTGGGGACAAACATAGCAGTCGCGCGGCTCGTCATAAGTGAACTGCTCAATAGCAAACAGCCCGCGTCTCGCGGCCTTCTGCGAGTGCGGCAGGGGGAGATAGGTAGTGAGGCCGGCTTCGTCGCACTCCTTGATGGTGTTGCCATCAAAGTAACCCCCATCTGCCAGGACGGTCACTTCCTTCACGCCGAGCGCTTCCTGACCTTGCTTGCTCATCTTCGCCAGTTGGCCCAGATCGTTGCCCTCGTTGGTTACTTCATAAGCCGCAATCAACTTATGCTTGCTGTCCACCACCGTCTGCACGTTGTAGCAGACATCGCTCCCCTTGCTCGTTTTCATCAGTCTGGCCTCGGCATCAGTCAACGATACCTGACTCGCTCCACTCTTTTTCAGTGTCTGCTCTAACTGCTCGTGCTGCGCCAGCCGTTCTTTTAGTTTCTTCAACTTCTCGCGTAACTGCTCGCCGTTCAACGGCGGCGGTGGCGGTGGTTCCCGGGCTTCTTCCTGATCCGCGGCTTCAATTGCCTGCAGATATTCCGCCACCCGCGCCTGCTCCCGCTTGATCACTTTCGCCAACTTCTTCCGGGTGAAGTTCCGCTCACTGTTGTTCACCGCTTTGAACTTGCTGCCATCCACTGCCACCATTTCCCGCCCATACAATCCTTCCCTCAGGCACCACAGCCGAAACTTCACTACCGTTTGCTTGATCGGCTCTCCATTATCTTTGCGAAAGTCCGCGATCGTCTTGAAGTCCGGCCGCAAATTCTCCAGCAACCACATGGCCTCCAGATTCCGCTCACACTCCTTTTCCAGTTTGCGTGAGGAGCGCACCCTATTCAGGTGTCCCCAAATGTATAACCCCAGCAGCAGTCGCGGATCGTATCCGGGCCGTCCCGTCTCCGCTGCTTCCCCGCGCACAAATCCCAGCTCCGCAAAATCCATCGCCCCGATAAACGCGGCGATCACTCGTACTGGATTCGCCTCGCCTATGTATTCGTCCAGAGTGCTCGGAAAGAGAATGTGCTGCCCCCGCTCACTTCCTCTGATGTACCCCATCCCATTCGGCTCCTCGTTTCAGACTCAAAATAGTGTCGCCATCCTACTACTTCTTTTCTTCGCTGTGGCTGGGATTCATCTTCAGATCTATCGCTTTAACTTTTCTTTCACCTTCACTGCTTGTGTTAAATTCAGAGGGCCGCGTATTGAGTTTTCACACAGTCTCTACCGCGAGGTGGTACTGACCTCATAACACGAAGTTAACTGAAGCCGATCACCGACTTGATCAGAGGTTCCTTCAGTTTGTCGCGCGGGAACCACAAGCTCAAGCTTAGCGGACATCACACTGACCCACTACCGGGTAGGCAGGTTAGCTTCCTTTGATCTTCTTAATCTCTTCAGTTAGGACGGGGACCGCTTCAAATAGATCGCCCACAATTCCGTAGTCTGCAATGTCAAAGATTGGCGCTTCGGGATCTTTGTTAATAGCGGCGATCGTACCAGCGTTTTTCATGCCCACGAGGTGCTGAATGGCGCCGGAGATTCCGAGGGCGATGTAGAGCTTTGGCGCCACGGTCTGACCGGAAGAGCCAATCTGCCGATCAATGGGCAGCCATTCGGCATCGCAGATGGGACGCGAGGCGGCGATATCACCGCCAAGCGCTTCAGCAAGTTTCTCAGCGAGCGCGATGTTCTCTTTGCTCTTGATGCCTCGACCGATGGCCACGATGATCTCCGCCTTTGATAGATCGACCGCCTGTTTCACTTCCTGGAACGGAGCTTCCGGTGTCATGCGGATCTCACCGACTTCAACTTCCTGCGTTTCAATGGCTGCGCCACTTCCCTTCCGGGCCTGGTCGGCTCGATAAGACCCGGACTGGAAGGTCGCAAAAACTGGCGCCTCCCCGTCTGAGAGCACATCGGCATCAAGCTTGCCCAGAAAGATGCGACGCGTAAATGTGATTGAACCGTCTGCTACCTTCGCCCTGATGCAATCGCTAATTAACGATTTGCTAAAGCGAGCTGCGAGCTTCGGGGCGAAATCACGCACCAGGTACGTATGCGACATGATGACCAGGGCGGGAGCCAGTTGTCGCACCACGCGTTCCATCGCGTCGGCATAGCCGTCGGGAGTGTATTCCGAAAGCTTGGCGTTGCTGGCGTAAAGAACCTTCGCCAGATCATAGGACGCAATTTCCTGGGCCAGCAAAGTCGCATCGGAGCCCAGAACAACCGCGCTGATTGTCTGCTGTAGTTGAGACCCAAGACCCTGTGCCGCGGCTACTGCCTCGAGCGAAGTCTTGTTTAGTACGCCATTGCGGTGTTCTATGAACACCAGGATGCCACTGCTCATTTTATGGAACCGTTTCTCAAAAGATGCGGGCCTCTGTATGCAGCTTCTCAGCGAGGGCGACCGCTCCCGCCTTTGCGTCGCCATTGCCGAGGAATTGCGTCTGCTTCGACTTCTGCGGAAAATAAACTCTCTCGATTCGCTGATGCGACGGGCGGCCGACAATCTCAACAGGTGGTGTCACTTCCTTAATCTCTTTCTTTTTGGCCGCCATGATCCCTTTCAGCGTTGCGTATCGGATCTGACTAATGCCGGATTGAATGGTCAGCAGCGCCGGCGTAGGCATTGAGTACCATTGATACCAGCCGCTTT
>JBGTLM010000383.1:0-4691 GCA_041744135.1 Pyrinomonadaceae bacterium
ACTCATCGCCTGCGGGGATGGCGCGCCCGGCCGAACCGGAGCGCCTCTTCCCCGGACGGTTAAGTTGGCGAAAGGGTCGTACGACATCCCCTACTTCGTCGAGCCCGCGCGAGACATCGAACTCATCTCGCGCGAGATCAAATTGGATAAGCTGGAGAGCGAGTACGCTAAGTTCCAGCCGCACGCGCTGAATAGCGTGAGGAGCGCGCACCGGCCCCTGCGGGTCTCAGCTTACAAGTACAACCCGCGGCTGGAAGATGTCGGGGCCGTGTCCCCGGACGAAGCGGAGCAGCCCGAGGCATTGCAGCGCGCTAATAATATGCTTCAGATTTGTGGCACCGGCCTGGGCTGTGTCGACTTTTACACGCGTGGGGAGGTGATCGCCCTTGAGTTCGAGGGCGAAGCTGAGGCGGCCGCCTACGCGAAAGATTTGCTCGCTTACGAGTTGAGCAAGAATGCGTACAAGAACCACCCGCCGCCGCTCATCGGGTACGGCGCGACCTTCGTCAACTCATCGCTCGCCGTCGGTCAGTCGAGGCGTTACTGCTACATAGTCAGCAGTTGGATGCCCGAGACCATGGAAGCGATCCTGACGGGTCTCAGGTGAGCCCCGCAACCTAACTGATATATGAAAGGGCGCCCCTCAAGTGGTAGCTTGGAGTTGTTCCGACTCTAAGTTTTCCACTGATAAAGGAGAGCCCTATGCGAAAGTACTACGTCGGATTGGAGTCCACAAGCTAAGCATCGCCATTGCCGTCCTCGATGCGGACGGCAAACTCATAACTGGCACGGTGATCGAGACTTCGACCGAGGCGGTCAGAGATTTCTTCCGGAACCTGGGCGGAGAACTCCATCACACTTTCGAAAGAAGGCAACCAGGTCGCCTGGCGCTACGACATCGTCGAACCACTGGTCAGGCGAGTAGTCGCGTGTAACCCAAAGCACAATCGGATAGAGGGCAGCCGCAGCGATCGAGTCGACGCGGTGAAGTTGGCCGAACTGCTGCGACTCAATGCGCTCAAGCCGGTCTCCCACGGTGAGCATGGCACCCGCACACTGAAACACCTGATGCGCTGTTATGAATGTCTGGTCAAAGACATCACCCGGGTGAAGAACTGGCTCAAGGCGCTCTACAACAGCCAGGCGATCAAGCAGCGAGGACGCGAGTTATATCATGCCAGCAAGCGCCAGAGCTGGCTCGAGTTGAGTCGAAGTCTCAGATAAAACAATGGTCGGCAAAGGAAGTCAGATCAAGGGTCGCTCCAAAGGACCTCTTAATTCGTCGGCGAGTGGTGGCTAAAGCTAAAGTTGAGAAGATGTCCCGGCGCGAGTTGAAGAGCTTACGGGTACGTTGTGTGGCTGGCAGCCAAAGAAAGGACCGTTCAACAAGTAGGAGTGTTTTTTCTCTTGACGCCCTTTCATAAAACAGCAGCATGCACCCGACCGCGAATCAGCGAGAATGTCATCGAGAGCTTGCAGCTAATCGCGTTGTGTGCGCGGCGGGTGATGCCTGGCGTTATGTTGCTGTTGTGTGATATATCGCCAATGTGAAGAGATTTGCTGGCGGAGTTTTAAGGTCCGGCATCAGCGACGCGCACGGGCGCTGATTGATGAGATTCAAGCTGAGTCGCGCGTCCGCTGAATGTCAGGCTTAGGTGCGGTGTGCCGACTGCGACTCCAGCAGCAACGTTCCTCGCTACTGTGCGGCGGGCAAGTCCATGTTGTGCATGACGGTGATGAACCACTTATCGTCCTCCGTGGTCATGACGAAATTCAACAGACCCCTCCTCAGCGGGATGTTTTGACCCTCCCGGTTCTTCGCTCCGGCCATCTCCCACCACGCGTCAACCGCCGCCACGTCAGGCTCGATAAACCTGATCTTGGTCTCCGTTATTTTCAGGTGCGTGTCTTTAAACTTCGTCGCGAACCGCGGCGCGTGAAACTTCTCGACTTCCGCCCGCACATGCGCGCTCTTCCCGCGCACGTTCGTGAAGTCGGCGTCCTCAGCGAAGGCCATCGAGAAGGATTTGGCGTCATGCTTGTTCCACGCCTCTATGAAATCGGCTAAGACCTTCCTGATCCCTTCCACATCAACCTTTCCCATGAGTCTTGCTTGACCGCTCGTCGTCTGGCCGACTGCATATGTTGACAGGATCAGGAACAGGGGGAAGGCTACAAATGCGCGTCTCATCGATTAACTCTCCTTTCAAGCTAAGCGTTTGTTTTCACCCGCCAAGTCAAGATTGCCTTCGGCAGTCGGCAGCGCCTAACGCGAGTTCGACGTACGAAGGTCGCATAAATTTTGCTGTCCGGCAGACGGGAGCAACATCCGTCCGTCGCGTTCATACGTCGAACTCGCGCTTGCTCGCCTGCTATTCAAGGCGCGTGGCTGTTTCGGTGGCGCAACCGGTTTGGATTAAGTTGTCGTTGGCGTCAAAGACTTCAAAGGAAGCGGTGGCAGAGAATTCGTTCCCGTCCTTGCTGAGTTCGATGGTGCGTGCGACTCTCCGTGATCCGGCGAAAGTGCCGTCCGCGTTGAAGCGGAAGAATCTGAAGACGGAGCTGTAGCTGCGCCCGCCGAGATATTGCCACGTGCCAAGACCTGGCCCGCGCCTTGTCGGTAAGCCACTCCCTGTTTCCAACAGCGTGCCGCCGCGATTGAACATGTTCATAACACGCAAGGGCGGGGTGGCGGTAGGATCACCGGTTTGACAATCACGATTTGTCACCCGTACATCCCACACGCCGACGAGCTTTCCGTTTCCCGAAGTATGTTTGCCCAACTCTTCTTGCAATTGTCCGTCCGCCGTTTCCTGTGCGTCCTCCTGCGTGGAGGCCCGCATTGGCGTCGCCGTGAGCATGAGCATCAAGGCCACGCCGCACATCGCTCTTAGAGTTCTCATAGTCATTTTGTTTGTCTCCTCTTCCGAAAGTTTTGGCCGGGTTCTTCCGGCTCGGCGGCGATACTCTTCCCCAATCGCTTCAAAAGTCTTTAGAATGCGCTTCAAAGTTTCTGAAAACTTTTCAAAGTCGCGTGAACGAGCCGAAAACCCACATTTACGAATTTGGTGACTTTCGCATCGACGTTGGTCGGCGTCTGCTGCTGCGGAGCGACGGCGAATCCGTGCCGCTCACACCGAAGGTCTTCGACACATTGCTGTACTTGGTGGAACACAGCGGAGCGATACTCGACAAGGACGCGCTGATGGCGGCGATCTGGCCGGACATCGTGGTGGAGGAGAACAACCTCAGCCAAAACATCTATACCTTGCGCCGCGTGCTTGGAGAGAGCCGGGGCGAGCATCGCTACATCATGACCGTGCCGGGACGCGGCTACCGTTTCGTCGCCGATGTGAGGACCGACACGAACGGAGACGACCCGGAGGGGACGGAAGGTAGCCAACTCAAGCCGGATGAGAAGCTGGCGGTTGAAGCAAACAGCGAAGCCGCTTCACATTTGAATCAGCGCGCCGGCAAGCAGAACCGGCGCGTTCTGCTCGCCCTGCTTGTGGGCATCATCATCGTCGGGTTAGGAATTGCTGTCTTCTATTCTTGGCGCACGCGAACGCAGCCTGCTCCAGTCGCGCCGGTAACAATTGTCGCCGTCTTGCCGTTCAAGCCTCTGGTGGCGGAAAACCGAAATGAAGCGTTGGAACTCGGCATGGCCGACACTTTGATTGCCCGGCTCAGCAATAGCGAAAAGATCGTCGTGCGTCCCATCACTTCGGTTCGCAGATACGGCGGTTTGGAACAAGACTCGCTGGCTGCCGGACGCGAACTCGGCGTTGATTCGGTGTTGGACGGTAGCATTCAAACTTGGGGCGACCGGATCAGAATTTCGGCGCGGCTCGTCAGCGTCGGCGACGGTAAGCAATTATGGGCGGGACAGTTTGACGAAAATTTTACCGACATCTTCGCCGTGCAGGATTCAATCTCCGAACGGGTGGCGGCGGCGTTGATTCCGCAACTCGACGGCCCAGAGCGGCTGCGTTTGACCAAGCATGACACGGAAAACATCGAAGCCTATCAGCTTTATCTCAAAGGGCGTTACCACGCCGCCAAACTGACTTTGCCGGAAACTAACAAGGCCATCTCGTATTATCAACAAGCGATTGAGATTGACCCGGCGTACGCGCTCGCCTACGCCAGACTCGTCAATGCTTACCGTAATCCGACGCTCACGAGCGACGTGCCTTCGTCTGAAGCCATGCCGAAAGCGAAAGCGGCGGCGTTAAAAGCGATAGAGATTGACGACAGCCTCGCCGAAGCCCACATCGCTCTGGGACTGATCGCTTTTTACTATGACTGGGATTGGGAAGCGGCTGAGCGTCATTACAATCGAGCCTTTCAGCTTAATCCGAACAACGGAGACGTTCACTCAGCTTTCGCGCATTTGTTTTCAAATACCGGACGGCACGAAAAGGCCATCGCTGAAGGACAACGCGCCAGAGAACTCGACACACTGAGGTTAAGCACGAACGCGCTTGAAGCCCAGTTTCTGTTCTACGCCGGACGCAGCGAAGAAGCGATTGAAAGAATTAACAAGACGTTCGAGATCGAACCGAACTTTTGGCTCGCGCACTTGGTTTTGACGCGAGTTTACATCGAGAACAAAATGTATCCTGAAGCCATCGCCGCCGCGACGAAAGCCGGCGATTTTTCCGGCGGTCTTTCCGAAGCGACCGCGCTCA
>JBGTLM010000384.1:0-5962 GCA_041744135.1 Pyrinomonadaceae bacterium
TGCGTTGAGTCGGCTCTGGCTTGGGCTGTTCGGCTCCTGCCCGAGCAGCCCGACCGCACGGTCGAAAAAATCAAAGCTTTCAGGTAACATGGCTGCGACATCTGATTTTTGATTTTCCGATTGCCCAGCGCTGCATGGAAAGGCGTTTATCGCGAATTAGGGGCAGAATCGCAAATCCAAAATCGAAAATATCAACCATGCCTTTTGCTTCCATTGAAAACGCCGCAGCGGACATCCGCGACGGGCGAATGATTATCATTGTCGATGACGAGGATCGCGAGAACGAAGGGGACCTAGTCTGTGCGGCTGAGAAGGTTACTCCAGAGGTCATCAACTTTATGGCCCGGCATGCCCGCGGGTTGATCTGTTTGCCCCTCACCGAGGAGCGCTGCGACGAGCTTCATCTGACTACGCAGGTTGCCGACAATACCTCCTTCCTGGGCACGGCTTTTACCGTTTCGATTGATGGCCGCAAAGGTGTCTCTACCGGTATCTCGGCTTCCGATCGTGCGACCACGATACTCACTGCCGTTGATCCCCAGACCAGGCCTTCTGACCTGGCGCGTCCGGGCCATATTTTCCCTCTACGCGCCAAGAAGGGCGGCGTGCTCGTGCGTCCCGGACAGACTGAAGCCAGCATCGATATCGCCCGCTTAGCCGGATTGTATCCAGCCGGCGTCATCTGCGAGATCATGAATGAAGATGGAACCATGGCTCGCCTCCCGGAGCTCAGGGAGTTCGCTGCTCTTCACCGTCTCAAGATGATCACGGTTGCGGATCTCGTCAGGTATCGAATTAGTAAAGAGGCTTTAGTTCGGCGCATCGTGGAAACTAACTTGCCGACCACCTACGGACTGTTTCGCGCCATTGCGTATGAAAACGTGATTAATGGTGACGTACACCTGGCCATGGTGATGGGGAATGTCGGCACTTCGGAGCCGGTGTTAGTGCGCGTCCATACTGAGAACGTGACATGCGACATGTTTGGTTCCCTCATCGACGACACAGGATTTCAACTTCATGCGGCGCTGGAGAAGATTTCTGCTGTCGGCCAGGGAGTCGTGCTCTACTTGCGCCAGCGCGAACACAGCCTTGATCTCGTGAATCAGTTGCGCACCTACGCCGTTATGCAGGAACGTGGTCTGAGCAAGCAGGAAGCCAGTCTGGAAACAAACTATGGAACGGATCGCGATTACGGCGTGGGAGCCCAAATCCTTCACGATCTGGGTCTGCGTCGCATACTATTGCTAACGAATCATCCCCCCAAAGTGGCGGCGCTCGAGGGTTTTGAACTCGAGGTCGCCGGCAATGTCCCTCTAGGTGAACCCGCGCTCTTCAAGGAGCCGTTGGCGGAGAGTAAAAGGCCCTCCGCGGAAGAAAGTGAGCAACGCACTTGAGCGCCTGGGCCATCTGTCATCTTGAGTTATGGACCATGAGTTTGCTTGAAGGCTCTGGTTCGCCATAGACTCGGTTTTAGCTTTCGGCTCTCCCTCTAGAATTTGAGCTTGCCTTCGGGCCGCATCCACGGCTGCGTGCGCTATGAGTGTAGACGACCGCGACAAGCATTCAGACGAGGATCCCTCAGCTTCGCCTCCTGAGACGGAGGCGATTGCCGCTGCGCTGCAGTCGGAGACGGACGAGCCTTTACCGCCACGTGCCGAGGCAATCGCTGAACGAGACGCTGCCCGTGCGCATCCAGTTACTCCGCAAGGCAGGCGCCGGCGTTACCTGACCCGCCGTAACGCTTTGATTGCCACCATCGTTGCCTCCATCGGGGTTATCGCGCTTATCATATTGGTGATGTTGGTCTATCGGCTCGGCTACGTCGATAACTACGTTGCCGGGCAGGTCAAAGACACGTTTGCAAAGTATGGCGTTCGAGCGGAGATCAAAGACTTTCACGCAAACTTCCCGCCTAAAACTGTGGAGATGCTCAATCTCGAGCTCTACGACGCGGAGACCGGTGACAAACTGGGGGAAATCGACCGGGTGCTCGTCGAGATCAACGTCAAGGATCTCTACGCTCTCAGTCTCAACCGCAATATCGAGCTTGAGGACATCAAGATAGAAGGCCTTGAAGCCTGGGTGACCTTTGATGAGCAGGGCCGCTCGAATTTCCGCAACATTCGCATACCGCCTCCCGACATCAATCGCCGTATTCTTTTGTCGTACACCGCTGCTCATATCGAGATCATAAGCGGCATCATCCATTACGGAGATCAGCGTCACGAAATCTCCGGTGAAGCGCGCAATCTGAAGGCGACGATTGAGCCGAAAGACCCAAACGAGCCCCTCGAGAGGCAGTTGCATCCGATTGTCTTCTCGCTCTCTAACTCCTCGTTTACTTACGATGGCCGGGCGGTTAACAACATAGACATCCAGGCGCGCGCTCGGGCAAACGAGACACGGGTCGAAGTGGATGAACTTGTGCTGCGCTCGCCGGTAGCCGAGGCCCGTTTGCAAGGCACGATGGATGATTGGCGCGCGCTGCGCTATCAGATGAATATCACTTCGACCGTTGACCTCACCCAGGTTTCAGAGGTTTTGCAACCGGGCGCTGCCCTGCGCGGAGTGGGAAACTTTGTTGGCACAGTAACCGGCGAAGGTGACCAATACAAAGTTGACGGTACGATTAAGTCTGATGCCCTCGCGGCAGATGGTGTGCGGCTCAGAGGCTTGAATGTAACGGCCAAAGGTTCAGGACAGGGCCAGAGCTACAACGTCAATGGTCGGGCGGTGGCAGAACTCCTCACCGCCGGCGACTTTCAATTGAATACAGTGCAACTCGTCGGCGGGGTGATGGGTACCGGCTCTGATTTTCGCTGGGTGGGTGAGCTTCGCGCCGCCGCCGCCAAGGCCTACGGCACAAACATCGCCGGGCTGATTCTCCTTGATGCGCGGGCAGACTTGAACGATGGACTGCTCACGGCATCCTCCAGCCAGCTGCGCGCGAACAGCCTTGGCTCATCAGGCGCCAGGGTGAATGGGATCACAGCAACCGATCTGCGCGTTCGTAGTCAGAACGATGTAACGACCGCAACTGTATCGAGTGTCAAAGCGGGAGCGGTGGTGGCATCGGGCGCGAAGGTGAATGGCGTTACGGCCCGGAATGTTGATATCGCGAGCAGAAGCGGTGTGACGTCTGTTGTAGTTAAGGAAGTGCAAGTTGGAGCAACAAGCGCCGCCGGTGCCGAGATTGGAAGTGTGAATATCGCGGGTGTGCGTCTTTCTATCCGCAGCGGGCGGATCGAGGGATCGACCTCCGATATCAACGCCGGTACGGTTAAATTTGCGGACGGTCAGGCCGAGAATGTGAGGCTGGCGCGACCAGTATTCGTGGTCGAGCCTTCGGGACGTTATCGTGCGAGCGCCGATCTGAGCATTGGTGGGGGTGTGCTGGGACGAATGGATCTGGGCCAGATCCAGGCGAAGCTGGTTGCTACAAGCTCTGAGATCCAACTCAACGATTTCAAGGCGGACGTTTTTAAAGGCCAGGCAACGGGGAGCGCGAGAATTGCGATTGCTCGCGGCGGCACCTCCCGCGTCGCGGCGACCTTTACCGGCGTCGACATAGCCGGTCCTTTCACGGCCTTCGCAGGCGGTGCTGTCCCACTTGCAGGTAGAGCCAGCGGAAGAGTGGATCTGGCATTCCCGGGAACCGACTTCAAACAAGCCTCCGGCAAACTTAACACGCAATTGACGGCGTCAGCCGACGGCAACGAGAGTGGGCGCATCCCGATCACCGGGGAGTTGGCAGTTCTGGCGGATCGCGGTTTGTTTCAGATTCAACGTATTGATCTCCAAACCGCGGCGACAAAGCTGAAAGCTTCGGGTCAGTTCTCATTCGAAGGCGATTCCAACCTCCAGGTTGATCTTAATTCCTCTGATGCGTCGGAGCTGCAAGCGGTTCTGATTTCGTCAGGTCTACTGTCTGATGTGGAGGAGCAGATGCGGAGCTATGGCCTTGAGCTTGCGGGCCAGCTGTCGTTCAACGGCGCTCTAAAGGGTGCGCTGAGTTCACCGGACATCGACGGTCGCGTGTCTCTCGGTTCTTTGCTGGTTAACGGAAATGATCTTGGTTCACTGTCCGCCTCGATCGTGACGACTCCGGCCGAGCTTCGTGTTACGGATGGGCGCCTGACGGAAAAAGACGGCGGCGGCGTTCAATTTACCCTCAACGCTCCGCTCACAGGCGTGAACAACACAACAGTCGCAGCCACACTCGACCGCGTGAATGCCAGAACTTTGATTGCCACGCTTCCGTTGGACAAAGCGAGGCGCGAGCAACTTGGCGATACCCAGGCGGACGTTTCGGGCCAGATACAAATCGCGGGAATCCCAGACGCGATGAGTGGGAGTGCGGAGTTACGCTTCGGAGCGGGGCGCCTGGCAGGCGAGCCTTTGGAAAGCCTGGTGGCCCGCGCCACCTTCAGCGGTTCCAACGTCAATATCGAAAACGTCGAGGCCAAGCTCGGCGCGGGCCATATCGTTGCGAGTGGCAGGTACAACACATCCACGAAAGATTTCGATCTACAAGGTCGCGCCGAGGGAGTGCAGCTCAGCAGGCTCGCGGCCTTTACTAACAAGGGTATTGGCCCCTTACTTACGGGCACGGCAGATTTCGATGCTCGCGTGTCCGGCAATTTTTCGGCCGGAGATTTTTCCGGCTTCCAGATCACGTTTGACGGGCAGGGTGAGAACGTAACCATCAATGGTCGACCCGCCGGAACTATTGCGCTTGCCGGCCGAACCGAGAACAAGCAACTCAATGTAACGCTGACAAGCGGGTTGCTTGGTACTCCACAGGTGATCGCCGCCCAGGTCAACCTTGCTGATGAGAAGCTGCCGGCCACCATCGAGACCACCTTTAACAATGCCGAGCTGGCTAACTTGTTTTCAATCGTCTTGCCGCAAAGTGCGGTCAAGATTACCGGTCGGGCAACCGGCTCGCTTAAAGCGTCCGGTCCCCTGGTAGACGAGGATGGTTTTTCAGTCTCCGGCTTGCAAGGTACGGCCAATCTTTCCGAACTCACGTTCAGGATTGAAGACGTGCAGCTCACCGCAACTGCTCCGCTCCTGGTGCGTTTTTCGCCGACCGAAGTTTTCTTCGAGAAAACTCAGTTAACCGGTCCCGGGACGAACATCGTTTTGGGTGGCGTCTTGGCCATTGGTGAAGGCGGCAGACAGACGTTTTCGGCAGATGGCCAACTCAATCTGCGCGTGCTGAACGGTCTGTCTCCCGATGTGTTTACCTCGGGAATTGCCGACGTTGAGGTTCGTATCATCGGCAGCTATGAAAGCCCGCGTCTAAACGGCACGGCTTCCGTCAATTCAGGCTCGGTCTCGCTTCTCCTCGGTAACGAGCGATGGACGATTTCGAATCTTCAGTCGATCATTAGATTCACGTCGAATCAGGCGCAGATCGATTCGCTCGCGGGTACGATGGGCGGAGGCCATATCAGTGCGTCCGGCGGCGCCCGCCTCGAGGGCTTCGCTTTGGCAGAGTTTCTCATCAACCTTCACGGCGAGAATGTTACGGTTCCAGTCCCCGAAAACTTCCGCTCCACGGTGGATACCGATCTTGAGATCCGAGGATCAGCGCGCGAGCAAATTCTCAGCGGAGTAGTGAGCGTGCGCCGCGCGGAATACACCGAAGATATCGAACTCGCCGATCTAATCAACTTCCGACGTGAAGAATCGATCGAGGAGGGTGGCGAACTAGAATTCACCGGAGCCGTCGTCTTCAGCGACTTGCGTGTGGAGGGCCGTAACGCTCTCATCGTGAGAAATAATCTCGCTGACCTGGTCGGTTCGGTTTCCCTGCAGCTGAATGGTCCGGTTAAGGATCCGGTAATTTCTGGAAGAATTAGTGCAACCAGCGGTACGCTCAATTTCCGCAATGATCGGTACGACATCACCCGCGCTCTAATGGACCTCCCACCCCGACGCAATGCCGACCCGA
>JBGTLM010000385.1:0-21756 GCA_041744135.1 Pyrinomonadaceae bacterium
ATGTCTTCATGGATGTCTTCATGCTCACCCAAGATCACCGCAGATCGTGGTGGTGGTCAAGCGACGAGTAGTGCTCCGCTATTGTGTGCAGGCAGGCTTACCTATACCAACACAATAACGTAGCACTACCAAACGACGGAAGGTGCGTTATTCACGTAGGCTAATAATCGCTTGAAATCTTCCTCGCATTTCCTGAGTCTCTTTTTAGGATTGGTAGTAGCATTGAATGCTTAAACGAGAATGATCGGCTTGCCGCAAAAGTCATTGGACCCATAGGCCTCTTTGGGCTGCCAACGACAAGGTTTAAGAAATGAGGAGCAGCGCAACACACAGAACCGTTTGCGGTAGCCAGCGGATGCTAAGCTCAAGACTAATGGTTAACGACAATCAATTGACCATTTGTACGCACAAAACCATCTATGACGCGTTGATTGAACTTAGTATCCGCTGGCTACCTCAAGCGGTTCTGTGCGTTGACTGATTACCGCGTCCGCAGGACTTTTGAGGCAAGCTAAGGGTATTCATATGACACGACCAGAGATTTCAGGCATCTCACCCTTCTTCATCGTGCATGACGCAGAAGCAGCACTCTCATTTTATCGCGACCAGCTTGGATTTGAGATCACCTTTCAGGAGCCCGCTGACGATCCATTCTTTGGCATCGTATGCAGGGGTGGCGCTATGATCATGCTCAAGGGCGTCGGTGTAGATCCACTCCCTAACTACAAGCGAGAGCCCGCGGCACGTTGGGACGCTTACCTTTACGTTCCTGATCCTGATGCGCTAGCGGCCGAATTTGCGTCGCGCAATGTCGAGTTTTCGGAATCACTCAAAGACACTCATGACGGGTTGCGTGGGTTCGAGCTCAAGGACTGCGATGGCTATGTTTTGTTTTTCGGTCGTCCTCGGTCATGAGTGCCGGTCGAAACACGGTACGTGAGTGCTTTATGTGGCAGATCACGCTCAACAGTGCGCTGCGGGCGACGTGCGAAGCCGCACCCGGCTGAGCGCGGGCGTTAGCAATCAGTGGGAGGAAAGATGCAGATATCGAGCGTAATTGCACAGCTCCGGACTACGGACCTAGCCGCATCAATACGCTTTTACACCACCAAAGTGGGATTGACGCTCGAGTTCCAGTACCAGGACTTTTACGCAGGTATTCGGGCGGGCGGCCAGCTCTTTCACCTAAAACTCGTAGATGAGAAGGACCCCTCTATCGAGTTCGTGGATAAGGGGGACCACTTCCACCTCTACCTTGAAACGGACAATGCCGCGGCTACGGCAGACGCGTTGAAGAGAAATGGGGTTCACCTGGTGAAGGACGTGCATGAGACTACCTGGGGAACGAGAGAGTTCGTCATCAAAGACGATCAAGGGCATACGCTGTACTTCGGCGAAACTCGATAGGTAGCTGATTTTGTTTCGTGTGAGTTAAGTTGGCAATATCTTCCTGAATTCAACTCTGGTAGTTGACCGAGGCTCTGACTTATAATCCATCCCATGAACTCACACTTCCACGACCTGGAGATGCAAGCGAGCCCTGACCGTAAAGGAGAAGGCGGCCCTCGCTCGTCTACTCATTGAGGAGTTGGATATGACCGTCGACGCTGACGCCGACCAATTATGGATTGACGAGGCGCGACGGCGATATGACGCCTACCAAAAAGGTGAAATTGAGGCGCGGCCTGGCGATGAGGTAATGGCCAGGGTTCGCAACCGTCTCAAGTGATTGGTTACCGGTTTCTTCTTCCAGCCGAGGAGGAAATGACCGAGGCATCGGTTTTTTATGAGGCGGCGTCAGCCGGTTTGGGTTCTGACTTTCTTGACGATTTGCAACGTGTCGTCGACACCCTCCCCGAACATCCTGAATTAGGCCGTGCGGTAGGCCAAGGCCTGAGGCAAGTTTTACTGCACCGTTCCCCTTCAGCCTCATCTATTCGACAGAGAAAGACGCAATCCTCGTGGTCGCGGTTGCGCATCAACGGCGACGCCCCAATTACTGGAAAGACAGGATTGAACCATAGATTAGTAGGAGAATTGGTCCAGAAGAAGTCGGTGTTCTCATCTCGCGCTTTGAACGCAATTCGACTTTCTTAATGTATTGTTGTCACAAGATCAAGATCGAGAAACTCAAAGATCAAGCAAAAAGTTAACTGTATATGACGAGTCAAACATCATCGCCCCAAATATCAACAGCGCGACCAGTTTCACCCACTACCCAACGAGTCGCTTTGCGGTGCGCTGGGCTGGTGAAGCGGTTTGCCGATGTAACTGCAGTCAACGGTTTGGATCTGGAAGTTTTTGCGGGTGAGTGTTTTGGTCTGCTTGGTCCAAATGGCGCCGGCAAAACAACCACAGTGGAAATACTCGAAGGCTTAACATCCGCCGACGAAGGCTCGGTGGAGGTGCTGGGCCAGCAGTGGAACTCTGGTGGCTATTCAGATAAAGGGCGGACACTTCGTGAACGCATCGGCGTGCAGTTGCAGGAAACCCAGCTCGCCGAGAAGGTTACCGTTGTTGAGACGTTGCGACTTTTTCGCAGCTTCTATAAACGTGGTCACTCTGTGGACCAGGTCATTCAAACAGTCGCACTTGAAGAGAAACGAAACGCACGTGTCGGCAAACTCTCAGGTGGTCAAAAACAGAGACTTGCAGTTGCCTGCGCATTAGTCAGTGATCCTGACCTCCTGTTTCTTGATGAGCCGACCACTGGTCTTGACCCTCAAGCCCGCCTGTCGCTTTGGGACGTGGTCGATAAATTTCGCGAGGGTGGCGGGACCGTGCTCCTGACCACTCACTACATGGAAGAAGCGACTCGTCTATGCGACCGCGTGGCGATCATGGATCACGGGAAAATCATCGCGCAGGGAACGCCCCTCGAGCTGATTGAATCGCTGGGCGCGGATCAGATCATAGAATTCCGGGTTACAAAAGAGATTGCTAACGATGCGTTAACGAGTCTTCCGGCCGTGAGTCATTTGCACAAACGAGAAGACGATTATTCGCTGACCGTTGCTGAGATGGGCGTTGCGTTGCCGGCACTGCTTGAAGAAATAAAACGGCAACAGTCGGAACTCGTCTCGCTAACAACGCATCAAGCGACACTGGAAGATGTTTTTGTGAGTTTGACTGGAAGAATGCTGCGGGAGGGGTGAAAACTCTCCACAGATTACGCAGCGCGGCAAAGCCGCAACAAAACGTCGACCCGGCTCCAGCGGAGCCAAATGTTTATAGATTCCAGCTATTCATCCCAGGATCTGCGCTCCAGCGGAGCGCGATGTCCCGGCTAGTTACGCAAACCTGCGTACATTTCGCTCCGCTGAAGCGAAGGGGAGTCTTTGGGGGTCTCGCGCTCTATAAACATTAGGTCCCTACGGGACGGAAACCGTTCAGAAAGATCTTGCTAAGAAACCAAGAAGTTGTCGGTTTGCTTCGCAGATTACGAACTTAGACTTAGTACTTTGTACTTTGTACTTTGTTCGTCGGTCTACAACTCAGTCCGGCCAACAAAGTACAAAGTACTAAGCTTAATTCATAATCTGTGGATAAGTTTTTAGATCGAAGCACATGCATAAAGAGACCACTCAACTGAATAGCCAATCATTTCATCCTCTGATTGAGCTGACCACGATGCGAGTGCGCGAGTTTCTGCGTGAGCGAGAGGCCGTCTTCTGGGTTTTCATCTTTCCGGTGTTAATGACCTTCGCACTCGGCATAGCTTTTCGCAACACAGCACCCGATAAAACATTTGTGGCTATTGAGGCTGATGCTACAAACCCGAGTGTAAGCGAGCTCGCAAATGTTCTCGCGAAGTCTCCTCACATCAGCTCATCCGTACTGGCTCCTGACGAAGCAGCGCGGGCATTGCGAAGCGGGAAGGTTGAGATAATCATAAAACCCGGTAACGATTCTTACTCCTTACGTTTTGATCCGACCAGGCCGGAAAGCCGTACTGCCAGACTCATAGTGGACGACGTTTTGCAGCGTGCACGAGGAAGAACCGATGTCTTCACGGCCGGAGAAGAAAGAATCACTGAAACCGGCGCCCGATATGTAGACTTCCTGGTTCCGGGTTTGATTGGCATGAACCTGATGGGGAGCGGCTTGTGGGGACTGGGATTTACCGTTGTCATCGCCCGCTCGCGCAAACTGCTGAAGCGTTTTGCGGCGACACCGATGCGGCGTTCGCATTATCTGCTTTCGTTCATCCTTTCGCGCCTGGTGTTTTTATTCCTTGAAGTCGCGGCGGTTGTCATCTTCGCCTGGCTCGTCTTTGGTTTTACGGTGCGGGGTTCGTGGCTGGGCCTTTCTTTAATCGTCTTACTGGGAGGCTTTACTTTTTCAGGAATCGGCCTGCTGGTAGCTGCTCGACCGACGACAATTGAAGGAGTGTCGGGGTTGATGAACTTCATTATGCTTCCGATGTGGTTGCTTTCCGGCACATTCTTCTCGTCTGAGAGGTTTCCGCAAGTCTTTCAACCGTTCATCAAGGCGTTGCCACTGACAGCACTCAACACACTCCTGCGAGCCGTGATGAACGAAGGGGCACCGCTTTGGACTAACTGGATCCACGTATCGATATTGCTGGCGTGGCTGCTTATCAGCTTTGTTATTGCCCTGAAGATTTTTAGATGGCAGTAAAAATCCACCAGATTATGCAGATTACACGGATTCAGTAAGCCTAATTGAGCTAATTGGCAGGCGCGAGTGGCGCCGGAAGTGTGGTTCGACATGGCAAACTCCTTTCATCAAGTGCGCGCCGTCCCCAATTTCGGGCTGAAAGAAGTTTTCGCGAGATCGGGTAGTGGGCCAGTTTCGTCTGGGGTGTCTGATAAACTTCAGGAACCTTAGATCAAATGTCTTTGACGCGTAGCGTCAGGATGAATTTAGCCTGGCGTTTCAACGCCGGGAAAGTTCAACGAAGTGTCCGCGTCGCGTAGCGACGCTTGAAACAACGGTTCGATTCAATCGTCGCAACGCGACGAGAACGATTATAAACTGATCCCGGCGTTGAAACGCTGGGCTAAATTCATACCGCCGCTACGCGTCGAAGACACGGGGTACTGATGCAGTTTGATATTCGAGGGCGTTTCCACTCAATTACAGAACCGAGGAGCGGTAGCGACCGGGTTTGTGCGATACCATTCATCGCAAGAAAACCAGATTCTATCGTTGGTTAACGCCGGCGTAACTGAACCCGGTCGCTACGCTCCTCGGTTCTGTAATTGACTGGTATTTCCCAACCCGCCCAAACTGCACCAGTGCCATCAGTGTCTACTCATCGAGGAGTTGGGCGTCTACATTGTCACGGTATAGAGTTGCTGGAGTCATATGGAACTAGGACGAATTAGTGCCATCTTTCGTTACCCAGTTAAGTCAATGGCCGGTGAATTACTAGATGTTGCAAGGTTAAGCTGGCATGGCATTGAGGGTGATCGTAGGTTAGCTTTTCGGCGACTCACTGACAAAAGTGGGTTTCCATGGCTAAACGCGAGCAAACTACCCGAGTTGCTCCTCTATAAACCATTCGGGCGCAATAGCAACACTGCCGAGCTACTTCCAACGCACGTTTGTACTCCGGACGGGAAAGAGTACGAACTCCTAAGCGACGAATTACGGGAGGAGATTTCGAGCCGGTATGGCAGTGATGTTGAATTGATGAATCTCAAACATGGCATCTTCGACGAAGCCTGTATTTCGGTAATCAGCCTCGGCACAGTGCATTCGGTCGCACGTGAATCAGGCCGTGATGTTGACCTTCGCAGATTTCGACCAAACGTTGTGATCGAAACAGATACCGCCGAGCCGTTTGCGGAAGACAGTTGGGTGGGCCGAACATTGATGTTTGGAGAAGGGAACAGCGGGGCCGCCCTCAGGGTTACTATGAGGGATGAGCGATGTGTCATGGTTAATCTCGACCCAGACACAGCCGAGCGAGATTCTGAAGTGATGAAGACTGTTGTTCGTATGAACGAGAATTGCGCCGGCGTATACGGCACGGTAGTCAGGGTTGGTGAGCTTCGTGTCGGACAAGTCGTGACCTTGGGAGGGTAGGACATGGTGAAGCGCATCAGCGCCGTTCCACAGGTCGCCGTTCAACCACGCGTTGGACCGGAGCGCGGGGGGTCCTCTTCAACTTGTTCTTTGCTTTCCACGTTGTTGCCAATCGCCGCGCCCGGTCAACGCTGACGTTAGATCTGCCATGGAGAGGATTGAGCGCCTCATCCTGGATTGAGTGGAGGATCAATTGGCTACCGCAAATGGTTCTGTGGTTGAGTGCCATGATATGACCGTGACGCTGACGGCGACCAATTATGGATTCACGAGGCGCAACGGCGATATGACGCCTGCCAAAAAGGTGAACTTGAGGCCCGACTGGTGATGAAATAAACGGCCAGCGCTCGCAACCGTCTCAGTGATTGGCTACCGTTTTCTCTGCTTGGAGCATTCCCTCGGCATTGAAGACGTCTTAAGGTTCCCGTCTAATTGCTCCTCACCTTGAACCGATGTGGCACAACTCTAGAGTGAAATCCAACCTATACCCTCCAATAACTTTCGCTAGACAAGGGTTTTTGGAGCACGCACGGCCCGACCTTCCCGAGTCTACGTGGAACAAAGTCTGATCCGTCGAGAAGGTTAGATCGTCCGCATAACGCGTATAAGTGCACCTATAGGCACCAGAGAGCCGACTCAGGTGAGCATCTAGTCGCGCGCAAAGCATGTTCGCGATGATTGGAGAGGTTGGCGCACCTTGTGGTAGTTGGTTATCTACGCAGCAAATGTTTGCCAGAACCGTCGCAACGGGTGGCGGACGACTATACGGAGACGCCATCAGCATCCCCCGGACTCTCCCGAAATTGATGGTCGGGAAAAAATCGGCGATATCAATATTTAGCACCCATCTCCGCTGATCGTGGGAATCAGCGTTTGTCACGATGCATTTTTCAAGAGTAAATCCGTGAACTACTTCTTTCGGTTGGTATACACATAGGAGAATTCTATGTAAGCGTCCCTGAATGGTTTTGAGAAATCCATCCGGAGCAATGATTTGGCGAATCCCACCAGACTCTCTTCTAAGGTTGAAGTGAATGTATTGAGATGCTTTTACGCCCTTGCATAGAGATTATAGCGAAGGGCTTGGTCGGACACGCCCAATAGAGAGGCTACGTCATGACGACTAGTAAGTGACGCAAACTTAGTTTTAATTTCTTCACAGGACTGTGAGGTTTCCATTGGAGCCTTTAACGGCACGAACAGCACGATTCTGCTTATTGCCAATCTCGAACAACTGTTGACCATCCATTAGAGATCATGGAACAGCTAAGGATGCCGGCACCATCCCGGCACTTTGTCATAAGCTGTCGCAGTAACAACGACAGAAAGTCAATCGCGCTGCCCGTACCGCAGCCAGCCTACAACATCATGGAACGCAATGACAGGCAAATGCTTTGAATTGCCGTCAAGGCTGAGCCTAGTCGTTGAGTCTGCTGTTGACTGGCTGAGTCCGGCAGCAAGTAGCGAGGCTTGCTGGTAGCGGATTTGCAGGTCTGAAGTGATCATAGCTTTCTCTACTAGACAACGTGAGGCTGTCCGTTTTGTGAGACTTAGTCGTTCGCCAACCGTCGGATGTTGCGAACCAACTTCGCAGGCAGCTTGTGGCGCAACTGCCAGATGATACTCATTGGCCTGCTCCCCTGATGGCTGACGTAGTCTACTGGGCCAAGAAAAGTGTACGGCGTCGTGAGACCATCACGACTACTGTCTTCCCTAACGAACAACAGAATCGCATGGAAATGCTCCGCGTGATTAATGTAGCGCCTTCCGGTTGGGCTGGTGTCCGGAGTTATACTTTGCGATTGCCAATGGAAGAGTGAGTCACTGATCGCGTAGTCGTCATACATCGTTGTTGGCGAATACTCTTGGACGGTCTTATTGAGTGTTACAAAGAGTATGTCGAATGGCAGAGAATTAGTGTGAAACACGCCTTCGCGGACCTCTCTCTGACTCTCCTCGGTCCAAATTCCGAGCCCCGCGAGTACTTCGTCCCGAGTGAACTCAGCATGCACTTGAAGGGGACAGAGGAACGGCAGTGCTGGCTCAATCGGAACCTCATCCAGCAGTTCCACCTTAAGGGTTAGCAGCTTGCGCAATTCTTCAAGCAAGGTCGGATTAGCTCGCAATCGCTCCATGCCTGCTGCTAGCGTGGCGGGTAAATCTTTCCGCCCTCAAAGAGAAAAATGGAGCATTAGTAAGAACCGACGAACCTCTTCATTCTCTGGCTCGGAAAACGATGTAGTGGCAGATGATGACAGCTGCTTAAGCAAGACTTCCAACTGCCGAGCGGAGTTTATGTGGGTGACCCGGCGCAGTCCCTTCCCGATTCGGTCTTCGTCCGGTTCGGCAAAGTTTGGTTTGAGACGGGCTTCAACCAGCAAACGCGACCACGTACCGCGGCGATACACGTCATCTAGACTAAGCCGGTGATATTCCAGAAAAGCGGCAAGAGAAATTTCGCGCCCGGTTTCATCGTTGTAACTTGCGATTCTGCGTATCAATCGTCGCCGATTGTGAGTTGTCGCCTGGCGAATGTTGTCCAAGATGTAGTTAGTCGCGATGCGCTCGAGCGCCACAACACAGCCAGCGGGGAGATGCGGAAATCCTTGCTCGATTTCCTCGTCCACACGTTTCGTAGTTGGCCCGAGAAGAGCGCGAAATCTCGATTCGAAACTGAAATTCTGGTGAGCCTGTCCAATGAAATCGAGTACAGCTAGACACTCCTTGTCTTCGTGAAGTCTCAAGCCACGCCCTAGCTGTTGAAGAAAGACGGTCAAGCTTTCGGTCGGGCGTAACAGCAGGATCGTATCAATCTCCGGAATATCCACACCTTCGTTATACAGGTCCACAACAAAGATAAAATTTATCTCGCGGTTCACCAATCTTCGTTGCACAGATTGCCGCAACTCTCCTGGTGAGTTGGCCGAGAGCGCGACGGCCGGTATTCCGGCGCGATTAAAAACCGAGGCCATGTATTCTGCGTGTTTTATACTCACGCAGAATCCCAAGCCACGAGCGCTGCTGACTTTAAGCAATGTTTCTCTGATCTTGTTGATGACAAGTTGTGCACGAACATCATTTCCTGTTACCAGATTTTCGAGTTCGCCGACGTCATATCCGCCGCGCTGCCAACGAATTTGGCTAAAGTCTACCGAGTCAGTTATGCCGAAGTATTGAAACGGCGAGAGCAGTTTGCGATTGATAGCGTCCGGTAGCCGGATTTCCGCGGCGATGTGGTGATCGAAAAAGGCGACCACATCGATCTCGTCCGTACGTTCCGGCGTCGCTGTCAGGCCAAGCAAGACTCTCGGTGTGACGAATTCGAGCAAGCGGTGATAACTCAGGGCCGCAGCATGATGAAATTCATCGACACAAACATAATCGAAGAAGTCTTGTGGAATTCGTTTCCACAACTCTCTGGAGTTGAAGCTTTGAATCGAGACGAACAAATGGTCGAGCTTTTCTGGTTCACTTCTCCCTACTAGCAGGTCACCGAAATTATGATCTCGTAACACAGTCTGAAAGGTCCGGAGACTCTGTTTTAGAATTTCTTCACGATGAGCGACAAAGAGAAGTCGGGCTGGATGACCTTCCTGTTCCTTTTTGAACCGCGCATAGTCGAATGCGGCGATAACGGTCTTACCGGTGCCCGTAGCAGCCACGACGAGGTTGCGAAATCTGCTGTGAAGCTTCCGTTCCGCGTCTAACCTGTCGAGAATCTCCTGTTGGAAGGGATACGGTCGGACATCGAAGAATGATAGGTCTGTGTCGCTTTCGGCCGCACTGCGCTCGTTTTGAAGAGCTTGTCTTAGGCGATCCTTCGAGTCTTCTGTATAGAGAACAAACTCACTGTCGTTCCAGTAGGTCTCAAAGGTCGCACATACCTTTGCCCAGAGATGCGGAGACTCGTGCTGACTGATTTTGACATTCCATTCGAGGCCGTCCGTAAGAGCGGCTTGTGATAGGTTGCTTGAACCAATGTACGCAACGCCGAAACCAGTTCGACGATGGATTATGTAAGCCTTGGCATGCAGCCGCGTGCGCTGTGTATCGTAAGAAATTCTTAAGCTCGTGTTGGTGAGGGCAGAGAGGAATTCTACGGCTTTAAAATCAGTCGCTCCCATGTAGGAGGTAGTAATTACGCGCATTGGGTTGTCGGTTGTTAACTGGGTGAATGAGTTTTCGAGAATACGAACTCCGCTCCACTTGATGAACGAGCAAAGGATGTCTACCGAATCCGCGGTTGCGATTTCCTTTCGTAGTTGAGATACGAGACTGGGATCCTGTCTGGTCCCGGTCATCAGGCAGCTTGTTGAAAGAGGTGTATCTGCTCGTTGGATCTGTGCCAGCGAAAGTGCGATCAACAATTCGGCGCGCAGGATTTTAGATTGTTGCGGGTCAAAACTGGCAGGGGCATCATTAGCTAGCAAAACCAGTATCCTATTTGCTAGTTCAACCTGCTTCTCTAATCGATCGGTCAATGGGAAGGATGAGAACGCCTTGCGAATGTGGCTCGCCAGATATTGGGCGAAGTAGTCATGGCTATCTCCAGCATCCAGACCTCGACGTTCGGCACGCAAGTTTTCGCGCGCAGCCTCAGCTACGCCAGCCTCGATAAACTCGTTAACAAGGCTTTCGTAGAGTCCGGGGAGAAGTTTGATTGACACTGGTGCTGTTTATTAATCCTGGTCGAACTGGCTTTACCTTCACCTCTTGAACATTTCGCGGCGATATCGACGAAATCGCGGTAATCGCTTCTTAACTCAAGCACTGAAATTTCTTAGAGCCCGAGTCATGCGATCGTCTCCAGGTAGGGCCGCATTACGTTTGCAAGCCGGCAGACTTTCGCAAATTTCCAGAGATCATCTATCTTGCACTTGCGGCTACGACGACATTCCCGTAGAGCTTCAATCGCAACATCCAGTCCTATCTTGTTGCGATACTTGAAACAGTCGCCACGGTCTTCGCCGGACAATACACTCGAACCGTGACGCCGTCGATTCTATGGGTCTCAACACCAGAAAAGAAAGCTGCCTCAGAAAATCGCATTACGCGAAGCTTGGGGGTATCAATTCGCGGACGAGCGGCCTTTCGGTCAAGGGCTATCCAGACTTCGGAAGGGCTTTGTGTCCCAATGTCGTGGAAACGTAGCGCCGAGAGTAGACACACAATCCCCCGCGGTACCTTCTTGGCGACCGCTGCGAGTGAGAAATTACCCGAGATGCTCGCTTTCGGAAGCATGTAAACACCACGTCCAATTCGGATGAGCAGGCCTCTTTGATAGAGGCGCCGCAGATGTTCAGGGTGGATTCCCTTCTCGGCTAGCTCTTGGACCCGTAGTATCTTTGCCTTGCGCGCCAGGTCGAGAACCTGCTTCGTTGTTAGCGTGAAGGGGAGCATTAGCCACTTAGCTTCCATCAATCCAAGTCAGGCGAAGAGTTTCCGGCGAGAACTCGCGCAGCTTCTGAAAGATTGGAACTGAAACCGTCGACTGAGCGTCGTTCCGCTTGTAACGGTATTGTGACGGGAAATTAGTTACCGGTACTGAATCGCATGCATTCCAAGCGCTTGATCGGAGCGGAGACAATTTGAAGGATCACTCGAGGTAATCACGGACGAACTTCTCGTCCCATTCCCCGCTCTTCTTCAATTGCCTCAATCCAGAGTTTCAAAGTCAAATCTTCTCGTTCAGGATTGCCGAGATCCGATCGCAGTTCCTTCTGATAGCGCTCTTGCAGCACGTCGAGATCGAAAGCGACTATTCGCGCGAGATGCTTTGCGTCATCTCTGTCACGTTGTGTGTTGCGCTCAAGTTTAGAGAGCGCCAAGTCGTACGGATCGAGGGCAAGGAGGCGAAGGTGTTTGAAAGATCCCGGAAACATCTCGGTCAACCTATCCTCATAATCAACAGGCACCGGTGCCACACAGACAACTTGGAGGTAGACCCGATACTTTTTGTGAAGCGCAGAGCCTTCGCCGGCGAGTCCCATAAGAGACTCGATGTCAGCTTTCGATGCTATCGGCAAGATATCGACATCGGAAGTCGGGCGGTCTAGTCGGAAGAGCATCGTCATTACAAAGCCGCCCAAGCAATGCAATTCTACTTTTTCGCTTAGGGCAGCATCTATTTCAGAGAAGAAGGACTTCCATGGCTCGGTGAGGGAGTTAGAGGGCATAGCTCAGATGTTCCGGTGAGAGATCTGTCAGGAGCCTCCAATACTTAGCCTCGTCAGGTCGGTTAGTTTCCAACCAACGTTTTTCTGCTTGCGTAAGAGAGTCGTGACATAGGGTGTCTTCAAGGAATAGTCGGGATCGTTCCAGGACCAGCTCCTGCTTGCGAAGAAGTTTGGCCGTGTCGTTCTTTTTTAGCTTTTCAGCGACCCTACGAGCTACGCTCGTCACAAAACCCAACTTGTTTTGCAGATCTCTGACCTTGGCGATATTGACTAACGACTGCCAGTCCAGATCTGGATACTTAAGTAATACCCAAGGCAGAGCTTCAGTCAAACGACTATCCAAGGACTTAGCACTTAAGGCCGAAAGCAGAACTTCCACCGGATTCTTCTTAGGCCTTGATCTAAGATATGAAAATCCCGGGTACCCTAAAGAGGCTAGATCAGCAGCGAGAGTGTCTTCATTCTTCGGTTGGACGTTCACCCAATTTGTGTCAACTGGCAAGGTTGCAGCAGATAAGCCATACGCAGTCGCAGCCTTGCGAGCGAGTTTCTCGGGCACTCGGCGCAAACCTTTCTCCAGTAGAGAAAGGTAAGGCTGAGACACGCCTAGCCTGGAAGCGGACTCCTCCTGAGTCCAGCCTTTTTGCTCCCGCCCTCCCCTTAGCTGCTCTCCTGTCATTTGAACCTCCGCAAGAGAGGGTATTACAAAGCTTGTAATATTTCAAGTTCCAGAATCTTGTCACGCTAGACTCACCGAAATTTTTGAAAATCGGTGTGAAAGGATGATAATCGTAGCAAAATCGACAGTTCTGTAGCGGCGGCAAGGTATTATAAACATGGGAGTTATGTCACTAAATGGCAGGGTCTGCGTAATCCCACGGTCGCTTCATAACCCCAAGGTCGGGAGTTCGAGTCTCCCCCCGCTACCAATAGAGTCAATAGTTTACAGCGGCCAGCGCGACTGGCAGCTTTGGCTTCGCCTAACCTGTAGGGCCTGATCCGGCAGTCAGCGGCCGATCACTGTGATACTCATGGCCGTTCGGCACCCGCGATGAATTTCGGTGATGACACTGGGACTCCTTTCAAGCAGGTGTGGCGATCTGGATGATTGCCCGCAGCTTACTTCAATGCACTAAGCGCCGCGCGGATTTCATTATTGGTGGGACGTTGCTTGTAGTCTGATTCGATCTTGGTCCAGACGACGCGGCCTTGCTTGTCGATCACGTAAACCGCCGCATACGGAATGCCATAAATCTTCTGGCCTTGATAAGCGGGATCGACCAGGCCGTAAGCATCAATAGTCCGATGTTCGGGATCAGACAAAAGCGAAAAGCCAACCTCGCCCTTCCCATCCGACGCTATCTTTTTTGCAAACTCACGACCCGTCTCGGGAGGATCAACGCTGATCGCATAGAGACTCACCTTTTCATCTTTCTTCAGGAAGGATCGCAGACCGGCCAACTGCCGGGCGCAGAACGGTCACCAATAACCGCGATAAAAAACAAGTACAACCGGATTCTTTCCGCGCGATTCGGACAACTTGATTTGACGCCCGTGCTGATCATTGAGGCTGAAGTCTGGCGCCTCCGCTCCTGTGGTAACGGGCGCCTTGCGCCCTTGGCTGGTGATCAACGCTCTGGAAAAGGGCGCTGAGGTATTAGCGAAAACCAGAATAAGCAGGCCTACTAGAATTTTCATTTTCCAATCCTTCTCCTCTTGAATGAGTCTCACTTTGAACTCGGCCCGTCGAGACTAAGCAACTCAGTCATAATGAGTTCACGACCGCGCCGCCGCAAGACGATCCGGCCCCAGCGGTGCAGCCAAAGCAGTGCGCACCCGTCATGACGCGTCTGGAAGCGAATTTCAACGGATCGAACTCAGCGATTGATTGCGGCAACTCCGGCGCAACGCCGAGTTCGAGCATTTGATTGAAGTCGCAGTCATATAGTCGACCGGTCCAGTCTACGCTGACGAGCGTGCGACACATCAATCCTTCAACCGCATGTGGATTAAATGCCTCGACGAGCTTGCGCATATAACGCTCTTCGTTTCCGCTGCGGCGCAGATAGTCAAGGAAGCGCTTGATCGGCATGTTCGTGATTGTGTAGAGGTGATTGAACGACACGCCGTAACGCGTCCGCAGCTCACGCTTGAAATCCGCTTCAATGGACGCCTGGGGCGGCGGCAGGAACGCTCCCACCGGATTGTAGACGAGATTTAAGACCAGGCTACTTCCGTCAACTCCGTAACCTACGGCGTTTAACCTGAGCAGAGCTTCGATAGATTTACGGAAAACTCCCCGCCCCCGCTGCGCGTCCGTCTGCTGCTCGAGAAAGTAAGGTAGTGAAGATACTACTTCCACTTCATGTTCGCGGAAGAAATCAGGCAAATTGCTTTGCCCCGGATCGAACATGACCGTCAGATTGTGCCGCACAATTATGTGTGTCCCGAGGTCGCGCGCCTCCGAGACTAGATGCCGGAACGAAGGATTGAGTTCAGGCGCGCCGCCCGTGATGTCTAAAGTCGGAAAACGAAATTGGCGCAAAGCGCCGATGACCTGCTCAACGGTTTCACGCGTCATGATCTCGGTGCGGGCAGGGGATGCGTCCACGTGGCAATGCTTGCAAGCCTGATTGCAAAGCTTACCAACATTCACTTGCAAGGTCTCGACTTTCGAAGCGCGCAGTTCAAGGCTGTGCGACATTAACTTCTCATCAAATCTGTTGGGCGCCCTGGTTACCTCGATCTGAGGATTGAGAAAGGGCAAAGCTGGCACCATTACATTGATACCTTATTGACTGAGTTATGCGCCTGAAGACCATGGATGAGGCTTGCGCCGCCGCGAATGGCTGAAGCCATGTGAAGCGCTTCCGTCATTTGTTCCATGTTTGATCCGGCTTCAAGACAGGCCTGGGAGTAAGCGTCTATGCAATAAGGGCATTGCACCGCGTGCGCGACAGCGAAGCCGATGAGTGCCTTCTCGCGCCGCGAAAGTGCGCCGTCGGCCTGACATGCCTCATACCAGGCCATGAACTTCTCAAAGAGCTCCGGCCGGTACTTGCCGATTTCCGGGAAGCGATTAAGGTCTTCCTCCTTGTAATATCCCATGGTGGTTGCTCCTGAAAGGAAAGTATAAAGGCGGAAGGATGAAAAGAATGATTACACAGCTTGAATAGCCACACCTTCATCATCGCGGCTTCATACTTCACCTGCAATTCTGCTACGTGGACACCTTTGCCGATTCTAAGTCCCAGTCCGCGGACCGCGTATCTTCTGGGGAGTATCTGAACATCAAGCCTGCGTGGTTTTCATACGACCGTCTTTCTTAATGCCCGACTAGTCTATACCAATTGCTGCTCATTTTATTCCAGTCACTAACCCAGGTCCTCGCGGGAGTCGGTGTCAATCAAACAAACCGATACCGGGAATAAAAGCAGACAAAAGGATATTTGTCATCTAGACCGTGAACCATTACAAGCGATAATTCACGCGAAGACCCGGAAACCCGAATCTTCGAGGGCGATAAGTAATGTCCGAAATTAAGCTAGCGAGCAGCAACGGGTTTTGAGGCAGACTTCGCAACAAAAACAACAAATTGAAAAAGGATAAAGAACAAAAGGAAAAAACAGATGAACCGCGCGCCTTGGATTGGCGGCGCGTTGATAGCGCTCTTCCGCGTTCATGGCATGAGCGTCGGGGGCCCAGGACATGACGCAGGACATAGATGATGCTAGACCTCCTTCAAAGCGGAGCGGTTGCTATTACTCCGGCGATGACGACTTCCAGAAGGCTTCCAGTTCGACTCCCAGCCCCTCAGCCAGCCTGTTGACGAATGCGAAGTAGCCACTGATCTGGTTGATGTCGAGGATGTCTGCATCCCGCCATCCGGTCTTCCGTAGTTTTTGGATATCGTCCTGCACCACGTTCCATGGCTCAAGAGTCAGCTTCACCGCATACTCCAGCATCGCACAATCCGGTTCGCTAATCTGAGCACGGCGGAAATCGGTGGTTAGCTGTTCAAACAGCCCACTGTCTCTTGTTAAGTGACGGAGATCCTCTCCGTGATGTCGCACTCAATAGTGGCAATGATTGGCATCGGAGACTACCACCGCGATCATCTCTCGCTGGATGCGGCTGAGCCCTGACTGGCCGCGCATTAGCGTTTTATAGAACTCGAAGTGCGCGCGCAGGGAGGGTGGGTTCAAACTGTGGATTTTCAAAATATTATCCACCCCACCCCAGGGCTCCGTCAGTTGATCATACAACTGCTTCAACTCGCCGCCGGCAGCATCTTCTTGAATCACTTTGATCCATGCCATGATCTATGCTCCATTATTCTCGATGATTGAACACGCACGCCGGTGATTGCTGAAAGCAAACCTGTGCCTGTGATCGGAGGGCCAAGTTTTCTCCATAAAGCTTTCTTGAAATAACGATCATCAGTTTCTCGATCGTGCACCGCGTACTGGCGCGTAAAGCTGACTAAGGACGCGCGGATGAACGCCTGCCCAGTAGAGTCCTTGCAAGATGGACCACCGCGCAAAAGTGAGCGCGAAACTTTGTCCCTCAAAACGCCGCGAGGAAGTGACGACCGCAACCGGCAAATGAACCATGCTCCCGCATCTCCTGAGTCGTCGCACGAAATCCAAGTCCTCGAAAATCGGAAACGACTTGAACCCTCCGATTCGTCGGTAAGCGGACGCCCGGACGAAGATGCCGGAGTCGCCATAGCAAAGTCCGAGCTTTCCCAGTTGTGGGTATAGCCATGTTAGGAACCGAGCCGCACGGCCGTTACCGTCAAAGCGAATTCCGAAGTTTCCTCCAGCTACCCCTGCATCGCCCGCGAGAGCTTCGGCGATCCGCTCGGCCGCGTCGGGTGGAGCAGTGGTATCAGCGTGGAGAAACAAGAGCACTTCGCCGCGGGCAACGCGCGCTCCGCTGTGCATCTGAAGCCCTCGGCCGCGTTCGCTCATGATTATTTTTGCCCCATTCTGGCGCGCGATCTCCGTAGTCAAGTCACCACTCCCACCGTCAACAACGATTACCTCGATATTGCCCCGCACATGGGCCAGTGCCTCTACGGTCGCTCTAATTGACTGCGCTTCATTGAGCGTCGGAATGATGATCGAAAGCGCCGGACACTCTGTTTCTGCTGCCTCTTTGTTCATCCTCTTACTTATCAAGGCAATAGCTGATTGACCGAGACTAGCGGATTGATGCCTACGGGTTTTCCGTTTTCCGGCAAAAGCCACGTTGGACGCTGTTGCCCGAAAGGCATCTTAAGAACTTCGATGAGTTCGACTTCCTCTGGCTCGCGGTAGGGAGGCACACCAATCGTGATCCTATCTTGCGGCACGTTCAACCGGAGCGTGCCATGTAACCAGTCCCACACGGTCAGTCCGCTCGACCAGTTTGCGTTCGTCTCCTCTTCCACAATGGAATGGTGTATCCCGTGCATGCGTGGCGTCACAAACACGCGATTCAATTTGCGCTCGACTTCAACTGGGAGGCGCACGTTCGAGTGGTGAAAGAGAGCCGAGAGCAGCAAGAAGGTCTGCCAGACTGAAAGCGAAAGCGGCGAGACGCCAATCAGCGCGACCTGACCGACGCGCCAACCGGCTGAGATGGCCAGCTCTCCGAAGTGGAAACGAAACGCAGTGGAAGCGTCAAGGTCAAGATCAACGTGATGCGCAATATGGAAGCGCCACAGAAGAGGCAGGCGGTGCATGAGTACATGCCACAGGTACAGAGTGTAATCCATAAGGACTACGCCGAGGGTCACCTCCAACCAGGTTGGAAGCCGAACGACCTTGAGCAATCCCCAGCCACGTCTTTCAACGAGTGTTGTGAGCGGTTCGACGAGAGGACGTTCGATAAGTTGCAGCGCGGCCGCTGCCAAACCGGCTACCGCCAGGTTGCGCGCGTTACGCCTGAGCTTTGGTTCGCTCTCTTTCCTCAGGGGGTAGTGACGCTCCAGCAGCCACAGCAACCCGAAGGCTCCGATTACCATTGAGCCACTCAACCAGGTTGGCATCTTGCGTTGCTTCACTGAACCATCCCCGCTCGCCATGCTCCCAATCTTGCATCGCTTCCGCGAATGAAGATATACCTTCCGCAAATCAGACCAAGCTTCCATATAAGTTAATCTAACATATACAATCCAAAGAATCCGAAGACGATGATCTAGCCAGAAAGACGAAATGAAACCAAACGATGAGAACGGCAAGCTGACTACGTCCGAACGTCCTTTTCGTGTCCTGATTCTCTCGGGATCTGACCGGCGTCAATATAACTGTCCCGGCGTAGACTCGAAATCGCGCACCCTTATGCTGCGCATGGCCGAGCGTCTGCCGCAGGACTGGGAGATTGACTACGAAGACCTGGGGAACGTCTTCGCTCGCGAGCACATCCAGAGCTGCAACGCCTGCGTTTCAACCTCGATGGCTCTTTGTGTGTGGCCCTGCAACTGTTATGAGAAGAACAGCCACTGGGAGCCTGACCTGATGTGGAACCTCGACCTGTACTCCCGGCTCGACCTCGCGGATGCGTGGGCCATCATCGGTCCCATCAACTGGTACGCACCGACGAGCAACTTGAAACTGATGTTTGACCGGCTGGTGTGCATGAACGGCGGCAACCCGCGCGAGGAGTTGATCGAGCACAAGGACGCGGAACTGGCGAAGAAATTGGAGCACGCGCCCGAGTGGCAGGAGTTGAGCCTCAATCACCTCGAAGGTCGTACCGCGGGCTTCTTCTGCTACGGTGATGGCGGCGGCGACGAACTGGACGAACAGGGACGACCGAAAATTCTTCGGCACAAAGGATACTTCAACCCTGAGAAGGAGCCGTTCGAAGATAACCGCGACGCCTACGCGCCACTTGTCTGGCAATGCCGTTACGGTGGTGTTGAAGTTCCGGAGAAGCTCTGGCGATATGTCCAGTTCGGCGACGGCAAGAAGTACAGCGACAATCAGGCCGAGCACATGGCCACTGAGACCAATGTCTTTGAGAAGTTTGACAACTGGGCGGAGGAATTTGCCGCCTTTGTCGGCAAGAAAGGAAAAGTCGAGCCGGGAAAATATCGCGCTTACGGCTACGAGCCGCCCGGCCACCTCAAGGAAGACTTGAAAGCCAAGTGGCGAGAGATCAAGACCGGGGTCGGCTATCCCCCCGCGGGTTCCTCCCCTGCCCTTCAGGAAGAACTCGATTTGAATAAGGACCTCACGCTCAAACCGAAAAAAAGCGAGGGCGAGAAACTGCGTGAATCATAAGACCCCAAAGGTATACTTCGATGTCCTTGCCGTTTGCTGAAGCCTAAATGATCAGAACTCAAGTTGTTCTCGCAGCGTCTTACGCATCGCCACTGCCATGGAGAAAACCAACCACTCAACGGCCGCTCTTATCTTTGCCTACAACGCCAACAGCGGTCTGTTTAATGCCGTGACAGACCTGGCTCATAAGGCGTTTTCTCCGCAAACGTATCAATGCAATCTCTGCACACTAACTCATTCGACTTTCGGCATGCGCAGAGGCTGGAAAGTGTTCCTGGAGACTCTTGAAATGGAATTGGAGTTTTTGCATGCGGACGAATTGAAGAGTCGTTACCACGTCTCAGACGTGTCATTGCCGGCCGTTTTCAAAAAGCAAGGCGCAGAGCTGGAACTTTTGATTGGTGCGGATTCGATCAATGAATGTCGGACGATTGATGAGTTGAAGCAACTTGTTAGAGACAATTTGAGTAACGAGTCTTTGGTTAGGTAACGGCAAAATGACTGAAGGTTATCTGTCGTATTTTAAAATGGAGTACGATAGCCATACGGTCCTGTAGACCCGTTCAAGGATGCACATAAATACCTTGAAAAGGCACGGCGCCTTTCGGTAAGCACTAAGAACGACGTTGTCTTGCGCGCACGTTGGCACGGGCAAGAGGAGCAACAAGACGGCGATTGAAAGCGCGCGTGATATTTCAAGAGGCGCTGCTTGAGTGAGTTTGTCAGACATCGCCGCAGAGTTGAAATCGGCCTCATTGACCCTTTGCCTTTGCTGCAACCTCAGACAGCATTTCAAGCGCCGCTTCTAATTGCAACAGTTGCTGTTTGGTTTTGTAGCGGCGGCGCGTCTTGTCAATTGATTCAAAGTCTCCGATGAAAGTATTTGTCTGTGGGGCAATCGTGGCAACACAAGTTCGGTTTCGCGTCAGATTTTTGAGAGTTTCTTCGTAATAAGGGACAGTCAACATCGATCGCCAGCCCTGACGCTACTGTCTAGGCCATTTGAAAGCTCAAGCGGGATTTGCAAGTCTTTCGCGAAATGATTCATCGTTCCCAATGGCAGCACGCCCAAAGTCTTGTTGGTGCCAACCAGGGCTGACGCGCGGCGCTGATTGCGCCATCACCACCACCAGCTATTATTGTAGGTGCATCTCCTCGTACAGCGTCAGCGCTCCGCACACCAGTCAGCAGTAGCAGCGGAAGCTACGCCCTCCCTCAAGCTCGGGCTACTGCCCGTTGCCTCGCTGACTGCTGCCCCGCGATGTGTGCATCGCGAGTTGAACGACAGTTTCCACTAAATCCAAATCAATGCGTCGTCCGTATAGTGGAAGTAGTAACAAATTCTCCACAAGGTTGTGAAGATTGGAAGACCTTACGGCAGTACGATGATTCTGCCGCTTCGCATCGGACTCACAGGGTGTTGTGTTGCTTTTCGCCTCTGTGCATCTCGCCCGACGTTGAGTTCAAGCCGGCGGGTGCTCCGAACGGTTCGATTCTTTTAAAGGATGCTGACACATGAAAGAAGAATCTTCTCGCTGCGCCCTTAGGGCTGCGCCTCTTTTAGCTTTGGCCTTCATTCTCGCCGGGGTCGCCGAGGCGCGTGCCGTTCCTGTCGTCGCCGTCACCGAAACCGGCACACTCATCCTGTTTGATAGCTCCGCGCCCGGCAGTATTCTAGCTTCGGCAGCCGTGACGGGATTGCAAGCGGGCGAGACTGTCTTAGGGATCGACTTCCGACCGGCGACCGGCCAACTCTTCGCGCTCGGCAGCACCGGTCGCCTCTACGTTATCAATCCCGCCACGGGCGCGGCCACGCTGCAAGCTACTCTGGCCGCCGACCCGGCAGACACGACCGACCCATTTGTCGCTTTGAGCGGGACGTCCTTCGGCTTCGACTTCAACCCCGCGGTTGACCGCCTCCGAGTCGTCTCGGACACTGATCAGGATTTGCGGATCAACCCGAACAACGGACTCGTCACCACCGACGGCACGCTCGCTTATGCCGTGGCGGACGCGAACGCCGGGCAGAACCCGAACGTCGCCGGCTCGGCCTACACCAACAACGTCGCGGCGGCGGCCTCGACGACGCTCTATGCGATTGACACGAATCGCGACATTCTCGCCACGCAGAACCCGCCGAACAGCGGCACGCTCAACACCGTCGGCGCGCTAGGCGTGGACGTGAGCGACCTGCTCGGCTTCGACATCGCGCCCGGCTCCGTCCCGCAGACGGCCTTCGCCGCGATGCGCGCCGC
>JBGTLM010000386.1:0-6520 GCA_041744135.1 Pyrinomonadaceae bacterium
CGGCGACATTCGCGGCGGCCCGATGTATACGCACACGGCGTGGGACGATTACCGTGTGCTGGAATCGCAAATCGCCGGGGACGGCGCGCGCACGACCGAACGAATCGTGCCGTATGCCTTTTTCACTGATCCGGAACTCGGTCGCGTCGGGCTGACCGAACGCGAAGCGCGGCGCTCCGGCAAGAGAATCAAAGTTGGCCGGTACGACATGAAGAAAAACGGCAGAGCCGCCGAACTCGGCGACACCGACGGCTTTATCAAAGTGGTCATAGATGCCGACACTGACCGCATTCTTGGCGCGTCGGCGCTCGCCGCCGGAGGCGCGGAGTTGATTCACACCATCATCGGCGTGATGACCGCGCGCGCGGCCGTCGCCACAATCCGCGACGCCATCCACATTCACCCGACGCTTTCCGAAGCCGTGCAAAGCGCCGTCTATTCGATCAAAGCCGACGAGGAGAAAAACAACTGAGCAAGCGAATCGAATTCAAGTGCAACTTAGCGGAAGCGACTACGCCGCTGCCGCACGTCTGGTCGCACACTATCGGCAGCGGTCATGCTCTGCTGGCGCTGCGCGCCGATTGGCAGGAACAATTAAAACGCTGCCACAGAGAATTGGGCGTGCAGTATGTGCGCTTTCACGGGCTGCTCAATGACGATATGGGCACGCTCATTACGCACAGCGAGCGTCCGCTCTATTCCTTTTTCAACGCCGATCAAATTTGGGATTACCTACTCTCAATCAACATGAAGCCGTTCGTCGAATTGAGTTTTATGCCGACGGCGCTCGCGCGTGGCGGCGAGACGGTTTTTCATTATCGCGGGAACATCACGCCGCCGAGGGACTTCAAGGAGTGGGGCGCGCTGATGCACAAACTCGCGGCACACTGGGTTAATCGCTACGGCCTCGACGAAGTTAGCCAGTGGTTCTTCGAAGTGTGGAACGAGCCGAACCTGCAAGCATTCTGGACAGGCACGCGAGATGAATACTTCGAGCTTTATCGGCATACCGTCGAAGCGATCAAGGGCGTGGACAGCCGTCTGCGCGTCGGCGGACCATCCACTGCCGCGAACGCATGGGTCGAAGAGTTTCTGGAGTTTTGCGAGAAGAACAATCTGCCCGCCGATTTCGTTTCGACGCACCACTACCCGACTGATGCTTTCGGCAAGGAAGGCGACGACACTGAAACGCAGTTGTCTCTGAGCAAACGCAGCGTGCTGCGCGAGCAGGCGCGCGACGTGCGCCGCCGCGCGCGCGGGCTGCCCATCTACTATACGGAGTGGGCTGCTTCATCCAATCCGCGCGACCACTTGCACGACGAGCCTTACGCCGCTCCGTTCGTCATCAAAACTAATCTTGAGATGAACGGTTTGATTGACGGCTACAGCATCTGGACGTTTTCGGACATCTTCGAGGAGACTTACTTTCCTTCGGTGCCATTTCACGGCGGCTTCGGTCTGCTCAACATTCACGGCATCCCGAAGCCGATGTATCGTGCTTACCAGTTGCTCCACCGTCTCGGCACTGAGCAACTGCCGATTGAAGGCTCGCACGAAACAGTAGATGCATGGATCGTGCGTGGTGAAAAGAAGATTACCGTGCTGCTCACCAACCACGCCTTACCACGTCAGCCGATTCAAACCGAACATGTGCGCGTCAGTCTCTCCGCCCGGTCAGAGCCGCGCTTCGCCACGATTGAGAGGATTGATGAAGATCACGCCAATCCAGCTCGTCTGTGGCGGGCGATGGGCGAGCCGGAATACTTAAGTCACTTGAACGTGGAGCGATTGCAAGCCGCCTCAAGCCTCGTGACGGAGCCGTTCACGTGGCAGTACAAAGCGGAGAGTATGACGATAAATCTGGACATTGACGTGCCACCTCACGGGGTTGCCGCAATCACATTGGAGTATGACACGCCGGAATCAAATCAAGTGGCGCTCGCTTAAATGTTACGTGGTAAACAGCGATGATAACCGAAGAGACTTTTGATAAACTCGAGCGCGACACATTCGGCTACTTTCTCTATGAAACGAATGCAGCGAACGGGTTGGTGCCTGATAACACGCGGTTGGACGCCGTGTGCAGCATCACCGCCGTCGGATTGGCGCTTGCCTCTTACACCATCGCCGCCGAGCGCGGCTGGATGACGCGCCGCGAAGCAGCTGAGCGCACGCTCGTAACGCTGCACTTTTTCTGGAACAGCCCGCAGGGCGAAGAATCGGACGCGACCGGCTATAAAGGTTTCTACTACCATTTCCTCGACATGCAGACGGGGCGCCGCCGCCATGACTGCGAAGTCTCCACTATCGATTCAACGTTTCTGCTCGCGGGCGTCTTGACGGCGGCGACCTACTTCGACGATGAGACGAAAGAAGAACGAGAGATACGCCGCCTCGCCGACGCGCTCTACGCCCGCGCCGATTGGCAGTGGGCGCAGAACGGTGAATTGACCGTAACTCACGGTTGGACGCCGGAGCGCGGTTTTATCCCGCACCGCTGGGAAGGCTATGACGAGGCGCTGATTCTCTACGCACTCGGCTTGGGGTCATCAACTCACCCGTTGCCGAAGGAATCTTACGTCGCGTGGACAAACACTTTTCAGTGGCGAGAACTCTACGGGCACGGGTTCCTCTACGCCGGCCCGCTCTTCATACATCAACTCCCCTTCGTTTGGATTGACCCGCGAGGAATCCAAGATGATTACCTGCGCGCCAAAGGGATAGATTATTTCGAGAACAGCCGCCGCGCGACTTACGTACAACGCGAGCACGCGATTCACAATCCGGAAGGGTTCTCAGGCTTTCATGAAAACTGTTGGGGCGTGACCGCGAGCGACGGTCCCGGTCCGGCGACGAGGCGTATCAAAGGAGTCGAGCGTTACTTTTACGATTACATCGCACGGGGCATCCCCGACGGGCCGCATGACGGCACCATCGCTCCGTGGGCGGTCGTCGCCTCGCTGCCGTTCGCGCCGGAAATAGTGCTGCCGGCAATCGAAAATTTCAACAATGCGTACCCTGAGATGACCAGTTATTACGGCTTTAAGTGCAGCTTCAACCCGACTTACGCGGACCAAGAGACCAACTCCAAAGGTTGGATTTCCAGAGGCTACTACGGACTCGATCAGGGACCAATCGTAATGATGATCGAGAACTATCGCTCGGAGTTCTTTTGGAAATTGATGCAACGTTGTTCACCTTTCACGCAGGGCTTACGCCGGGCGGGTTTTACGGGCGGGTGGCTGGATTCGGTAGGAGAGAGCCCCACGACGGGGGAACTGGCCGTTGAACTTCCAGAATTGTAAGCAGGAGTTTGGCCGAGAGATATGTCCTCCCGGCAAGCGAACGTCGCCTCTTCTCAGGAATTCCCCGTTCGGGAGCCTCATGTAACCAAAGTTAGGACAGCCTCGGGTCTTACTGTACCCTTTGTGCAAGCGGCTTCGGTCGTCGACACCAACGGCTGGCCTAAGACGGGAACAGTGTCAGATGACCGAGAAACCACCATGCCAGCACGTAAACTAGACCCCACGAAGAAAAGTTTGCGATCCGTTTACCAGAAATGGCTACTCCTTCGAGCAGGGATTAGGGACCTAGATCATCGAGGTCTTTGATAACTGGGACTCTGACGATTTGAGCGGTGGCGATTGTTAATTGACCAGATGACGAAGGTAGATTCCTCCTGCATCAGTCTCTACTTGTTTGTTTCTTCTAGAGTTGATTACGCCGGAGCAGCTTGGACGGCATTTTTATTGCCTGCGTCCCGAAGAGCGCCTCGACATTTCTCAAGAATCTCCTGGTGAATTTGACGGGTTACCGCGATCTGTTCACGGTTTACGCGGCCGGGCAGAGTGATTTCGAGATCTACCTGCCCACCCTTCGAGAGCTTGCTCATCTTGATACGGTTACGCAGCTGCACTTTCGGGCGCGAACGTTCACCTGATGCAGGTCTTCGGCATCCGTCCGGTGGTGCTCATCAGATCAAGAAATCTTAACCGCGAGGGTAAAGCAGTGGCGGCAAAAATTGGGATATTGTTCAATTTTTTGCAGTAATATTTTGTGAGGCGGCATATCCGCTCTTTTGCCGATTGTTAAGACCTGACTTGCCGCGTCCCCCTACTCCTTTATTGAAGCGTATCTTTCGTCTTTCCGATTCGATTTTCCCAATTCTTTGCTCGATGCCTCGCCGCGATGCTCCCAGGCCGTAAAACTCGAGAACCTTTTGGAATGTTCGACGGTTTGTCAGCGACAAGGTCTTCGTAACTGAGCCAATGGACTTCGAGAGCAGAACTTCTTCTCGGCGTTTGTGCAACGCGCGTTTCAAAAACGCCTTTCCAACGTCGATGACTCCGGATCAATTTGTTGACCAGCTTTTCATGAACACTGGCGTGACGCCTTCGGTTACTGACCGACAGGCGGCTATTAATGAGTTTGCCACCGCTTCGAATACTGCCGACGCGGCCGCACGCGCGCGCGCACTACGTCGCATTGCCGAGAACTCAACTCTGGCGCAACAGGAATTTAACCGCTCGTTTGTATTGATGCAGTATTTTGGCTACCTGCGCCACAATCCAAACGACGCGACGGACATGAACTTTGTGGGGTATAACTTCTGGTTGAATAAATTGAATGAGTTCAACGTCAACTTTGTTGCAGCGGAAATGGTCACGGCCTTCATTAGCTCTGGTGAATACAGACAAAGGTTCAGCCAGAACGCCGTAGTACCACTAGTGGGCCGTATCGTTGAAATTACTAGCGTCAGCTCCCGTAGCCGCGCTCGCTTCCTATTCACACCCATCTGTCAGATAGGTGACGACGGTGGAAGCAGATCCCCGAGCTCAGCTTAGAGAAGAAGTAACAAACTCGCAGGCATCAACCTATCAGAGGCAGCCCGGCGAAAGACTTCTAGTAGAGCCGCTCAAAATGGATCTAGATGCGACATCATTTGAGGATTCGTTTTTGGGCTAAAGCGGAGAGCGGGTGTGCGAATGACTTGTTATAAGCGTCTGACCGCTATGGCTTGCAGATTCGTCACACCCACTCCGCATGTTCCTTGCCACCTCGGCAACCCTAAAACACAAAAGCGGTCTACAAAAGAGTAAAAGGAACCGCGTCAACCTATAAGCGCTTACAGCTGACGGCGCGACAGCATCTTTCTCAAGTAGTTTTGTCCCCCGATAGTTGAATGCTGATCGCGCGCCGCAGCTGAGCGCGGCGTTAAGCTGCTATTTACTACGACTGAGATTTGCGACTATAAAGGTTGGCGAATGACGAACATTCTTATCTTTGGAGCAAGTAGAGGCTTAGGAGCGGCCTTCAGTTCGGGCTTACCAACTCCCAGTGATACCGTTTGGCTGGTGTCGCGTAGTCAGCCTGAAAACCTGAAAAGAAGTGATGGTGTAGAAAGAGTCTGGATTAAAGCTGATCTTTCTTCCCCAAAAGACGCGAGCCGGACAATATCCGAAGCACTTGCGGAGCAAAGGCTTGATGTCTTGATCTATAACGCCGGGATATGGGAGGAACAGGCTTTCAAGAGCGACTATAGTTTTGAAGAAGTAAGCATCGAAAAATCAGAGAACATTATCGCCGTAAATCTGACCTCAGCCATCATCTGTATTCAGAAATTGCTGTTAAATTTGAAGCAATCAGATAACGCCAAGATTATCTTAATCGGCTCAACTTCCGGCCTCGAGAATACCGGCTCGCAAGAGGTCGCGTATGCTGCGTCTAAGTTTGGTCTGCGTGGTTTGGGGCATGCTTTACGTGAGAATCTGCGGAAATACAACATCCCCGTGACCTGTATTAATCCCGGCGAGGTTGCTGCCGAAATTGCCTACGAGGATGGTGTTGAGAGAGCGATTGAGGCATATGCGGGCACTCGCATCCCCGTCCGAGACTTAATATTGATAGTGAAATGTCTAATGGGGCTATCTAAAGTAGCATGCGTCAAAGAAATTGATGTTCCGGCGATTACCGACCTAAATGCGTAGACGCCGCGAGGCCCAACAACCGATTGCCCAACACCGATTGCAGCGCGACGCCTTAGCAAGCTTCTCAAGATGCATACTTCGTCGCTGCTTGGGTGCTTGCTAGCTCGGCGCGGCTGAATCGGAGGGTTAGGCACTCCCACCCAAGAAAACATAACCATGAGGCCACCATGCAAAGCACTGCAAAAAATGTAACTGTTTATCTCGATGAAGTTCCCGCTGAAAGAAGGGCCGCGCTCGCCAAACTGCGTGACCTGTGTTGCACTTCATTAAAGGGTTTTAAAGAATCGATGAAATACGGTGGGCCATGCTACTCGCGCAATGGCGAAGTAGAAGTAGGTTTTGCCAGCCAAAGGCATTTCATTGCGCTGTATATCCTCAGAATAGACGTGATGAATGCCCATCGATTTACTCAAAGTAAAAGGAGTGAGCTTAGGCAAGGGTTGTATCGTTATTCAAAGCCTGAGAAAATTGACTTCAAGGTGGTGGAGATGATGCTGAAGGCGACACAAGAGTCTACGGGAGTGATTTGTGGT
>JBGTLM010000387.1:0-9394 GCA_041744135.1 Pyrinomonadaceae bacterium
TTGCTGAAAAGAACTTCCTCGCTCCGGAGGAGCGAAATGTGCTTTTCGGCTACCAAATGTTTCGCTCCTACGGAGCGAGGAAGTTCGTCCGGGTCGTCGTGGTCTATAAACATGTGGTCCCGCTGGGACCGAAGACTAACCGCGCCCAAATATACCGACGGGTTTGTTACGCGAACTTTAGAGTCAGGACACTAACCTCCACTGCTCGCGGATTTCTCTCGCGAGAATGTTAATATGTAGAACGCTTGAGCGGTTCTAATCATAGCTAGGAAATGGATTTGTTCACTATTCGCCGTTTGGCTCTAGCGAGAAAAACTCGCAACATTTATAAATGGTTGAGCCTGCCCATATTTGCCACAGAAAATTTGGAATCACATTCGAACCAACCGAGCATTCTCAGCGGTAAGAAAAGTTGATCAGGTGCAGACTTGCAACTTAAGAAATTCATCCATGCATGGTAAATACGTCCGGGATCTGAAAATACCTCGGCTTGAAATCGAAGGAGCTATTAGCTCTGATCCTGTCGAACCGCTCGTTGAGGATTGGGTACTGCTGCCAATCCCTGTAATCAAAATGCCACCACTCGGCCTCATACACGGTGAAGCCCTCCGCTTCCATCGCGGCGCGCAGAAGGTTACGGTGCCAACGTTGGAGTGAGGTTCCACCGGGATAGTCAGGGTATGAGCGATCGGTAGTCTCGTCATACGTGCCAACCATCTCAACAGGTTTCCCGGTCTGCAGGTCGTAAAGCGTCAGATCGATAGCCGCGCCGCGGTTATGGCGCGACCCTCGGGACGGGTCAGCCACGAAAAGCTTCTTGTCTTCAGGCGTTGCATCCCAGAATACTTTGGTGACGTACCAGGGCCGGTACGCATCGTGGATGAGCAATCCGTAACCTTTCTCTTTCAGCTTCTGATGCGCGCGGACGAGTGCCGCAGCGGCGGGACGTTGCAGGAAGGCCCGCGGCTCGGAGTAAAAGACGCTGCCCAGAAAGTTGTTGGTCGTCGCATAACGAATCTCCAACTTGATTGTGGGATCAAGCCGATTGAGTTCAACCAGATCCGGCTCGCGAAACTCCCCGGCCTCTTTCGGCGGCTGGGCCGCGAGCGCTTCTTTCAACAATTCGCTGACGGGTCTGAGCGGCTTGATGCGAAGCTGCCCGGCGCCTTCCTCCGGCCCTACGTTGCGGCGTTTGAAAACGACATTGGCCGCTTCGACCTGAGTCGCCCGTCCGCTCTTGTCGCGCAGGAAGATTAGTCGCTCGCCGTCGTAGAGTCCTCGGTTAGGAAACTTAAAGACGTTCTCCGAGACTTGCTCCAGGGGGTCAAACTCGACCCACTCGATCAAAGCCCAGAGCTTGCCGTCCTTCTCGAAGATGTAGAGGACGTCGTGATCCCATCCGTACTCGCCTACGAGTCCACGCCAACGAACCGGCGCAGAATGAGGTTTAGGAACTTCGACTCGCTTGAACGTTTCGTTGCCGATAACAATCGCATTGTCGCGCAGTAGTATTTTGTCGCCATAAGCGACCTTGTCGTCAACGATGAGTGCGTCGCCGAGTGACCGCAGCCGTACTTGTTCTCCCCCGGCGCCACTAAGTTTCGAAAGTTTGCCGGCGCTGTCGACCAAGTCGACGCTATTTGCGCCGCTTACATAGCGCCCGGCGATTCGGCTCGCAAGCTGAGGATCGACGGGCGAAGTGATTTCCGGCTGCGGGATGGGTTTGCCCTGGCGCACGGTGAGCATGGCCGTCAAAGCGTAGTTGGCCACACGATCCGTCACCGCGTTTGCCGCGTCCTTGGTCGTCACTACTACCACGCCAAGCTGGTCGTCAGGCATGGCCTTCAGTGTGGTTGCAAAACCATAAATAGCGCCGCCGTGACCGACCGTGCGGCGGCCTTCAAGTTCGCGGATGCCAAAGCCGATACCGTACCCTGTTTTTTGTCCCCGCGGCGCGAACTGCGGAGTCCACATCTCGTCAATCGTTGTTGGCTTCAGCATCTGTCCTTTCCCGCCACGCCCACCGGCAAACAGCGCGCTCATGAACCGCCCCATGTCCGTTACGGTCGTGTACATGCTTCCGGCGGGGCTGATGCCGAGTTCAAACGTGGGCGCTTCAAAGACGCGGCCATCAATCGTCCACATATATGCCTTCGCCAGGTCTTTCGTGATCTCCGGCGCCGGCTCGAAGCTGCTGCGCTCAAGGCCGAGAGGATCGAGCACCGCGCGTTTGAGGTATTTGGCGAACGGCACGCCCTGCGTTCGCTCAAGCACGTAGCCCGCTGTCGCTATCGCCGCGTTTGAATATTTAGTGCGGGTTTCAGGCGCATATACCAGCGCTGTTTGATCGAGGCTGGCGATGGTGCGGGCGAGTGACGGCTCAGTAGTCTCGAAGTAGTTGCCGACAGGTGGCTCGCGCACGAGACCAGAGCGGTGAGACATCAGTTGCCTGAGAGTGATGGGTTTGCTAAACGGGTTGCGCGGGCGAAAGTCTGGAAGGTAACGGGTTATTGGCACATCCAAATCCATCTTCCCTTGCTCGACCAACTGCATGATTGCGATGTCGGTGAAAAGCTTCGACACCGAGCCCACGCGATAGACTGTCCCGGCGGTAGCTTGGACCTTGGCCTTGGGGTCGGCGAAACCGAACCCTTTGGCCCAAACAATTTGCTGATCATGTACTAGAGCGATTGAGAGCGCGGGCAGCTCCTTGTCCGCCATTTCGTGCGCGATGAACCGCTCGAGCATCTCGACCGCAGCCGCATAGTCCTTGCGTGGTGCGGTGTTGGCTTGACCCTCTTGTTCAGGTAATGCTCTGGTCGAGCCTTCCCGGTAATTGACAACCAGGCATGAGATGAAAGTGACCGCCAAAAATGCGGCGCCGGTTCGTCGAGAATTATTAACTGCTTGCATATTGTCTTTACCGAAAGTGTCCGACAAACTTCCAGTTTGTCGGGTCCATCCGAATAACTGCTTCCGGAAACCAAACGACAAACTAAAGGAAGCTTTGATCAAGTCCCGATTGCGATCGTCCTGCGGAATGGAGTCAGTACCACCTCGCGGTAGCGGGTGGGTCGTTTACCCTAAAATCAAGCATCGATAGCCAAAGAACCCACCCGCAACCGCGAGGTGATACTGACTTCGTCGCGCTAGACTTTCCGTTATGCAACTTGATCAGGGCTTCCTAAAGTTTGTCGGACTTATAACTATTTGATCTTCCCCGGCCCCCACAGTGCCCGTCCGGGTTTCGCATTGGTGTGTTCACCATCCTTGAGCACCTGCATGCCATTGACGAAGACGTGCTTCACGCCGACCGAATACTGGTGCGGATTTTCGAACGTGGCACGATCGGCAATGGTCTGCGGATCGAAGATAACCACGTCAGCAAACATTCCTGTTCTGAGAAAACCTCTACGATCTAGTCCGAGGTTAGTCGCGGGCAGCGAGGTCAAACGCCGCACCGCCTCGGGAAGCGAGATGACCTTCTCCTCGCGAACGTATTTTCCTAAAAGACGCGCGAAGTTACCGTAGGCGCGCGGATGTGTGGAGGATTTAAGGAAGACTCCTTCCGGCGCCATCGATGCCCCGTCAGAGCCCAGAGAAACCCATGGCTGACGTAATTCTTTCTTGAGATTCTCATCTGCCATCAGGAAGTAGACCGTGCCGACACGTGATCGGTCTTCAAGAATCAAGTCCATGATCGTCTCGATTGGATCTTTTCCACGCATTTTCGCGACCTCGGCTAGCGTTTTGCCCGTGAGTGGCTTCAGCTTCTCCGACTTGAAACCGATCAGCAGAATACGATCGGGAGAGCCGGCAGCTAAGTAAAGGTTTTCCCATTTATCACTGGGCGTGCGCGCCTCCGCGGCGATCTTCTGGCGCGTGGCCGGGTCTTCGAGGCGTTTGAAGAGCGCCTCGTACCCACCGTCCATGGTCCACGGCGGCAGGCTGGAATTGAGCCCGGTAGCCCCCGCTGGGTACATGTACATGTCCGCGGTGATCTTCAACCCACTGCGGCGGGCGGCGTTTACAAGCGCGATTACCCGATCCACCTTGTCCCAATTCTGACGGCCGGCAGCTTTGATGTGATAAATCTCGGCTGGAAGTCCTGCTTCGCGGCTGATGCGAATCAGCTCTTCGACAGCTTCCACCCACTGATTCCCTTCGCTGCGCAGATGCGAGATGTACTTGCCCTTATAACGGGCGGCAACCTTACACAGCTCAATCAGCTCCTCCGTTTTGGCGTAAAACGCCGGCGCATATATTAGGGAGGAGCCGACGCCAAGCGCGCCCTCCTCCATCGCCTGGCGCACGAGTTCGCGCATTTCCTGAAGCTGCGCCGGTGTCGGCTGGATGTCCCCTTCGCCGAGGACGTACTGTCGGATCGTCGCCGCCCCGACGAAGGAGGCGACGTTCTGCGAGACGCCGCGCTTCTCCAGATAACGCAGGTACTCGGCGAGCGTCGTCCACTCTATGTCGAACTTGATGTCGTCTTGTTCGGCCACTACCTGCTTCTTCAGCCGCTCGTTGAGCGGCCCCATCGACCAGCCTTCGCCCATGATTTGCGTGGTCACGCCCTGCCTGATCTCTCCCTGCGAGCGCCCGTCAACGATCAAGCTTTCAGTGGACCACGACAGCATATTGATAAACCCGGGGGCGACGGCGAGGTTACGCGCGTCAACCACGTTACGGGCGCTGGCCCTCTTCAGATTGCCGGTGGCAACGATGCGATCTCCTTTAATCGCAACGTCGACTCGCCTGGGAGCGCGTCCAGTCCCGTCATAAACCATGCCGCCCTTGATAAGGACATCGAAATCTCCGGTCCGGGCCGCTTGCCCGGCGGCTGCCAAAGGCAACACCATGGTTAATAACAAAGCGCGATATTTGTCCAAGCGCATGTTCACGGATCTCCTCATGATTTATGTTGACTGCGAATGGTACTCTTCGACCATCATTTGATCTTCTTTGCCGTAGTGTCCTGGCCGCCCTGCCGCAGAATTAAGTGGGTGACTTGCCCCTTTTCATCTTTGACGAACGTGATTTCAGCGGCGGCCACAATGAGGAAGAACTTCGTCTCCGATTCAGGAAACAACTCAAGCTGCGGCTGTCCTGTCGCTTGCGCCATCAGCTTCCCCTCTTCGGCGATGATAGTCAGAGTGAAGTTTGGGGCAAGCTCATACTGCCCGACGTAAGAATCATAGATTTTAGGAGAGACTTGAGCTAAGACCTTTTCTTTCGGAACGTAGTCAACCCAGCCGTACTCCCTGGCAATACTCCGCAGCACCTCCTCCGCCAGCAACGAGCCTCTATCTGAGTTGGTCATTACCACTGCGCCCTGCCCGGTGTGATTGTACGCGACCAACCGGCACTGGTAACCTTCGTTAGCGCCGCCGTGACTGAAACTGGCAGAAGGTCCTTTACCCGTCAGTCCAAACCCGAGGCCCCAGCCCCCGAGTTGCGGCGTGAGCATTTGCCTCACAATGTCTTGAGAAAGCACTCTGTTTGATTTCCCGGATAAAGACCTTTGAATTTCGATCGCCAAGCGGGCGAGATCGGTGGGAGTCGTCCACAGTCCGGCGGCGGCCATCTCAGGGTAAGTGTGCCATTTGCCCTTTACCTTCTCTCCGTTAGATCCGTGACCGACGGCTGCGTTTGACCAAAACTCCTTGGGGAGAGGCTGCTCATAGGTGCTGTGGGTCACCCTGATCTTGTTCAGTACCGTCTCTTGCATGAGGAGTGGAAACTGTTTCCCCGTAACATCCAGCAGAAGCTGCTGCAACACCACATAACCGCCTCCGGCATATCGGTATTTTATACCTGGCGCTATGTCAACCCGAATTGGTTTTGAGTTCGCAGGCTTCACCCCATTTAGAACTTGTACAAGGGTCGGCGCCGGCTCGTCCGAGGCGTACCCTGCGAACCCGTGCACGGTTAATCCGGCGCTGTGGCTGAGCAGGCCGCGCAGCGTTACTTTCCTTTCACTCGTGAACTCATTTTCTGGAAGTTTCCATGAGGTCAGTTTGCGGTTCACGTCTTCATCAATGTCGAGCTTGCCTTGCTGTACTAACCGAAGTGCCGCCATCGCCGCGACTGGTTTACTTATAGACGCCCCCTGAAAAAGAGTTTCGGGTGTAATCGCTTCGCTACCGCCAGTCTCGCGCAGACCGTACCCGCGCGCCCATTGGACGCGACCCTTATCGATAACCGCGATGCTGACCCCCGGCGTGGTATAGAACTTCATCCGATCAGCAAGCTTCATCGGCACGCTTGGCTTTCCCTTGATTTCGAAAGGCGGCAGCAGGCCGTTCTCAACTCGTTTGATCCTCTCCGTAACGCTAGGAGATTCTTGCGTTGGACTCGGCGGCTGGTTGCCTGGCGCGGTTTGCGCGTCAATATTTCGCGCCGACGAATTGAGAATAAATCCGCCACTTAATGCTAGCAGGAAATAAAAAACCGCTGTGACACAAGTCCGCAAGTTCCAGGTTCTTGAGCAACGGTTTACAGAAACAACGATCCCTTTGATTGCGGCAAACGGACCCGCCATGATTTTGTTCTTCATCGTTCTGTCATCTATTCGTCTCACTCCCGCTAACCCCTTTCCGTGAACGCCAGATCAAATAAGCAGGCGCACCGAGAAGTACAACGCCGAGCCCTACGGCTGCCCGAACAGGCTGTGTCACCATCGTATTGATGACGAGAGCTGCAGCCGCAAGGATGAACAGTAGTGGCGTCCACGGGTATCCTGGCACGCGGTACGGGCTCGCAACGTCAGCGAAGCGTCTGCGATAGATAAAAATGGTCGCCGCGCCGAGGGCGTAGAAGAGCCAGCCGGTAAAGACGACATAGGTCAACAATTGCTCGAACGTTCCGCTTGCGGCCAGCACCACGGCCCACGCCGAACCAGCCAGCACGGCGAAAGCCGGAGTGTGAAATCGCGGGTTAACCTCGGCCAGACGATGAAAGAAGAGCCCGTCTCGGGCCATCGCGTAATACACGCGCGGAGCGGTTAACACAACGCCATTGGCCGCACTGAAGATTGAGATCAGAATTGCGATCGCGACCAATTTCGACGCGGCGGGCCCGGCAACCGCGGTCACGGCGGCGGCAGCGATGCTATCGGTCTGTGCCGCCTTTATCGGACCAAGCGCGGCGAGGTAAGCAACGTTAGCAAGCAAGTAGATGCCAATCAGAGCTGTCGAACCGATCAGCAGGGCTCGCGGGAAGTTGCGCTGAGGGTTGATGGTTTCACCGGCGCTGAAGGTCACGTACTGCCACCCTTCATAAGCCCAGAGAACTCCGATCATCGCGAGCCCAAAGCCTGACGCGACCGAGCCACCATCACGAGCGGGCCATAAGGTCACGCCTTCCCCGCTGAAGCCGCGCCCGAGCCAGAGCAGTGCCGCGCTCATGATCAGGATCGCGGTGACCTTGATCGCCGTAGTCCAATTTTGAACGTTGGCGCTCTCGCGAGTGCCGAGCACGTTGACAACCGTCACGATGGCTATCATCCCGACGGCGACCAACTTGCTGAGCACTGGCGTCAGTGGAATGATCTCACCGAGATAGACGCTAAACGCCACTGCCAGCGTCGCGATAGCGCCGGTGCTGATGACGAGAAAGAGTGTCCACCCGTACAGGAAGGCCAGTAGGGGACTGAAACAGTCGCGTATGTAGATGTAGATCCCGCCAGCCTTTGCGCTTCTCGCGGCCAGTTCCCCGTAGGTCAGCGCCCCGAGCAGCGAAAGAATTCCGCCGACGAGCCAAACCAGCATGGCTGGCCCTACACCGCCTTGGACTTGACGCAGTACGGCGCCCGGCACAATGAATATCCCCGAACCAATCACCGTACCGATGATCAGCAGGATAAGATCACGCAGGCCGAGGGTGCGTTCTAGGGTGGCAGTTTGATGTGAAGAGTCTTCCTTCGTCATAACTGACGTTCAGAGCCTCCTGCGGTGCAGCCTGGTCACATGCGCGCAGCCACCCGCCCGCTACCGCAGGCGGTTCTGACCCGCTACTCCAGTCGAAACTATCTCTCGCCGGACTGTTAGGGCCTCGAGGCGTGCTTCGTTGACCTCGTACCCGATACCAGGAGTTGTGGCAACCTCGAAGCCGAGCATTAGGCGAATCTCCTCGACCGCCGTGCCCCCCCCCGCTTCCTCAATTCCGTAACAGAAGAAGTCTGTCGTATTCCATCGCGGCATGTTGTTGGTGCAAAACGAGACGAGATCGACAGCAAGCTTGAGAGCTTGATCTGGCGAGAAGGCGCTCATGCCTCCGTACTCTGATTGGTGATACCCGTTCATGGAGTTGCCGCGAAGTTCGCCGGGCTGGATGCCAATCTTGAGAGATGAGACATCGTTAGAATTCGATAAATCTTAGTGCTGGTGCTGGCGTGCCAGGGGGGAGATCATTGTTTGATGGACATGCATATACGGCAAATGCTGCAGAAAGTCAATACTGCTACAGATGCTGCTTGTGGCCGAACTGCTTTTTGCTATCTTCCCTGCAGGCTAGAAAACAGCGCGTGCCGACTTTCGGGATTACCGACAGCGATACGACACCAATTGCACGCTACTGTGACGCTCATCTGGTTGCTTCCGTAGTCAGCCCATCATTTCTCAATTCCTATGTCGCTCCCACGGCTGTGATAAACGCCATAGACGTAGCTTGCTCTCATATCGATCCCAAGCGCGCGCTTACTCGGTTAAGACCGACTGATAGAGAATACGCCGCTGGGCCGCGCTGGTACCGGGAGCCGAAAGGGTCAAACGGAGATTTGCCCTAAGTGTGGAACTGAGAGCCTCGTTGTCACGAGTGAGCACTGGCGGGGAAGGTCTCTTACTCGCTCTCAATCCAAGTTCATGGGTTAATGATAAACCATCGTTGAGCATATGTTTTGACGTCAGAGTAGTCTTACTTTCCTATATTGGCTTCGCGAACCATCCCTTAGGCTGCGAAGCCCTTCCCTCTACAACTTGACTTGCCGCAGACGCAGCGCGTTGCCTATTACGGAAACGGAACTAAAGCTCATGGCCGCGGCAGCAATCATCGGATTGAGTAGTAGGCCGGTAAATGGGTAAAGCACACCGGCAGCGATTGGAACACCCATCACGTTGTAGATAAACGCAAAGAAAAGGTTCTGTTTGATGTTGCCCATGGTGGCGCGACTCAGCTTCCGCGCCCTAACGATGCCGCGCAAATCACCTTTCACGAGTGTCACCCCCGCGCTCTCCATCGCCACATCGGTTCCAGTTCCCATCGCAATGCCTACATGGGCCTGAGCCAGCGCCGGCGCATCGTTAATCCCATCGCCGGCCATCGCCACCTGGTGGCCTTCCGCCTGGAAGCGCTTAACAATTTCCGCCTTCTGATTGGGCAGCACTTCGGCAAC
>JBGTLM010000388.1:0-6562 GCA_041744135.1 Pyrinomonadaceae bacterium
GAAAAACTTGCTACTCCGGACGTAACCATTGCGGACATTATCGGTGACGTCGATCCCATCAAAGCGGCCAAAGGCGGACACCTGTTGAGCGACGAGCTGACAATTCACTATGGTTTACTACCCCGCGCTAATCGCGGCATCTTCGCGATTAATGAGCTGCCGGATCTGGCCGGCAAGATTCAGGTCGGCCTCTTCAACATCATGCAGGAAGGGGACGTTCAGATTAAGGGTTACCCGGTCAGGCTACCCCTCGATGTCATGCTTATTTTTTCTGCAAACCCGGAGGACTACACTGCGCGAGGGAAAATCATTACGCCCCTAAAGGATCGAATCGGCGCCGAGATCACCACTCACTACCCTTCGGAGTTGCCCACCGCAATCCAGATTACCCGCCAGGAGGCCTGGGTGGAGCGGGACGGATTGAAGGCACGCCTGCACATCCCCGAATTTTTGCGAGAAGTAGTCGAACAGATCGCCTTCGAAGCTCGCGACGACCAGAGGGTCGACAAGCACTCCGGTGTCTCGCAACGCCTCCCCATCACGGTTATCGAATCGATGATCTCAAATGCCGAGCGGCGTGCGCTGCTGACCGGCGAAGATGAGATTGTGCCGCGCGTATCCGATGTCTATGCCGCGATTCCTTCCATGACCGGCAAGATGGAACTTGAATACGAGGGTGAACAGATTGGCGCCAACCGCATCGCCAAGGACTTGATTAAACGGGCTGCCGGCGAGGTCTTTGAAGGCTATTTCGTGGGCATCGATTTCGCGCGCACTGTCCAATGGTTTGATCAGGGAAACAACCTGCGTCTGGCCGACACGGCTTCAGCAGAGGAATGCCGAAGGCTTCTCGACGCAGTCCCCGACTTAATCGAAACCTCGCTCATCCCTTTTGACTTTAAAAAGTCGGACCAGGCGCAGTTAGTCGCCGCCTGTGAGTTTGTACTCGAAGGTCTCTATGCGGGAAACAAGATCAGTCGCAACGAAGAGGGTGGTTACACGGCCGTAACCAAAGCGAAGAAAGACCGCCGCGGGATGATTTACGATGACCTCACCGAAACCGGAAAATACAGCTGATTTAGCCGCGGATAAACGCGGCGGAACGCGAATCAGAAAAAACAAGAACCGGAAGGCAGTAACCTCACCAGAATGCTAAAGGAGTCCTCACATGAAGGCAAACTTAAGCCACAGATGAACACGAATACTCACGGATTCAAACATGGAGAAATAACCCAGAAGATTATTGGGGGTTTCTTCGAGGTTTACAATGAACTCGGACACGGTTTTCTGGAATCCGTTTATGAGAAGTCGCTAGAAGTTGCTCTGAATTCCATCGGCATCAAGGCTTGTCGACAAATAGAAATCCCCGTAAGGTTTCGCGGCCAGAATGTCGGAGATTTCTCCGCAGACATGCTGGTGGAAGATTGTGTCCTTCTTGAATTGAAGGCTGCTCGCGCCATAGATTCATCGCACGAAGCCCAACTTCTTAATTACTTGCGCGCCACCCATATTGAGATCGGGTTGCTGCTGAATTTCGGTCTGAAGCCACAGTTTAAGAGACTCATCTTCGATAACCCCCGTAAATCAATCCGTGAGAATCCGTGTTTATCTGTGGCCGCTCTCTTGTCGTCAGACGAGGAACTCAACCAATGAAGTTCACGCGATACTCAAAATTTAAAGGCCTCGATGTCTCATCCATCAACCTGGGCGACCTGATGGAGGGGCTGTCTGATTCACTGCTCTCTTCCGGGTACGATGATGACTATTATTGGACCCGCGAACGCCGTCCGCAGGACACTTCCCTCGATGCGCTGCGACAAGCTCTGCTGCAGGCGCTAATGGATCAGGACCTGCTCGATGAGCATCAGGTTCAGGAGATGCTCGCTGAAAATGAGGGCAAGTTTAAAGGCTCGGCGCTGGAGGAAATGCTCAACCAGCTGATTGAGCGGTTGATTGAAGAGGGTTACTTAACCCTTCGCGAAGAGCAGGTCAGACAACAACAGCAGCAACGGGGTAACGGCAACCCGGAAATTTCCGAGCCTCTCCCGCGCAATGTCAAGTTTGAAGTGACCGAAAAAGGTTTGGACTTTCTTGGCTACAAGACCCTCAGAAATTTGCTGGGAAGCCTGGGTAAGAGCTCCTTCGGACGTCACGACACCCCACAGCTTTCGACGGGGGTGGAAGCCGCCGCAGCAAGCAAACCCTACGAGTTTGGCGACACGATCAATCTCGACGTGAACACTACCTTGTTATCGGCGATTCAGCGCGAGGGCTTGAAGATGCCGCTTAACCTGGAGTACAGCGACCTGCACGTCCACCAGTGTGACTACCAATCTTCCTGCGCTACTGTGGTGATGCTTGACTGTTCGCATTCCATGATTCTTTATGGCGAAGATCGGTTCACACCTGCCAAGAAGGTTGCCCTCGCGCTAGCTCATTTGATACGTACGCAGTATCCGGGCGACGCCCTGAAGCTTGTCCTCTTCCACGACAGTGCCGAAGAGCTCCCACTGGCAAGACTGGCCACCACCCAGGTTGGGCCCTACCACACCAATACCGCCGAAGGTTTGAGACTCTCACGGCGAATTCTGCAGTCGCAGCGGAAAGAGATGAAGCAGATTGTCATGGTTACCGACGGAAAACCGACTGCTTGTTTTCTCGAAGCAAGCCCTGCGTTCGCCAGACCTTCGCTTCGTTCTACGAAGACGACGGCAATTCCGTCTTCACCAGGGCGCCGGCTGTACAAGAACTCCATGGGAGGCGATCCTTTTGTAATGGACCAGACGTTCAAGGAAGTCCAGGCCTGCCGCAAAGCCGGTATTATGATCAATACTTTCATGCTGGCAAGCGATTATTATCTCGTTGAGTTTGTGAAACAGATGACGGCAATGACTAATGGTAAGGCCTACTTCGCTAACCCAGGCAACCTGACACAATTTGTGTTGATGGATTTTCTTCGGCGACGAACCAGCCGGGTTCGCTAATTGCCAATTAGGGTTTAATCAGCAGATGGAACGAGGAGAATGAGTGGCACAATTTACCATCGCACATAGCTCAAAGGGTTCGAAGAAGGTTGTGCGCGGAATCGAGATAGCATATGAGGATGTGGGCTCTGGCCCTTCTGTGGTGTTGCTTCATGGGTATCCTTTCAATCGCTCGATATGGCGCGAGCAGGTAGAAGAGGTTCGGAAAAATCACCGGGTGATTGTTCCTGACTTGCGCGGGCACGGCGAGAGTGCGGTAACTCCCGGACCAGCGACGATGGAAAGCATGGCTCTTGATGTCGCATCACTGCTTGAAACCTTGAACATCTCGCGCGCCACTATCGGAGGACTCTCAATGGGTGGCTACGTCGCTCTGGCTTTTTATCGTCTGTTTCCGTTGCGAGTTCGTTCACTCCTGCTCGCTGACACGCGCTCCCAGGCTGACACCGAAGAGGGGCAGCAGAATCGCGAGCAGCAGGCAGAAAGGGCCCTGCGCGAAGGAATGGAGGGAATTGCAGACGCACTCTTGCCGAAGCTGCTCGCCCCAGAAACGCTGGCCGATCGGCCCGATATTGTCCGGCGCGTACGCGAGATGATGGTGGGGACGGAACCCGAAGGCGCTGCATCAGCGCTCCGGGGTATGGCCGTGCGCAAGGATCAGACGTCGTTTCTGTCACGCATTATTGCCCCCACATTGATTCTTGTCGGCAGCAACGACGTGGTAACGCCAGCGGCAGATTCGGAACTCATGCACCGAGAGATCGGTGGCTCGCGGCTACAGATTTTGGAAGGCGCCGGCCACGTTTCCAACCTTGAACGATCCGAAGAATTCAATCGCGCGTTCGTAAAGTTCCTGAACGACGTGGAGGTTTGAGTTCAACCGCCCCGAAGCGCGGGCTCACGGCTTTTACATCGCAGTACCAAATGTCTGGACCTCGCAGATTCACCATTGAAGAGCGCGTGCGCTGGGGCGACGTCGACGCTGCACGCATCATCTTTTATGGCGCTTATATTCGTTTTTTTGAGATCGCCGAAACGGAACTCTTTCGCGCCGTGGGACTTCCGTACAGTGTAATCTTCGATGAAATAGACCTCTGGCTGCCGCGCGTTCACCTCGAATGTGATTTTCATAGTGTGGCGCAGTTGGATGACTTGCTCGAGGTTTCAGTATACGTGAGCCGGATCGGCAATAAGTCAATGCAGCTAAATTTTGAGGTGCGCCGCAAAGGCGAAGAGGAGTTGGTTGCCACTGCCCATTTCGTCATGGCCGCAGTGCGAAAGGACACGTTTGAAAGCGTTCCGGTCCCCGACCTGTTGCGCCAGCGACTTAGCCCGTACTTGAAACTCGTTGAGATATAGGGACTGGTCTTCTTTGTCCGAACCGTGCGGAGCACCTCCCGCAGCAACCACTCTAGGCATGTGGACTCCACAGCGATCGACAGGACGCGCAAAAACGTGACCGACTTAAGCGAATCAACTGCACCACGAAATCCCCTGCAACTCTTCCAAAGCTGGTTTGTTGAGGCGCGGCAACACCCGGAAATCTTGCTGCCGGAAGCGATGACTTTGGCGACGGCCGACCACGACGGTCGGCCGTCGGCGCGCATGGTGCTGTTGAAGAGCTACGATGAGCAAGGATTTGTTTTCTACACCAACTACAACAGCAAAAAGGCGCGCGAGCTGGAGGCAAATCCCTATGCCGCACTGGTCATTTACTGGGCGCAGCTCGACTGCCAGGTACGAGTTGAAGGTACGGTGGCTCGAGTTTCAAATCAAGAGTCAGACGTTTACTTCCAGACTCGCCCGCGTGAAAGCCAGATCGGCGCCCTCGCGTCACCGCAAAGCGAAGTCGTTCCCAGCAGAGAGGAACTGGAAACTCGCGCCCGCGAACTGGAAGCGTTCCACGGAAACCGCCGAATTAAGCGCCCTGACTACTGGGGCGGGTATCGCCTTAATCCGGCACGAATCGAGTTTTGGAAGGCACGCCCCGGCCGTCTTCACGACAGAATTCTTTATGAGCAACAAGCTAACGGAGATTGGAGTATCCAACGCTTGGCGCCTTAGGAGTCTTACATCGAGTTGCGGATATGTCCGAGCAGCTCTTTGGCACCAGTCAGTCCCGTAGCGCGGTGTCGTAATTTTAAGAGTGACCGTTTCTGATTTCTATGCCTACCTCACGGGACAGCCAAAAGAGTTTAGCCTCACACTAGACAGGCCGCAGCGCGCTGCGGGCGAGCTTCTTCTTCAGATCAACGTAACCTTGCTCGCCGGCAACAAGATCACCCAGCACGCGCTTGATGCCCCGGTGACCTCGGGCAAACCCGATCATTCTTTCCGTGAATGGCGCGCCCCAGAAGTTTCCATAGAAGCGGCGCCGCATCTGTGAGGCACGCTTTAGATCGCGCCCGAAGTCCTCCCGCCAGCGTTCCTCATAGTCCTGGGGAGTCCGAACCAGGAAGCTTTCCGCGAAGAGCTCCGCTGATCGTAACGCGTAATAGATTCCTTCCCCGGTTACGGGATCAGCAAAGCCGGCGGCGTCTCCGAGAAGGGCCCATCCTTCACCACACACTCTCCTGGTGTCCCACGTCTTATCATTGAGACCGGGAATACGGGCAGCATATCGTTCAGCGGTGGTTGCCAGTTTCTCTCTAATTCTCTCGTCGCGCTCGCGATCAGCCTTGCCGCTCGCCCATAGTTTTGCTTTCGGATCTTCGCGTTGGCGGTAGTAGCCGAGCATGAAGTCCCAGAGAAGTTTGTCGAGTGGTTGATGCCTGAAAGCCTCCTGTGTAGTGGCGATGCCAAAAGAAATGTGGTCCAGACGCGGGAATGCCCAGGCATAACCAATCCAGCCGGGAAGAAAAGCAATGACGGTGGGCGGCTCTCCGGTCTCCGGCAACGGCGCCCGATAACCAAAAGCCACTTCCATTTCAGACGGCGGCAACGGTCCCGCGAGCATTCTCGCTACCGAACTGCCGGCTCCATCGGCGCCGACGAGCATTTGACCTAACCATTCAGAGCGGGTAAGCGCGGGCTCCCCGGCCAAGCCGCGGGCTCCCCGCGCGGGCAGCCCTCGTGGGGTGCAGGATCCCGGCTGGGGCACAGCGTTGGAAGCGCCTAACACCTCTCTTAGTGTCCAGCCATTCTGCGTGCGCGTAATTCCACGCGCGGAGATTTTGGCGGCAAAGACTTCCGCGCCTGCTGTCTTTGCTCGCTCGCGCAGGTATAAGTCAAAGGCGATGCGGGAGTAGATCGCGAAAGGCTCTTCCAAACGGAGATGAAGACGTTTACCGGAAGGAGAGTACATTTCCAGCTCATCGACGGTGCGTCCAACGGCATTCAGCAAGTGTGGCCACGCCTTCAATGCCTTTGCCGTAACCCCACCACCGCACGCCTTTGGTTCGCCCTCCGGCCGGCCATCAAACAAGGCTACCTTCACGCCAGCCCTGGCGAGCAATTCAGCAGCAAACGACCCGGCGGGGCCCGCTCCAACAATGAGTGCATCAAAGTGTTCCATTACCGGAGGCATGATAGAGGTGTTTGTCGATCGTGTGCAATTGAGTAGGTCTTAGTTCAAACTT
>JBGTLM010000389.1:0-9990 GCA_041744135.1 Pyrinomonadaceae bacterium
CACCTCGCTTAGGCTGGTGCTGCCGCCACATCGAGCTCTCTTAGCAGAGCCCCGGTGGCTTCGGCTCTTCCTTCCCACGCTGTTGCTGTTTCCCCGAGCGCCTCACGGTACAGTCGGTGCCGTCTGGCCCAGGTAGAAGCTTCTCCCGTCAGCCAACTTAGTATTCCCCCCGCGTCCTGGCTGAACAATGACTCAAGGATGAACTTGCGTTCGCCTAGTCTTCTCCCAAGTCCCAGCTTGCGCGCCGCGTGACTCAAGTCCGCTCGCGTCAGAACCATTCCGCTGCGAACCGGCGTGAGCAGGGAATGCAAAAACTCTCCGACCTCACCGTTTCGTGGATCAACAATCCCAGGCGCTTCACTTAAATGTAGCGACAGCTTCTTCTGCTTACCGACCGTCTTAGCCTCTTCGAGAAGAGACATGATTAATAGCTCCTCCCACCTGCGGTAAAAGGGAGGTGCGATATCATGGAGCTTACTGAGGTAGACCGGGAGCCAGCTTAAGAGGTGCTCCCAGAGGAAAGCCTTACGCGCGCCGCGACAACTCGCTCTTCGCACCGAATCGTCTTGGCCTTCTTCTAATTCGACCAGCCGCGCGTACGTTGCCAACATTACGCTTAGGTGGTCCGGTTCAGCGGGGGGCGTTTGACCCAGGGCCCGCCAGAACCCTGCCACGCGGTCGCGCGCCTCACCGCCGAGCATCCCCTCGGCTCCCAGGTAAACGGAGGCATACGGGTAGAGTTGGAAGGCGAAAAGCTCTGTGTACTCGCTGGCATCGCACAGAGGCCCAAGTCCCAGCACCGTGGCCAGACGAGACGTCTCCGGCGTCTGAGGCTCGGACAATACGGCGAGGGAGCGGAACAGTTCCATCACTCCACGCCTATTAACTCTGGTCGGTCAGGCAACCGGTAAAACTCTCTGGCGGGTTTAAGCGGACGTAGCAGCCAGTAGGGCCGACGTGTTCCGTCGGGGGAGTAGCGATAGGCCGGCCGAGTTACGCTGAGCCACTTCCTATAGATCTCATGCGCTTTCTGGGTGTCAACCGAGATGTCGCCATAGCTGTCACCACGCTCAGCTTTTCTCAACCTCACGGCCTGGTGCCAGCAGTGCATACCCGAGACCGGATCAGGGTGCACCGGAAAGGTAAGGTTTTGATGCACGCCGATGTCGGTCCACCATATGCGTAAGGTGTCCGGGTCACTTGATCGATAAGGCTCGACCCCTTTCTTGCGCTTGAGCCCCCACTCATCTCCCTCGTGATCAAGGGCGACGGTCGCCATCATCTGCCGCTGTCCGTCATCGGAGATCTTCCAACGTCCCATGTGGTGGCTGCAGGCGACGACATCCGGACGGATGCCTTCGGTGACCCAGGCTTTGACCACGAAATGGCCGATCTCCGTCTCAACGCGGACGAGGTCGCCGGTCTGAACGCCCAGGCGCGCCGCGTGTGACGGGTGAATCCAGAGCGGGTTAGTGTGCGAGATCTCGTCGAGCCATTTCGCGTTGGCGCTTCGCGTGTGAATCTGAGTCGCCAGCCGGAAGGTGGAGATCAGGATCGTTTGATCCGCAGCCAGGCTGTCACGATGAATGTGACTCTTGATGTACGTGGGCAGGGCGTGTTCTGGCCAGCCCCAGTCGGCCAGCGTACGCGAATAGAACTCGAGCCTCCCGCTCGGTGTCGGGAAGCCGCGCTTGATCTGCCCGTCGATTCTCACCCCGACGAGCCGCCTTCCCTGTTCATCCGGGTCGGGCGTCGGCAGCGGCACCACGTTCGACGACGGCGGTTTCGGTGTTCTCGTGTACACCCTACCGAAGCTATCTTCGTGGATGTCTTCCAGTTCATCCTGGGGAACCGTTTCTTCGTAAACAGCGCCCACTTTCTTACGCAGCTCGAACGCGCCGTAGCGTCTCATGTACTCGAGTGGCGTCAAATTCTCAGTGGCCGCCTTTTCGGCCAGCCCGGGCACCGAGTTCTCGAAGATGTAGCCGTAGTATTCATCGACACCGAGCCGCTCGCCGGGATGTTGTCTGGACTCGACGAACTGCCGGATGCCTAAGCGGCCATCGGGGTCAATGCGCCATGAAAGCTCCATCCAAAACTCGTTCTCTTCCCATACCTCACCCGGGTTGGTCTCGCGCGTGTCGCTCACCGACTCGCCTATGCGCTCGCGCGCAGCGCGCAGCACGGGCTGGCGAAAAGCGATCCACTGCGCGTTATGCGTCTCATAGGAATGTAGATCATGACGCTCTGAGCCGTGCCCCATCGGCAGAATGTAATCCGCGAAGTATGACGTCTCGTTCCACGTCGGGGTCAGCGCCACGTGGCAGCCAACCAAGTCCTCGTCGGTCAAAGCTTCGACCCACGAAAATCCATCGGGGTTGGTCCAGACGGGGTTGTAGACGCGGGTGAAATAGACTTCCAGCTTCCCTCTTCCCTCCTTAAGAAAATGCGGCAGCAGGAAAGAAAGCTCGTTCATCGCCAGCGGGTACTCGTTCGGCCAGGTCAACTCGTTCCACGTCCGAGGGTGCGGAGGCGTATAGATGGGTTTGGGTACGAACTTGTTCCAAGCGTTGGGGAAGACCCCGCCCTCGGTGGCGATCGCGCCCAACAGAGCGTTGAGCATGAAAAGCGTGCGTGCGACCTGCCAGCCGCCGCTGTTGCCGGCCGCGGCCGAGCGCCAATTGTGGCTCGACAGGCGGGTCCCGGCCGTCGACACCAGCTTCGCAATTTCTTCTATCGTGTGGGCGTCGACGCCGGACTCATTGGCCGCAAACTCAAAGGTGTAGTCCTGGTAGAGCTCTCTGAGTTTGAGCTCGAAGTTCTCAAATCTTGCCTCGACCTCCGGGTGCTCGACGGCGAGATACTCCTCCCAATTCCACCACTGGCGGACGAACTCGCGGTTGTAGAGGCTGTTCTTGATCAAGTGGTTGGCGATAGAGAGCACGATCGCCGCCTCAGTGCCGGGGAATGGCGAAACCCAGTAGTCGGCGTGGGTGGCCGTGTTCGACAACCGCGTGTCGAAGACGATCACTTTCGCGCCGCGCGCTTTCCCGTCAATGATCCTTTGCGCGTGCGGGTTGAAGTAATGACCGGCTTCGAGATGTGAGCTGATGAGAAAGATAACCCGCGCCTCGGAGTGATCAGGGCTAGGGCGGTCGAGCCCCATCCAATAGTGATAGCCGGCCCGGCTGTTAGAAGAGCACACGTTCGTGTGGGAGTTGTGGCCGTCTACGCCCCAGGCGGCAAGAATCCTCTCAGTGAATCCGTCCTCGCCCGGGCGGCCGACATGGTACATGACTTCGTTCGGCCGGCCCTCGGTGATCGCGCGCCGGATGCGCCCGGCGATGTCGTCGAGCGCTTCATCCCAACTGACTTGCACCCATTTGCCTTCGCCGCGCTTGCCCGCGCGCTTGAGCGGGTAGAGGATGCGATCAGGGTCGGTGATTTGGTTAATTGTCGCTGGGCCTTTGGCGCAGTTTCGACCACGCGAACCCGGGTGCTCAGGGTTCCCCTCAAACTTCCGCACCTGCAAACTGTCCTTATCGATATAGGCCAGGAGTCCGCAAGCCGACTCGCAGTTGAAGCACGTGGTGGGAACCATCATGTATCGACGCTCAACCTTTCGAGGCCAGGCGAGTGAGTCGAGTTCAATCCAGTCGTCCCAATGTTCCTTCGGGGGGAAGGCAGCGAGGTGGATGCGGCTGGGCCCCGGGTAGAAGGTTTCTCCTCGCGCCTCGGTCTCTTGTCGCGCCGCGCTTAACCGCCGATTCAATTCTTCGGGTTTCATCATCGTTTCTTTCACGCCAGCGGGACGGATTGGCCCGCCTGGACGTAGGCGTGCTCGTAGAGTAAGAGTCCCATCAAAGCCAGCGGGACGGCACCTACGCCGAGCCACGGCGCCAGTGAGCCGAGCAGCGTCAGCGCGAGACCCACGACGAAGTATGGGCGATACCTGCCACGGACCATCTCTCTCACCGCCAGCCGCGCGTGAGCCGTCCCGTGCGTGAGAGTTATTTCCCCCAGAACAAATAGCAGGTGTAAGAGGCTCGTTAGGCCAAGAGCCCACTGCAGCGAAGGAACCAGAGAAGGCTCAAGCCATATGGCAAAAGGGATCAGTGCCGCAGAGCCGAGCAGCAACGCCTGCATGAGCAGGTGTGGAGGAAGCAGCGGGTTTTGCCACATGTCACGCGCCTTCGCCTGGGCAAAAAGGTAGGCGGTGTATACCGCACTCAGGACCGCGAGCGGCAGACCGGGGACGATCAACGCCCGATGTAGCGCCGGGTTCCCCGAGAAGCTTGCCAGAAAATGCAGTGACAGGACCGCGGAATACCCGGCGATGATGAACGCTCCTTTAACGAGCCAACTCCTCCACTGAGGCCGGGTAAAGATCAGGTAGAAACGCGCCGGGTGTTCAAGATCCCACAGCAGCAGCCCGCCGGTTGCGGCGAGGAACACGCCGGAGAGCACCGGCGCTACCCAACGCCACAGTGGACTCGCCCCGCCGAGCAAACCAAAAACCGTTAGCAACAAAGGAACCAGATAAGCTCCGGCGGCGATTCCCTTGGTCCAGGTATACAGACTCACGCGCCAGTCCCACGGGATGGTGTGCGGCACGTCATACGAGAGCAGCGCGGCGGCGGAAGTATTGGAATAATCAGGACTGCCAGAAACCACATACCCTGGTCCCTCGGTTTGCTCGCTCCACATGAAGAGGCCGCCGGCGGGACGCTTTGCGGCCAGCGGGTCAAGAGTCGCGTGGTGCGCCCCTTTATAGAAAAGTTTGGGCAGAGTTTCCTTCTCGGGCCGGCGCACCGCGACCGGCTCGCGGTTAACGATCTGCGCCACCTTTGTCAACGGGTCGCTCAAGTCGCCAATGAGAATGGCCTCGGTCGGGCAGACGACGACACAAGCGGGCTCGAGGCCCATGTCGATACGGTGAGCGCAGAAGTTGCACTTCTCGGCCGAGTGATCCTCGGGGTTAATGAAGATCGCGTCATACGGGCAGGCGGCCATGCAGGCCTTGCATCCGATACAGATTGCCTTATCGAAATCGACGATGCCGTCCGCGCGCTTGAACATGGCCGTTGTGGGACATGCAGTGACACAGGGAGCATGTGTGCACTGGTTGCAGCGCGTCACCTGATGCGCCCGGCGCGTTTGGGGAAATTCTCCCACATCGACATGCTTGACGTAGGTGCGATTGACCGAAAGCGGAACTAAGTTCTCCGACTTGCACGCGGTCGTGCACGCGTGGCAGCCAATGCAGCGGGTCTGATCGATTACTTTTGCCCACCGAGTTTGATGGACCTCGGTGTCGTCAATTGATGGTTCACCCATCAACACCTCCTGACGATTTGCGGGTTGCGAGTCATCCTGCGGCCCGGATCATCTTCTCCAGCCGCTCGAGTCCCATTCGTACGTTGTCCTCGGTGGGGCCAAAGGAGAATCGAACCCAGGACTTGAAACGGGAGACGCCATGCCGTCGTTTGCCGGGATTGACGTCAAAAAAGACCCCGGGCACCGTCATGACTTTTTGCTTGAGACCTTCATGAAAGAACTCCTCACCGTCATTCAGAGGAGCGGGCAACTTGTCCACCGACGCCCAACAATAAAAAGTGCTATTCGGCTCAGGGACACAGCGAATGCCCACCTCCTTGAGCCGGCTGACCATCAAATTGCGCTTTATGGAAAAAACCTGGCGCAGCGCGGCGCTCTCCGCGTCGGCGCGTTCCGGTTCCAGCACTTTCATGGCGACGCGTTGTATCGGCTGACCGGGACCGCCATCGATGGCGCTGGCCGCCCGACCCAGCGTTTCGATCATCGCGGGAGGCCCAACGGCCCAACCGACGCGCCAGCCCGGATAGCGGAAAGACTTCGTCAGACCATCTATCAGCACGACGGGATCTTTGTCAACGTCATCTACAAAAGCAGCACCTGAGACTGGGCCGGTTCCAGGCGAGCCATTAGCCTGGTAAATGAAATGAGAGTAGAACTCATCCAGGATCAAAGTCGTTCCATACTCCCGAGCGATCTCGACGTACTTTGCAAGTTCTTCGCCTTGGATGACATGACCGGTTGGATTGCACGGGTTACTTACGACGAAGGCTTCAATTCCTCGACTGACGACTTCCCTTTCAAGGACCGCAGCAGGAATAGAGAACCCGTCTGCCTCATAGGCAGGAATAACGAGCGGAGTAAATCGGTGCTGGTGATAACTGATCATGTCTTCATAGGCGGTGTAATCCGGCACCTGATATCCGAGCGTGACCTCGCCCAAGGAGGCGAAGACGCGCGAGAGCATTAAGCGTCCACCGGAAGCGATGCTGACGTTTGCCGCTGTGTATTTGGATTTCTTACCCTGCCTATAAAGTCTATTGTAGTGGTCCGCTACTGTCTGTCTCAGTTCGCTGGTGCCACCGATCGGGCCGTAAGCGTGATCGCTGGGCTCCATCTGGATTTCGCTGATGCGTGGTGGTGCCCCTTCCATTTCACCGACCTCTGGCTGGCCCTGGCCCAGATTGCACCAATCGGGATGTCCGTTCCAAAAACCCAATTTCATAGCCTCTGCAACCACATAGATGACGCCCATGTACGGGATCGGACGCATTGCGCCCAGACCGGTCTCTGCTATCCCCCGCTCCCGTATCTCACCTGTTGCGATGAAGCTTTTTTGATTCATAAGAGCCTGAGTAGAAGTTGGGCGGTGTGAGGTTGAATAAGCGGCATCATCCTTGGCTTTGACCCTTCCGTTTTACCAGTTTTACTCTTGCCCCCTGCTTACAACCTCTCCACCTTCGTTCAACTTGCCGTATTCGCTGGTGTAGTGCGTTTGCACCTCGCTGTACTCAGCTTTCGCCGGCGAATATACCAGACACCGATCAAAGGGCCGGGAGTAGATGTGCAGGCTCACTGCTCGCTCCTCAAACTCCCGAAGATTCAGCACCTGATGCACCGGTTCCTCAGGGTCTACTTCGGCGGGCAGCAACCTGAAGATGTCGACGGCATCGGTTGGTTCCAGCCGGCAATGTCCAGTCAGCTCATTCTGCTCAACAACGCGAAAGTTCTGCACTCGAAGTTTGCCGATGGGCATTGTCATCCAGCAGTTCTGGTCGGCATGGTTGTGAATAAGCGAAGCCTGGCCCACCTCCCAGCAGATGGCCAGCAGTTCGAAAAGATCATTCTTGAAGATCAAGTTGCGCGTGTAGTGATTCCTACTGAAGAACAGATACGGCTCGAGCGTCTCCTCGTCAACTGGATGTAGCTTAAGATAGTCGTACACCGTACCCACGGAGAATTCTCCTGCGGGTATCGCGCACAGCCCCTCTACGAATTCATCAACTGGTATAGATCTCATGCCTATTAATCACGCTAGAAAGAGTCGCGCGCCCAAACTCTTAGTCTCATCCAGCAGGCCTGCTTTGCCCGAAGCCGTCGTGAGCGTGGCTGCGTACGGAGAAGGACCGCGGCTGCGCAGCCAGTCACTAAGCTTGCCATTTGATCCTTTGGGCGCAATAAAATCGAAACCATGCGGCCCAATCGTGAAACGCACGCCCGCAGCGTCCAAGTCGCCACGCTCGATCTTCTGTCCTTCAGTGCTGAGTATGCCCGCATACCATCGGCGAACGGTTTCCACGTCGTCAACCGCAATCGTCAGTGTGCCGATGCCGGTTACCTGGTTGGGATGCGTCTTCTCCTTTGGCACCCGCTCATCGCGCGGCGTTTCATCCTCGATCAGGAAAGGAACCACGCCTCGGTCCGCCCCGCCGTAAAGCGACAGCACCCAATCGAGTTTGTAGCCATCAGGGCGAACGCGACTTAGCGGCATTGGATCGCTCATATCAACCCCCGCCGCGCGAAACGCCGCGATGTCAGCCCGCAGGTTGTCCGTCTGCAAACAACAATCGACCAGACCGCCGCCTTGCTCAAGCTTGGGCCACAACTTGGATTCCGGCTTTGGCTCGTAGAACGCGAGCAGCTCCAGATAGCTTCCGTCGGCAAACCCAATCAGCGCGTTGTGTGTACCGGTGGGGTGTCTTCCGCCCCGCACGACCTTAAAACCAAGTTGCTCGTAGCTCTTAATCGCCGTCTCGAGCTCCGGGATAAGAATGATAAAGTGATCTATTCCAGTAAGCATAGGTCGATCTCCTTCGCCAGTTTGAATAACCTTGTAATAGTAATCAATTTCATTTCACCACGGCTTACTGCCGCAATCCGGCTCGTTGCTGTGCCATGAGGTCAGTACCACCAAGCGGGTGGTCTTGGCTACTCATCACGCAAACTGCGCTTTCATGAAGCCGCTCCTTGGAGTGCTGCGACCTGTCGCAGCTTTCCAACGTTGGATGACTCTCAACCAAAAGCTGCGACCTGTCGCAGCACTCCAAGGAGCGGCCTCTTTGAAGCGCCTTTGAGTTTTCACACAGCCTCGGTAGCGGGTGGGTCCGTCCGGCCAGAGATGCGCATCGCTAACCCACCCGCGTGGAGGTGCTGACCTCATGGCACAGCTGCTTGTGTGACAAACGAGGTGAATCTCATTACTCCAGAACCTGTGGTAGGACCTCGTTCACCAGCCGGTCGTACTGCTCTCGTTGCTGCCAGGAAGTGAGCCGAAAGGTAATGCCGCGGGCCCCCTCAGCTATCAACTCCCGCAGATGCTCAATGCACTCATCTGGCGATCCCGCGGCCGTCCACGCTGCCGTCATCGATTCTGAGAAGATTCCGGGGCCGTAGTACGCATCCAGGAATTTTTGAGATTCGTCAAGCGATTTCTGGCGATCACTTCCAATATTGATGTTGTGGTAGAGGGTGTTGGGGAAGGCGTCTGGATCGCGCTTCTCCGCCTCAAGAAATCCGTACAGCTTTGCCCGAAGCGTAGCGAACAGTTGCGGCGCCAGTTGCACGCTCATCCAACCGTCAGCTTTGGTCGCGACACGCCGCATCGCGCCATCGACAAACTTCGGCTTCATTGGATTTGCTGCGATCCAGATCGGGCACGGATCCTGGACGGGGCGCGGCGCGATCGTGACGTTGTCGAGCGAGCGGAACTTCCCTGCGAAGGTTACGTTTTCCTCGCTCCACAATCGGCGGCAGATTTCCATATTCTCTTCGAGTCGCCCGACCCGTTCACTATTGGGTACGCCCCAATGCGATCCTTCGTTCTCGCTCGAACCCCCGATGCCGGTGCAGACCGCCAGCAGCATCCGCCCTTGCGACATCAAATCCAGCGTGGCCCACTGATAAGCAAAGATAATGGGATCGCGGACCGGGAAGCTGGCCATGCATCCCACCGCCAGCTTGACCCGTTCGGTTGCTGTGGCCAACCCCCCGAGCAGGGAGATCGAGTCTGGTCGCGGTTTCGCAAACAGACTGTCACCCACCCACACGGAGCCGAATAAGCCTGACCGATCAGCGTCACGAGCCATCGCCACCATCTCCGCAATGGTCGCGATGCCGAAGAATACGCCACGCTGTGGCAGGGTGAGTCCAAACGAAATTTGATTTTTGGTCATAAGGTCCTCTGCTCTGAGAAAAGTTTACATTCACATTCTCCAGTTTATGATTATGTCCCAACGTTGATCGCAGCATATGTGCCTGACGAGCGAGCACCACCCGCTACCGACGCTCTGGTCAAACTCAGAATAGCGAATGACCACGAACATTAGTGAGCGTCGAACTGTCGTGCTCAATACAGAACCGTGAGCGGTAGCGACCGGATCCTAAACTCAACTAATCTTAATTGCGGTTTCACAGTCCGTTGAGTGCTTGATGCGGTCGCTACTCTATATATGAAAGGGCGCTCGCGGTTCTGTTGAGCGACCTGACGTTTCTAGCAGGCTGCTGAAAAACCCTTTCAGCGTACGAAGAGAGCAAAATGTGGAGTGCGCCGGCAGAGCGAAGCGGCGACGGCGCTTTGGATTCTTTGGGGTTTAATTGGTCGACAATCCAAAGCGGAGTCGCGCTACGCTTGCCTCCGCACTCCAAAAATGAGTTTTT
>JBGTLM010000390.1:0-24577 GCA_041744135.1 Pyrinomonadaceae bacterium
ATTCGCCAACCCGACGGCGGTGATGCTGTCCGGCACCATGCCGTCGCAACTTCGAATAGATGCCCGTCTGGGTCTCGAATGTAACAGCGAATTTCATGCTCGCGGCGGCGCGCACGCGCGACTTCCCGCTTATCTGACTATGCCGACTGCAGCAGCGCTGCACAGTCACGCGCGTACTGGGCAAATCGTCGCGGCTCGCGTCCGGTCACCTGTTCGATGTCGTTTGTGATGCGACTCGCCTGGTCCTCGCGAAAGTAACGCTCGAGGTCGAGCATCCGATCCGCCATCTCCTCGGGCATGCCTTCCGCAAGCATGCCGTTCTTCAAATCCGGCGGTGAGAGGTTGATGTGACTGATCGAACGCCCAAGCACCTTCGAGAGCTCGTTCGCCAAGTCGTCATAGGTTAGCGCCTCGGGCCCGCTCAACGTGTATGTCTTTTGCTCGTGGTTAGCCTCGGTCAGCGCTTTCACCGCCACCGCGGCGATGTCACGCACATCGACGTGGCCGATCTTCGCCTTGCCGCTGGCACTGAAGAAGGCTGCCTCAGCCTTGATCGTCTTGCCCATGTACGTTACGACGTTCTGCATAAAGCTACTCGGGCGGAGAAACGTCCATGCTAAGCCGCTTGATTCAATCGCTTTCTCAACCGGCCGATGAACCTTCGCGAGGTCGTAAGCCTCTTCGTCCGCTCCCATTACGGACAGCTTCACGATGTGCCTCACGCCAGCAGCCTTCGCCGCTTCGACGGCGTTCAGCTCGAGCTGCGTCTGGTTCAGCTCATTTGGCCCGACGAGAAAAAGTCTGTCACATCCCTGAAACGCCGCACGAAGGGTCTCGGGGCGGTTGTAGTCGATGATAACGGCGTCGATTCCTTTCGCACGTGCACCTTCCGCCTTCTTGTTCGAGAAATAGGCGGCGCGAAACGGCGCCTTTGCTGATTCCAGTTGTTTGATGACTTCGCTACCGACGGTTCCGCCAGGTCCAGTGACGCAGATCATATGTCGTTTTTCCCGTTCGAGAATGATAAGTGGATGCTTTCACTAAGCAGTTTCTCTATCGGCGCGTCCGGTTCAACCGATAGCCGCCCAAACGCTTATTCGGCAACTTCATTTCGTCCAAGCAATGTCCGTTATTTCATAATGCTTCGTCCCTTCGATGTGTGGCAGATACGGTTTGAGCGGCGCGATAATTGGAGTCTTGCGCGCACCTCGCATTCGGTTTGAGCGAAAACAACTTGCCCTTCAGTGGCGAGGGCAACCAAGCACAGAGCGGTAAGGTAAAGTTTTCATGATTTTCTTTTCACCACGCGAAGCTGGTGACCGCTTCAACCCCGGTAAGCGTTTCTCTCCAGTCACGCGCCACAACCGCCGCACCAACAACACAGAGGCCACGACCAGCCCGCCGCTAAAGCCCGCCCACACGCCCGGCGCACCCCACTTCAACCAAAACCCAAAGGCATAGCTCAGCGGCAGCGAAATAAGCCAGTAGGCGATAATTGAAACAACGGCGGGATAGCGATTGTCGAAGACACCGCGCAACGCACCCACGCCAACTGATTGCACGCCGTCGAGAATTTGCATCGCGCCCACGGCTACAAACATCAGCGTGGCAACTGCGATGACATCGGCATCACTCACAAATTGGCGCGCCATCCAGCCGCCCGACGTGAACAACATGACGGTGAACACCAGCGTCCACATGCTCACTAATGCCATACCCGTTAACCCAATGCCGCGAGCGCGTTGGTTTTCGCCGCTGCCTGCCGCCTGCGACACACGAATACCCACTGCCGCGCTCATGCCCACGGGAAGCATGTAGAGCATCCCCGCCACACTAAAGACAATTTGGTTGGCCGCTAACGCCGTTGCGCCCAGCAGCCCAATCAACAAGCCCGCCGCGGTTACTGCGCCCAATTCAAAAAAATATTGCACACCCATCGGCACGCCCTCGCGTAGTTGTTCGGCAAACGCGCTTCGGCGCCAGCTTGATGGCTTACGATATGGCGCGTGTCCAGGCGTGAGATGAAAGTGCGCTGCCATGACCGCTGCGCCAATGCACCCCGCTATCAATGAAGACAACCCCGCGCCCGCTAAACCCAGTGCCGGCAATCCTAAATGCCCGCCCACTAATGCCCACGTCAGTGGAATATTGATGACTACCGCCACCAGGGTCAGCGCAGCACCCGTCCACGGCTTGTCGATTGAATCGTAAAACTGTTTATAAACAAGGCTGATGCAGGACGGTATCATAAACGCGCCAATCAATAACCAATACGGAGTAATGATTTGCAAAACCTCGGGCGGTTGGCCGAGATAGGGTAGGGCAAACAATCCGAGCGCCATGAACAAAAACCCAACCACACCCGCGCAACAGCCAAAGACCAGGCCGTGCTTCATTACTTGCGAAATTTTCTTCGCATCGCTTGCTCCGAACGCTGTCCCAACCAGAAAGCCGATTGGACTGAGAAAGCCGTACAACGAAGCGAACAAAATGAGTAACATGCTATTGGTCAGCGATGCCGCTGCCAACGGCACTGCGCCCAATGGTCCCAGAAAATAAGTGTTGGTTAATCCCAGAAAGCTGTTGCTCGCCAGCCCCGCGATGAGCGGAACAGCCAGGCTGATGAGCGGGCGCACCTCTGCACGAAATGTGCTTAAGACGCGGGGCAGCTTCGAGCCCATCCCCGGTGATTTAGACCCACGTCTCACAGCTTGAGCAATCCCTGTCACTGTTTATGTCCCTCAAACCCGGCATTGTTGAAGGCGGCCTCCAATCGCCCGTAGGCTTACCGGCAGCTCCAGTGCCGGTGCTCTCTCACACCGTGTGCGCTTACTGTCAGCGCGCGATGAAGGCGGGCAGGTCGTTGCTGACCGGCGGGGCAACGTAGGGAAACCCGGACACTGCCGAGGAGGGAGCGATGCCGTCGTCAATGGGGGGACGTTCAGGAACACGCTCATGGTGAGGTCGAAGGCGTCGTCGTGCAAACGACGCCCGTTGCCTCCTGCGGGTTCGAAACGCGCTGGATGTCTCGCATTGATCTCCTCGATCTCCTTCGGGGTCCGGGTGAGGAGCTGGGTGACATGCGGCCGGCCCCACCGAGATACCTGTTTCACCTCGCCCCCGGCATGGACGGTGATAGTGGCCCACAGCCCCAGTGGGCCGCGTTTCCGCAGTCGGGAAGGCCTGGTTCGCCAGATCGAGTACGATCGCCACGACGTTGCGACCGGCAAACTGGTTCCCGGTGAGTCCGAGTTTCGTCAGATCGGGGCGCCGGTCGGCGGCAAGCGCCGCGATGATCAACGTGAACGCCTGGCCGTGGGCGGCGAACGGGTCGGCGGGCCAATCCCACCCCGGCCCGGCCCCCGCCGGTCAGCGCGAACGATTGTCCGAGCGTGCCAGATCCCAGCACGTCCCCGTCTGTGCGACCGGCTTCGTCGGGTCGTGGGAGCGAGCCGCCAGTCTGTCGGAAAACCTGCTCATTCTGCTGCCCGCCGCCGTCGACGGGTCCGGCGACGATGCGAAGCCTGGCGTCCTCGACGAGGTCGCCATCGGTGTCGATGTTGATGTCGTACACGGCGTCGGGATGCAGTTGTGCGGGCGAGGATTTCGGAGCCTCGGGACATACGGTGAGGATGAGCACACTGGTGTCGCCGTCCGGCCTGTTGTAGGCGTACAGGTCCAGCAGGCTCAGTCGGCCGTCGCTCTGCGCGGTGACCGAGTCAAGGTGGTGACTCATGATGCCTCCTCCTCTATTAAGCTGCCCGCTGTTGTGCAGCGTGATACGCCATCAATGCTTCGCCAGCCGTATATATCGCCGCTCCAAGTAGAAAAATGTCCTTGATTAAAAAGCCGCCCGTTTCGGTAGTAACCGGAAGCGGAAAACTTTCAAGTTGGATCCACGCACCGGGAGTTGAGAACAAAAAACTAAGCGTGATTAAGGACATTCCAACTGCGCCGAGACTTCCGATTGCCGAGACAAACGGCAAAAACGGTCGCGTGGCGATAAGCACAGCAAAAACGATTTCACTGACTCCAATCAAGATGGAAACGCCTTGTACGCTCAAGAATTGGTACAGCCACGCCATCAAAGGGCTGTTTTTGACCAATGGCTCAATCGCCGCCGCTTCTTCTGCGGTAAATTTGAAAAATCCGTAGTACAGCAGAATGCCGACGATGCCGTAACGCAGAACCCCGCCGCCAATATTCGTCAGGAGCCTGCCTAAATTTTCCGACGCGTTTGTGCTTTCGGTTGTTCGGTTGTTTGTCGGTGTATCTTCCATAATCTTGTTCACCTTTTTCTCATAAATTCAGTTCCGTTTCAGCACCTTGGCCACGATGAACTTCTCGATGACGTTCCCCAAGTTGTCGAAAGTGTAGTTGAACTCGCTCGCAGTCGGCGCGGAGCTGCAACCGAAACCCGGATGATCCGGCGCCCACAACGTGGTACTGGAGCTGAGTCAGATCGCGAAACATATGCGACGAAGTATGTTTTTCATTTCTGATCCTCCTCGTTCCTATTTTGAATTGAGCGATCAGCGCGGTCGCCGAAACGGTCCGCGCTGATCGCGTCTGATGCCTTACGCCGCCGCGCCGATTGGACCTTTGGGAAGCAGTGTCGGTTCTGGCGATAGTCTTAAAGTAGTTGGTGAAAATGTTGAGCGCGAGGTTGGCGATGATCTTCGCGGCGATGGCATACGGCAGGCCCGGAGCCATGGTCGCCAGCGTGCCCGAACAACTGAACTTCTGTGTGCCGCGCATCTTGAAGTAGCGGGCCACCCACGTCGTGATCGTGCCGGAGTCGGTCGAGATGATGCAGTCGTCAGCCGCCAGTTCCGACAATTCCCACGCGACGCGCTGCGGCTTGATCGGAACTTCATCGCGCTTCGCGCGCGTCTTCATCAGTTCCCACCATTCCTTCATTCCCGCCTGCGCCCCTTCGAGAAAGGCACGATCCTCTTTTCGTGCGATTAATTTCAATAAGGCGGCGACGGTCGGCTTAGCGTTGCCAACGAGGCCGACGGAAACCGGATAGCGCAGGCCGATGCGATCCGGCTTGTCGTCAATCTGCACGCCTTTGGCCTGACCTGGCCTCGGGAGGTATTCCATGTATGGGAACGACGAGCCGATGATCAGCAAGGTGTCACACTGTTCCATCGCTTCCTGCGACGGCGTTGTGCCGAGCAGGCCGAGGCCGCCGATGGTCAGCGGGTGATCGTCGGGCACGACCGCCTTGCCGAGCAGGGCTTTGACGATCGGCGCGCCGAGTTTGTCGGCCAGTTCGATCACCTCATCGGTCGCGCCAAGCGCTCCCTGCCCGACAAGGATGACCGGCTTTTGGGCTTGGTTGAGGACGGAGGCGGCGAGCCCCAGTTCCTCAGCGGGCGGAATGGAAAGCCGCGGGGTCCAGCGGCTCGACGTGTGTCCCTCGACCTTGTGCATCGTGAACTTGCCAGAGGGCTTGACCTCCTGATAGTCAACCGGGAACGTGATGTGCGCGACGCCACGCTGGTTTAAGGCGTGGCGGCATGCCTCGTTGACCAGCATCGGGACTTGATTCGGATTGATGACTTCCTGATTGTAGACAGTGACGTCCGCAAACAGGCCGACCATGTTCACTTCCTGTTGGAAGTTGCTGCCTTTGAGATCGGAGAAAGTCTGACCCGTGATGGCGATGACCGGCGCTTGATCGAGCTTCGCGTCGTACAAGCCATTCAAGAGATGAATCCCACCCGGCCCCGACGTCGCGAGGCAACACGCTAATCTTCCGGTGTACTTGGCATGGGCGCAGGCCATGAACGCGGCGGCCTCTTCGTGTCGCACCTGTATGAAGCGCACCCGATCCTGTCTGGTACGAAGCGCCTCCATGATGCCGTTGATGCCGTCGCCGGGCATACCGAAGACCGTATCAACGCCCCAATCAATTAACCCTTCAACCAAAACATCCGCGGCTGTCTCTGCCATCTCTCTTCTCCTTCAGGTCAATGTCAACACTCTTTAAACGAACTAATAGGGTCGTGATTCTCCCAAAATACTTTTAGAAGTTTCGCGTAAATAACCATCGACGGGTCGTACTCGACTTCGACAACTTCGGCATGCCCGGTTCTTCCGGTACACACGTCGCTGTGGCCAGGCAGTCTGCGCTGTCTACCGCGGCCAACCATTCACAGCCCGTCACGCAACGCGGCACGGGCGGAGAAGTAACCGCACATGCCATGAACGCCACCGCCGGGCGGCGTTGACGACGAACAGATGTAGATGCCCCTGGCCGGCGTCGAGTAGAGCCGGCCAGTAGGACGCAGGAAAAGCTGGCGGATATCCTGGGCGCCACCGTTGATGTCGCCGCCGACGAGGTTAGCGTTGTGCCGTTCAAGTCCAGCAGGCGTTGTCGCCCTGCGCGCCAACACGCACGCCCGAAAGCCAGGCGCGAACCGCTCAATTTGGTTCTCAATACGTTCGGTCATGTCGAAGGTTGATCCATTGGGCACATGGCAGTAAGCCCACGCCGTGTGCTTTCCAACAGGAGCGCGCGTCGGATCGAATAAGCTTGGCTGCGCGACGAGCACGAAAGGCCTTTCTGATTGCTCTGCCTTCGCGGGCGCCCGTTCGGAAGCAACTATCTCCGCCAAGGTGCCACCCAGGTGCACGGTGCCCGCCCGTGAGCACTCAGCAGCCTTCCAGGGGATTGGTCCGTCAAGCGCCCAGTCCATCTTGAAGGCAGCAGGACCGTACCGGTAACTCGTGAGTTTGCGCCGATAGCCTTCAGGGAAACGATGTCCCGCAACGCGTAGCAATTGTCGCGGCGTCAGGTCGAAGAGCACGACACGCGACGAGGGCAGTTCGTCAATCGTTTCGACCCGCAAACTGGTCACAATCTCACCACCGAGCGAAAGCAAGTAAGCGGCGAGGGCTTCGGTGATTCTTTGTGCGCCTCCCCGTGGCACAGGCCACCCCACCCTGTGCCCGGTGATTCCCAACACCAGCCCGAATGCGGCAGTGACGATTCGTTCAAGCGGCAGCGTCGAATGCGCGGCCAAGCCTGCGAAGAGAGCACGAGCGTGTTCACCCTTAAAAAGATGCTCCGACAGACTGCGTGCAGAACGCAGGGCCCGAATGCCGAAGCGCGCGAGCGCAACGGGATGGCGCGGCCAACGCACTGGGCCAAGCAATGCTGATTCGAGGTGCTCCCATGAATCAGCGAGAGGCCCCATCAGCTTGCGGTACGCTTTTGCGTCCCCGCCGAGCGTTTCGCTCGTCTGGTCAATTGATCTTTCCAACACGGCAGCGGTCCCATCTTCAAAGGGATGCGCGAGCGGAGCCGGCGAATGAATCCACTCCAAACCGTGATCGGCGAGCGGCAATGTGCGAAAGAACGGCGAAGCGACGGCAAGCGGATGTATCGCCGAACAGATATCGTGAACAAAGCCCGGCAGCGTCAACGCTGACGAGCGTGCGCCGCCGCCGATCGTTTCCTCAGCTTCACAAACAAGCACGGAACGACCGGCCCTGGCCAACTCGATGGCGGCAGCGAGTCCGTTCGGCCCGGAGCCGATAATGATCGCATCATAATTACCAAGCTGACCCATATGCCCTCTGTTGAAAACCCAGCACGCGACGTACGCTGCACCGTCTGAGTTTTTGGACCGCATCATGAGTATGCGATTCACAGTCACGCGGATTTAAAGGCTTCGCTTTATGACCCATTTTGTTTGCGATGTCGGGATCATTTGCAGATACGCTTTGAGCGTCGGCAGCGTCTTCGCGGCAAAACGCCTTCACCTCAGCAGTGCCTGTTTTTGCAACCGATTCAAATGCCGTCACGTCCTTTTCGTGGTCGACAACCATCGCGGTCACGTGCTCGTGGTCAAAGTTCGGCGCCTTCAGTTTCGACAACTTCGCAATCATTTCTCGGTGATTCGGGTTTATCTCCGCGGGCAGCATCACCCTCACCTGAAGGTCACGCCTAACATGCTGAAAACGTGTTTGCATGGAGTGCATCCACGCGATCTCTCTTAGCCTGAGCCCACTCGCGCCAAAGAGGTGAACTTATTCATCACGACAGACGCGATCAGACCGCCGACGTATAGAAGCCCTCACTCCTTCAATCGCCGTCGCTCACCACTCAGGTGCGCTGTCAGCTTTGGCACGTCAACAAAGAGGCGGCGATTACGCTCATACCGCACCAGCTTAAGTAGGCGTAAACGACCCATCGTAACGGTGACGTGCGAGCGACTCATCGCCGCCATCTGTGCCAACTCCTCATGGCTCACTGGCACGGCCACATCGCCCGCTCCGCTGGCATTCGCCTGTCCGCGCGTATTTGCCAGATGCACCAGCAGCCAGCCCAACCTATCCACCGCGCCGCGATGCGCGAGTACCTCGATGCGGCGCTCGGCCTCGGCCAGCCTGATGCAGAGCGTGGAGATAAAGGCAGCCAGCACGGCGTCATTTTCTTGCAGGTAGTCCATGAAAACGTCAAGCTTGATTTCAACGGCTTCACTCGTCACGACAGCTCGCGCAATGGTTTGGCGCGCTTTACTCGTGGCCCCGCAGAAACACAACTCGCCAAACGGTTCACCCGCCTCAACCACGCGCAAGATGACTTCGCGGCCGGACGCATCACTGACAAGCACCGCCACCTGTCCGCGCAGCAGGAAGAAGATGCTGTCTCCACGATCTTCAGATCGCCATACCAAGCTACCCTTGCGGTACTCTCGGGCACGACCGTGCGTACCGTCGCGCGGCATGTGCCCGAGCGTTAGGTCCGTCAGGATCTGACAGGGGCGGTGGTCCCCTCTCGGGAACTCCATCAAATAACTTTTCAGTCCCATAACAGATCCGGACTCAGCACCGACAGCCGTTCGCGTTCTGAGGCTGTAACGTTAACCCCTTGATCTCTATTGCTGATTTGACCTGGATAATATCTGACAAATATCCCAACCTGATGTTAGTGCGCTAACATAACTTTGCTCGAGTCGGCGCTACTACAATCGCGACATCACCTGCCGCGGTGAGCTTCGGCGGGGGTGGGATATTGTGTTGGACTGCTGATCACGGAAAGCAGGATGAATATAAACACTGACAGAGAAACGTCGGGTCTAAGCATTGGACATTTACCTGCCCAGACTAGTGTTCCTCCCGATCTTCTCAGCAACTCAAACTCTGAACGAGAAACACTCCTAACCTTTTGGAGCCCTTTCGAAAATACCATGCCCTCTGCGAGGGAATAGGTTATGGGTTACAACCTCTCGGGCGACAAGCGTCGGATGGCGTCCCACGGAGCATGTCAGTACTTGAAATTGACTTAGCACTCACCGTTCCACGAATCATTTTGTTCCTCAGGGCTCTCTAAGGCAGCGCAATTGTCGTGTAATTTCTCATTGCGATCTACTTTTAGATGATTGAGGCTAAAGGCCTGCAAGTCTACCAGTCGGCATTCTCCCCTTTGCCAGTTCACGGCGATGGCCTCAACCACCTGAACCACCCTCAGGACCACCTCCTCACCGCCGTCGAGCGTTTACGACTCACGGTGCTGGAAATATCTCGTTCCTGGAGTGCAGTGTACTTTCAGCAAACTTCCATTTTCTTCGCCAAGCCACGCCAAGGCTGGCGGTGGCGCAATGACCAGTTCTCGATCGGGTAATAAGACCCTGTTGACGAAAGTTGTTTACGGCCCGTCCCTAACATTAATTTTGTTCGACATGTAGGGGATTTAGCGTTTCTTATAAATGAATTGCCAAATGCGTCTATCCGTAAGGAGTTTAGTTCCCTCTGGAGACACGGTTTGGCCCTTATGCCCTGCAATTATTTAGGGGTAGGACTCTCGTATAGGAATTTGGACCCTGGCCGCCCTGGCTCGGCTTGAGGCGTTCTTGACACCTGTAAAGGCTGACTGTTACCCTACGCGGTCCTTTCCTACAGCGTTTTTCCAGCTTTTGTTAACAAAGGAGTTCGCTTGAGTAACGAATCAGGTTACGTATTTACCTCAGAGTCTGTCACAGAAGGTCATCCCGACAAAATCTCCGATCAAATTTCAGATGCAGTATTGGACGCAGCACTTGCTGAAGACCCAACCGCGCGTGTCGCCTGTGAGACACTGGTCACGACGGGACTGGTCGTCATAGCCGGTGAAATCACCACCAATGCTCGCATCGACTACACCCGAGTAGCTCGCGACACAATTCGGGATATCGGCTACACCAGGGCCAAATTCGGTTTCGACTCAGAGACTTGCAGTGTGTTGTCAGCGCTTGACCGGCAGTCGCCGGATATTGCCTTGGGTGTGGACACGGGGGGCGCGGGTGACCAGGGATTGATGTTCGGCTTCGCGTGTAACGAAACGCCGGAACTGATGCCGCTACCAATCCAGCTGGCTCACATGCTTTCTCGACGCCTCGCCGAAACGCGCAAATCAGGTGAACTGCCTTACCTCAGACCTGATGGGAAATCCCAGGTAACCATCGAGTATCGCGATGGCCGGCCATTCAGGGTGGAAGCAGTTGTCATTTCATCGCAGCACGACCCGAATATCACCACTGATCAGTTGCGCGCCGAGATCCAGGAAAAGGTTATTAACCATACCGTTTCATCAGACCTGCTGGACAAAGACACTAAATACCATATCAATCCGACAGGCAGGTTTGTCACCGGCGGACCACAGGGAGACGCTGGCTTAACCGGACGCAAGATCATTGTGGACACGTACGGCGGGTATGCCCCCCACGGCGGCGGCGCAGTCTCGGGCAAAGATCCAACGAAAGTCGATCGCTCGGCCGCTTACATGGCTCGTTATGTCGCCAAAAACATTGTCGCCGCGGGTCTTGCCGATCGCTGTTTGGTTCAACTTGCGTATGCGATTGGAGTCGCCGATCCCGTCTCAGTGTTAGTCGACACCAGCGGCACCGGCCGCATCAGTGAGAAGGCTTTGGCGAAGCTCGTGCGTGATAGCTTTGAGTTAACGCCGCATGGAATCATCGAAGAGTTGAAGCTGCGGCGGCCCATCTACAAAGCCACTGCGGCATACGGTCATTTTGGACGTGAGGACGAAGGTTTTAATTGGGAAAAAACTGACAAGGCTGAATCACTTCGAGCAGCCGCAGGCATCTAAGTTCTTACTGGACGATCGCTGTCTGAATTCTTAATCTATTTCAAAAGAGGAATCCATTAAATGAGTGCAACACGTTCGCTTGAATATGATGTGAAAGATGTTGGATTGGCTAGTAAGGGTAAGCAGCGCATTGAATGGTCTGAAAGAGAAATGCCCGTACTGCGCTTGATCCGGGAACGTTTTGGTGACGAAAAGCCGTTGAAAGGTGTCAGGCTTCTTGCCTGTGCTCACATAACCACGGAAACTGCGAATCTGGCTCGAGCGCTGCAGGCGGGCGGCGCTGAGGCCGTCCTGATCGCCTCCAATCCCCTATCCACACAGGATGACGTGGCCGCGTCTCTGGTTCACGACTGGGGTATTCCAGTTTATGCGATCAAGGGTGAGTCAACGGAGACCTATAACCGTCACGTGCGCACCGCACTTGACTACCATCCCGACATCGTAATTGACGATGGCTCCGATGTGGTTGCAACTCTGATTAAGGAACGACCCGATCAGGTGGGGGAAATAATCGGTTCTACGGAAGAGACAACAACTGGTATCCAGCGCCTGGAGGCGATGCAGAAAGCCGGCGTCCTGACCTTCCCTTCAATGGCCGTCAACAACGCGCAAACCAAGCATTTTTTTGATAATCGTTACGGTACCGGCCAGTCGACCCTCGACGGGATTATTCGCGCTACAAATATACTTTTGGCAGGAAGAAATATTGTAGTGGTCGGTTATGGCTGGTGCGGTAAGGGGGTCGCGCTCAGGGCGAGAGGCATGGGGGCCAACGTAATCGTCACTGAAATCGATCCAATCAAGGCCGTGGAAGCTGTGATGGATGGTTTTCGGGTAATGCCGATGGTCGAGGCCTCTGCAATTGGCGACATCTTCATTACCGTTACCGGAAACCGGCACGTGATCGATGGACCCCACTTCGAACGGATGAAAGATGGAGCGATCGTCTGCAATAGTGGTCACTTCGATCTCGAACTCAATCTGAGGGCACTGGGCGAGATGTCCGAAGACCCAGTAAACATGCGCCCATTCGTTGAAGAGTTCAAGATCAAGGCGAGCGGCAAGCGCGTTATAGTACTCGGTGAGGGTCGCCTGATTAACCTGGCGGCGGCTGAAGGACACCCGGCCAGCGTGATGGATATGAGTTTTGCTAATCAGGCTCTCTCAGTTGAGTACCTTGTCAAGCAGAAGGGTAAGCTTGAGCCGGGAGTTCATATGCTACCTAAGGAAGTTGATACCGAGATCGCCAGCCTGAAACTCCGAGCGTTGGGGATGGCTATCGACACCCTCACGGCGGAACAGGTCGAATACATTGCGAGTTGGGAAACCGGCACCTAGACCTGTCAAGTACGAATTCGAGAAAGCAGGTAAGTCCCCGCAGCAGCAAATATGATAGGCGGGGACCAACCGGCTACGGCCGGGGGAAGTAACCCAAGATTACCCAGCTGTTGTAAGCCACCTCCTACTCCCCAATAGGCAATGCTCAGACCCACCGCAGCACACAGGGCTATTATTGTCCCCTTCCTTCCAAAGGAGAGGGCCAGCGGGATTCCAATAAAGGCCATCACTACCACACCGAAGGGCGCCGCATACTTTCGTTGCAAGGCAACCGCAAGGGCTGAAACCTCCATTCCGCGTCGCTTAGCTGTCTTTAAATAACTGCTTAAACCTTCCGAGCTTAACTGAGAAGGCTTGTCTATGGTCGGCTTAAACACCTGTAACGGCTCGGCTGGTATCTCTTTCATTTCAGCCGCTTGCCGTTCCACGTCGAGTCCGAGAAAGTTAAACGTCTCGACCTTGCTAACCGCCATTCGATTAGCGGCAACCCAGGTACCCACTTTCCCGGTCGTCACGCTGGCCAGATGAACTCCGGCCGGATCGAACTCATAAATCACCGGCTCCGTCAGCGAATTACTGCTGGGGTCGAACTCATAAGAATAGAGGCGATTGCTCTCCGCGGAGGCCAGCCACTGGCGCCCGGTTCCCGTGATTGCTCTGGGCTCACCCCCCCGAATTTGCGCACGCAACTTGTCTTGCGTGAGGTTCGCGTTCGGCATTAAGTGTTCCTGCACTACCCAGGTACCGGCCCCTGCCGCGAGAGCAAAAAACAGGCCTGGAAGCATTAAGCGGTATACGCTCTGCCCGGAAGCCCACCATGCGATTGTCTCGCTCCGCCGCGCGAGGAGTGCGTAGGTCATCAAGACGGCTATAAGCATTGTTGCAGGGAAGAGTTCGACCGTGATTAAGGGCAGCAAGAAAAGAACGTAGCGAGCAACTAGCCGGGCACCTATCCCATTTCTGGCGATGAAACGCCACATTTCGAAAAGAGTGAAAATAATGAAGACTGAAACCAAAGAGGTAAAGGCTAGTATGAAACTCAAACTCAGCGTGCGGAATAGGCCAATGTCTAGAAGACTAGGAAAGCCAATACCTCCGACCCCCTTGGTGCGTAACACTGCTGATTGGGTTCTGCCAAGATCGGTTGGGCGGGGGGGGGTCCTGAAGCGCTTAAGAGACCAGGCAGCGACCGGAGCCCTATTAACGGCCAGAAGTAAGAAGCTCAGGAAAAACATTAACACTGTGGCCGCCCATAAGCCGATTACGGGTGAAACTAAACCTGCCCGCGCTAGAGACTCACCCAGCAATGAAGCCAGGTAATAGACAATCACGATCAGGAGCGCCAGCAATACCCCCACGCCCCGCCCGCCTCTTCGAACTTTCATCCCGAGCGCTCCGCCAAGCAGCGCGAACAAAAATGGTGAGACAGACAGCGCCAGCCGTCTATGAAGCGTTCTCTGCGCTTCATTACGTTCCTTAGGTTGACCGGAAGAAGCCTGCTTTCGCAATCCCCTCCAATCCAACTCCTCTGGACCCATCTCAGCTTCATTTATGCGCTTAAGTATCTCGGCGCGCCCTGTGTTTATAGAGATACGCAGCTGGTCCAAACGCTCGACAACGTAAGACCTTTGATCGCCGTTCTCGCGCACCGGAATCTTAGTCGCAACTGCATCGCTGAGTACTAACTCCGATTTCTCACCCGAAGAATCAATTCGACCCGAGCGCGCCGTTACCACCCGGTTCGAACCGTCGGGTTGCTGCGCATAGATAAACACCTTCCCCCATGAACCCTGAGCCTTGTCGCCTTCTCGAACGTAAATCACGTAACCGGGTATTTCAGTATTGAAGTCTCGAGGTTCGACGGGGGAATCGAGCTTGCGCAGCGCTCCCTGCAGGGCCGCCTTCTTCAGATCTCGCGCGGACTGTGGCGCCTCCTTCATTTGAATGTACGTCGTGACGACCGTTGCGAACACCCCAATCACGAGAACCGGCCATAACAGGCTCCAAGTACCAACCCCCGCGGCCCGCATGGCTACGATTTCGCTATCGCTTCCCATTCGGGCAAGACCGATCATAATTCCGGCGAGCACCGCAGCCGGCAGTGTGAAACCCAAAACGTTTGGCAGCAACGCCAGAGACAGATCAGCTAGCAATGAAAATGGGATCTGGGTGTAAAGTGCAAGCTCGGCAAACCGTCCTGATTGCTGCGCGAATAAGACCGCCGTTAATAAGAAGAGCGAAAGGAATACATAAGGAAGGGCCGCTCTTAAGGTGTAGCCGGGTATTAGTCTGCTTCCCGATATCATTGGCGATCAGTTCTTCTGCAGGTTAATGTAATACTTCATGGAAATGTCGAGCGCACTCTTGGCTGTCTCTCGAGCACCCGGCCGAGTAAACTATGTGTGAGTTCAGCAAACTCTCGAAGTGTAGTAGAAGGGACCTCGCGAGATTCTTTGGCAAACACAGAAGGAGCCAGTTTCTGAGTGGCACGAAGTTGTCGATGCAGTTTGTAGGACAAAGCCATGCCCATTCCCTGACTGCATGACCTGCATCGAAGCACCAGATCCGGCCCCACAAACGGCGTCCTATCTTCCTCGAATGTGAGATGGCAATCCGCGCACCGCCTGATGTCCGGGAGGAACCCTTCCAACTTCAGCAACCAGATTTCAAAGTATCGCAGGACCGACTGCAAATCACCTGGGGATGCGGCCACCGCTTCGAGGCAGGCCTTTACCATTCTAAAGAGCTTTTCATTAGTCTGATGAGGTGGGGAAAACTCGATTACCAGATCAGCCATATAGGCCAACCCTGTTAGGGTCTCGGCGTCAGATGAGAGATAGAAGTGCGACTTTAAAATCTCAACCTGGCGCAGCGAACCGAGATCCTGATTCTCTTTCAAGTAGTAAGTGATCTGAATTAGGGTAAAGGGTTCAAGGGCGGCGCCAAATCTATTCTTAAGTCGTCTGCATCCTCGGGCCACTGCCCGCACGAGGCCATTGGCATGGGTTAAAGAGACGACAATCTTGTCTGCTTCAGCAAGATTGTAGGTACGAAGTACCAGCGCCTCAGTCTCACAAAGACCCATTTCACGGAACCTTCGGACTAGAACCACTTCCTCAGAAAGGAAGAAAGTATAGAGTCCAGCCCAACACCGAACCGATTATCATGAACTCAGCAAATACTTTAAGTCCGTAGAGTAATCGATCCTTGTTGGTATCTTTCGCGACGGTGCCGAAAACAACTGCAGCGAAGACTGCGAATACGGTCATGACCAGAAAGTGTCTCAAGATTTCCTCCCGGCGGAGATATCAAAGGCATCAAGCATAGCTAGATAGTTGAGCAAGCCGGCGATCAACAGAAAGGTGTTGCCATATTCGTAAGTCGCTCGTGCAGCCTGCAGCGGGTCATCTGTAAAACCGAACCCTAGCAACCAGCAAACGAGATACAGTAGGCCGGTGCCGAGGTTTGCTATCATCGGAGGAACTTGGAGCAGCGCTGAGAAGCCTTGTTCTGCTCCAGAGTACTTGAATAAATGTCCACCCATCATCAATCCGCTCACAAAGCAGATCCAAATTGTGCCGCCTAGAAGCAGGGCCCGCCCCAAATATCCCTGAAGCAGATGCCCCGCGCCAGGGAAAACCCACGCGGCCGTTCCCATTAGCCAGGCCTTCGCGGGCGGTCTCTCACGGGACCCGTTTTTCGTTTGCTCTTTGCTCAAAGCTTATCCTCCAATCGTCCACTACTCTGCTGTGCTTTGCGACAAAGCATTCTAAGGCATTACTTTAACCGGAAGGTCCTTATCGGCGTCGGGCTGCAACACCTGGTGCCTTCGCTGAGCCTCGTTGAGCTAATCCTTCTCCTTAAAAGTCGGCACCGCGACTCTTAAACACTCACCTTAGAAAGTAGTGAGAGCGCTCAGTAGAGAAGATGCCGGTTCCTAACCTTAATAAACTCCGTCAGCGACGTCTGCCAGCTTTGGACTATTGTTTCAACTGTGCTTCCCTGCTCGATTGCTTCCCTCAGCTTTGTCGTCCCTGCAATTACGTCAAAGGGGTTGCGATCATACACATACTCATAAGGAGGTTCCTTCCAACGAAAACTTTCGGTGTACATGTCATACGCCATCTTGACCATTGCTACTCCGACCGTAACCGGTTCAAACCGGTCGCGGTTTACCACCTGGATCTGAACGCCACCGCAACTTATTCCGGCGTGTTTCTGGAAGGTGGGCCTGAAAACGCAGCTCCGGAAATAAACACCAGGCAGGCTCAGGCGATTGAGTTCCGCAGCGTACTGGTGAGGAACGATGTAGGGCGCGCCTATGAGTTCGAAAGGACGTGTAGTTCCCCTTCCCTCGGAGATTTGCGTCCCCTCAAAGTGAACAGTTCCCGGGAACACCGTCGCTGACTCCAGTGTTGGAATGTTTGGTGAAGGCATTACCCAAGGGGCATCCGTTTCATCGTGCCAGGATTCCCGCTTCCAACCTTTCATCGTTACAACTTCGAGTTCACAACCGATTCCGAAGTGGTCGTTGAACAGCAATGCAAGCTCACCAAGGGTCATGCCGTGTCTCGTCGGGATAGGAAACTGGCCAACGAAAGATGCGTGTGCTGGCTCCAGGACGTTCCCCGCCACGTCTTTGCCGTTTATAGGATTAGGGCGATCACACACCAGCATCCCCTTATTGAACGCCTTCGCGGAACGCATGCAATTCGCCATGGTGTAGGCAAAAGTATAAATGCGGCAACCCACGTCTTGCATGTCAAAAACCAATACGTCTACATCCGACAACATTCCGCTGGTAGGCTCTCGAGTTTCGCTGTAGAGGGAATGAATGGGGATCCCGGTTACTAAGTCAACAGAGTGTGCGGTCTCAATCATGTTATCTTGAACATCGCCGCGTATGCCATGCTGAGGTCCAAACAATGCAGTCAGGTTAACGTCTGGATGTTCATGTAACACATCAGCAGAATGTCGGAAGTGGTGGTCCACAGATGCCTGATTGCAGATCAACCCGACCCGTACGCCGCGTACCAGATCTAGCCGTTCTTCAAGTAGTCTCTCAAGTCCGAGAACGGTTCTCAACCCGCCTGCGCGATGCGAAGTCAAGTCATTCGTTCTTATGTCCTCGCTCAAGGTTTCAAGTCCTAAACCATGTTCAAGTAAAACCTGAGCTGCCACCGATTCTTTTTCTCTCAGTAGACCCAACAGCAAATGCTCTGTTCCGATATGGCGATGCTTTAGGGACTCACTCTCTTCGTGGGCATAAACCAAAATACGTTTTGTTTCTGACGAGAGCGGAAGTTCTACCGATGTTGAAATTTTCTCCTTGGGGTGCATCGTCCGTGTTTTGATCGCCTCACGAATTGAATTGCCGGTGCTTCTTCTATGGGAAGAGCAACGACTGATCAATTCGCGATCTTCTCGTATTACGCCCAGCAGGAGATGCTCCGGCTCGATCATAGGCGTTCCTGCTTGCGACGCTTCATATCGGGCGAAGAAAATTACCCGACGCGCTTTTTCGGTATACCACCGTTCAAACATTCGTTCTTACCCGCAGAGCACCGAGCCGCCATTCACGTTCAGGATTTCTCCCGTGATATGGCGCGCCCAGTCACTACACAAGAAGATGATTGGACAAGCTATTTCATCGACGGTTGCCACCCTTCCCAGGGGAATCGTCCGATTTATAGCGTCTAACCGATCGTGGTCGGCGAAAACCGCTCCGTTCAATTCCGTGTCCACCCAGCCCGGCGCTACCGCATTAACGTTGATACCGAAAGACGCCAGCTCCGGGGCCAGCGACTTTGTGAACGAGATCTGAGCTCCCTTTGACGCCGCATAATTCGAAACGTTAGCTTCGCCTCGTTGGCCGGCCGTGGAGCTGACTATTACGATGCGCCCCGAGCGCTGTCGTTTCATGACGGGAATGGCAGCGCGGCAAACGGTCCAGGTTCCCTTCAAATTAATATCCATCGTTCTATCCCAGAGCTCTTCTGATATTTCTTCAACGGCCGCTCCCTCCCAGATCCCCGCATTGCAAACCAGGATGTCTATACGCTTGAAGCGTTGGGCCGTTTCATTGATCAGACGGTCGGCGTCCTCCAGCCTGGAAACGTCAGCGTGAACAGCCAGCGCTTCCACTCCTTTGTTGCGAGCTGAAGCTACGGCCGCGTCGGCAGCGGCACTATCGCGCACATAGTTAACGACTATATGCGCGCCCATTTCAGCCAACCGGTCAACGACGGCTCGACCAATGCCTCGCGAGCCGCCGGTTACAATTGCTACCCGGTCACGTAACTGCAGGCTTTCGTTTGCCACCACGTACCTTTCTCAGTAACCAGTTTGCCATCGGCTTTTGTTTCGTCATTCGGAACCCTGCCGCGCATTGACCAACTGTTGAGGAATGGTCTGCGCATATTGCCCTGCTTCCCTTACGAAACGGCTGAATAAGGCCTGGGAGAGTGAATCTCGCTGCCACCCCAGTTCAGGGTGCCATTGCACCGCCATGACAAACCGATCCGATCGCGGATCCTCGATGGCCTCGACCAGACCGTCGGCTGCCCAGGCGCTGGCAACCAGATCGCGTCCTACTACCTCAATCGCTTGATGGTGGTGGCTATTTACGACGGCTCCGTCACGTCCCGCGAGTGATGCCAGCCGGCTTTCCTCGAGCAGTTTGATGCGATGCGAAGGGCGGTCTCGCGGAGCACCTTGCTCGTGCTTTATCGCAGCTTGAACCTGTGACGCGATATCCTGGATGAGCGTTCCACCGCGAGATACGTTTAGTACCTGCATCCCGAAACATATCCCAAACAACGGGAGTCGCCTTCGCTCGATCTCTTCGAGCACCAGTAAATCGGTTTCATCTTTAATCGAATGCACATGGCCCAGCGCTTGATGAGGCTCATGTCCGTAGCGCAACGGATCGACGTCCGAGTCACTCCCGGGAAGTAGGATGCCATCAACACCGTCCGTCACCGCAGCGATATATTGGCTATTAGGAATAAGGCTGATGTGTACTGGAGCGCCCCCGGCCGCTTCAACTGCCTCGCTGTAATGGCGAGAAAGATAAAAGCGGTCGGTGTCCAACTCAATCCGCATCGTGATGCCGATGCGCGGTCGGTAGTCATGCATTTTTGTGAACCTTCATCTCGCCAATCTACGACCAATATCAGCATTCATCAGCAAGGTATCATATCGCAAAGTTTGCTTCCGTGCCTTCCGCTGTATACACGAAGGTCAACGCCGCAACCAAATCCAATCACTGGACGGCCACCTTCCTCACTCCGTTACTAGTGAATTGTCTAAAGACTCCGGGCGCAACCTGATTGCCAACTCCGTTTGAAGGAGCGGGACTCAACCAGGTGTGTATTGCTCAACCAACGTCCCGCTCCTCCGAACGGAGCGTGCAGGTGGCGGCTTTCGTGGCTACAAACATCTCACCACTTAACGGGGTGAAACCGAGGCTCCTTGTTTATGCGCGATAATGTTTCGCCCCCAGTCTTCTGTTTTCTTGACTCACTCTTCAGGGCCTGGTCGTCCTTAAGCGCATTACGGGGCAGCGCGCTCCGCTTCGCTTTGCACTTGCTCTTGGCTACCTGCTTCCGGCCGCTCCGCTGCGGTTTCCTCCAAAAATCTTGCTCAAAAAAACACGAAGTTGCCCAATTATTTCACACGGAGGCCCTTAAAACCTCGCCTTGACTTACATTCAGGCGACTTTCTATAGTGCTCACTAATAAATAATGGGAAAAGAAACTCTCAGCATTCGCAGCACAACCGTATTACTTGTGCGCAAAGACGGTCGCGTGGCGCTTGCTGGAGATGGCCAGGTGACGTTGGGTGAAACCATCATGAAAGCGAGCGCGAAGAAGGTGCGTCGTCTGTATAACGACCGAATTCTTGCCGGGTTCGCGGGAGCTACAGCCGACGCCTTTTCATTGTTGACTCGATTCGAAAGCAAGCTAGAGCAGTATCACGGAAATCTTGAGCGGGCTGCAATCGAGTTAAGCAAGGAGTGGCGTACCGATAAAGTTCTCCGTCATCTCGAAGCCCTCCTGGTGGTGGCCGATACCAAGAGTTCATTTCTGCTTTCCGGTAACGGCGACGTGATCGCTCCGGACGATGGAGTGTTGGCCATCGGTTCGGGTGGTTCCTATGCATTGGCTGCCGCGCGGGCCCTGATGAAGCACACAGATCTCTCGCCCCGCGACGTCGCAATTGAGGCTTTGACCATCGCCGGCGAGATCTGTATCTACTCAAATCAAAATATTGTCGTGGAAGAGCTCTAATGCTGGCGAAACTCTTGAGCGCGGTTAAAACGAGTTAAGTAATGGTTATATACTTGGCAGGAGAAGTTGACGAAGAAGTTCGATTAGACGACATGACCCCTCGTCAGATCGTCACCGAGTTGGATAAGCACGTGGTGGGTCAGCGCAACGCCAAGCGCGCGGTTGCAATTGCTTTGCGTAACCGAATACGGCGTCAGAAACTCCCACCGGAGATGGCCGTTGATGTGATGCCTAAAAACATCATCATGATCGGATCAACTGGCGTTGGCAAAACCGAAATCGCGCGAAGACTAGCGCGCATGTCCGACTCCCCTTTTCTGAAAGTAGAGGCGTCGAAATTTACTGAGGTCGGGTACGTTGGGCGCGACGTGGAGAGCATGATCCGCGACCTCACAGAGATCGCGGTCGACATGACTCGCCAGGAGAAGATTGACGAAGTTGCGGAGAAGGCCGAGTTGAACGTTGAGGAGCGAGTCCTCGACATCTTGCTGCCACCACCGCGATCCTCCACAAGTCTCTATGATTTTGATTCCCCAACGACGAATGAGCCCGCTGCCCCGACGGAGAGCGCCACGAGCGACGAACAATTTCAACGCTCACGCGATAAGTTTCGCACCCAGCTGCGGAGTGGAAAGCTCGATAACCGTCTGGTCGAGATCGAGGTGCGGGAAAAGAATTTTCCGGTTATCGAGCTCGCCGGGCCGCAAGGTATTGAAGAGATGGGGATCAATATGAAGGACATGTTGGGCAACATGTTCCAGGGGCGTTCAAAGCGACGAAAGATGCGCGTGGACGAAGCGATGGAGTATCTCATGCAGGAGGAGGAGGAGCGCCTGATCGATATGGACCAAGTGGCCCGGGCGGCCATCGAGCGTGTCGAATCCTCCGGCATGATCTTCCTGGATGAGATTGACAAGATTGCCGGCCGAGAGTCCGGGCACGGACCTGACGTCTCACGTGAGGGCGTACAGCGCGACATTTTGCCGATCGTTGAAGGCACCACCGTCAATACGCGCTATGGGATGGTCAGGACTGATCACATCCTGTTTGTTGCGGCCGGGGCCTTTCATGTTGCGAAGCCCTCCGATCTCATCCCCGAACTTCAGGGACGATTCCCCATCCGCGTCGAACTCGATTCTTTAACCGTTGACGATTTCAAGCGGATCTTGACTGAACCAAAAAACGCCCTAATCAAGCAGTATCAAGCTATGATGGAAACTGAGGGCGTGACACTTGAGTTTACCGATGACGCAATCGACGCAATAGCTAATTTTGCTGCCCGCGTTAATGAGCAGACTGAGAACATTGGCGCCCGCAGACTTCAGACCATCATGGAGAAGTTGTTGGAAGAGATCAGCTTCGAAGGACCTGACCTAGAGCCCAAGAACCAGCGAATCAACGCCGCTTACGTTGACGGCATGTTGCTAGAGACCGTCAAGGATCAAGACCTTAGCCGGTACATTCTGTGAGAGAAACTTTGCCGTCTACCTCCCGGATCTTGCTTTCCCCACTCACAAATAGTCAGAAGGCGTTGTGTATATCGCTTTTCTTCGCCTTCGCCATAGTTGGTTGTGGCAAGCGAAGGCCGCCGCTCCCGCCGGTGGAACGCGTTCAGCAGCGCACGGAGCTTCTCTCGGGTGTGCAAAGAGGCAACCGTGTGATTTTGAGTTGGCCAGCGCCCCTGCGCAATGCTCCGGATGAAAGCGTGCAGAGCATCCGACGTATTGATGTCTATCGGCTAGCGGAAAAACCAACCGCGCCTTTACCCCTAACGGAAGAAGAGTTTTCGGTCCGGTCGACTCTCATCGGATCTGTAACCTACGATCAGATCAAAGACGCGACTGATACCTTGGCGTACACTGATACCCTTGAGCTCGCCGGAGAACCTACCCGTTTACGGTATGCGATTCGTTATGTTAACGCTTCGGAACAGCGTGCAGCCTTCTCAAACTTTTTACTGATCGAACCGTCCGCGAGGGTAGCCAAACCTCCCACTCTGGTTTCTACGGGAAAGGAAGTTGGCGAGGATGCGATTGCGATAAGCTGGCAACCTCCTGACTCGAACATTGACGACTCAACTCCTTTAAATTTGCTGGGCTACAACGTCTATCGACTCGACGAATCACAGAGCGACGTCAGTCAAAATCCTATCAATAACTCCTTAGTATCAGGCAACCAGTACGTCGACCGGAATTTCCGGTTTGGTGAGAACTACCGGTATGTAGTCCGTTCCGTGTCGCTGGGAACCGACGGAGCGCAGGTTGAGAGCCTCAACTCCAATTCGCTTCCCGTGTCGGCGCGAGACATCTTCGCTCCGTCCGCGCCCGCTTCAATCACCATTGCCGCCGCCCCCGGCAGGTTATCAATCTTCTTCCCGGCAAATCCCGAATCCGATGTGGCGGGGTATGAAATTTATCGCTCCACTGATCCGGATCTTCCAAAAGAGCGCTGGACGAAGGTAACCACCGCAGCGCTGACAAAGACGACCTTCCTGGATGAGAACGTTGAATCAGGAAAACGGTATTACTACCACATTAAAGCAATAGATCAGACAGGCAACGTCAGCCCTCCATCCGAAGTTGTTTCTGAGAGTGTACCTTAAGTCGAATGAAGTTATGTCGAGCCACACATGCGGCGTATGAGCAGCCTCGATTTGGGGCCATTGATGGTAGCACTGTGCACGTATTCGAAGCGGGAGTTTCCCTAGATGCTCTTGCGACATCACAAAGCAGTCATAGCGTTTCTCTTGCAGAAGTGACGTTCGTTGCCCCGGTCACGCCTTCGAAGATTGTTTGTGTGGGGCGCAACTACCGTGAGCACGCCGCCGAACTGGGAAATAAGATGCCCGAGGAACCTTTGCTGTTCTTGAAGGCGCCTTCCTCGGTAATCGGTGATGGAGACACGATCGAGCTGCCCGGGGAGTCCGAGCGGGTTGAGCACGAAGGAGAATTGGGAGTCGTTATCGGTCACCGAGCTCGTCACATCTCCGCCGACGAAGACCCCCTGAGCTATGTCCTGGGATACACGTGCGTCAACGATGTAACCGCCCGTGATCTGCAGCGCAAGGACGTGCAGTTTACCAGGGCGAAATCGTTCGATACCTTTTGTCCGGTCGGGCCGGTAATCGTGCGCGACATCAACCCTCTGGATGCGGAGGTTACCACGCGCCTCAACGGCGACATAAAGCAACAAGCGCGCACCTCAACGATGGCTTTTTCAGTTCCCTTCCTGATCAGGTATATCGCCGAAATCATGACGCTCTATCCCGGAGACCTGATTGCGACCGGCACTCCCGCCGGCGTCTCCCCGATGAAGCACGGCGATGTCGTCGAAATAGAGATTGAAGGGATCGGTGTCCTCCGAAATAATGTTAATCGATCTGAAGGCTGAGGTTGTGGGTCAGTTTGAGCTTGAGGTCAGATTCAATGTGTTTTCGAATCCCGAAGGGATTTAAGTCAATAGCCGTGGGCAAGCGTTTGCGACGCCCACTGAGGAGATCGGAGAAAAGATTCCCGACCGTGAAAGGGTCAAACCGTGTCCGACAGTGTGATCCCTTCAGGGGTCAGTCAGTTTTCTTTCGCCTATCCGTGGGCGTCGCGCAACGCGCCCACGGCTATTAACTCAGATCCCTCCGGGATGATGGGCCCGAAACCCAAACTGACTCACTACCCAAGCTAAAGTCATTCGGGTCGAACTCTACCGAAGTTGATTGGAAGCATCTGACGCTGGAGGCAATAATGAAATTCTTTCTTGATACGGCAAATCTTAATGAGATTCGTGAAGCGGCAACCATCGGCATCGCCGATGGAGTGACCACCAATCCATCCCTGATCGCCAAGGAGGG
>JBGTLM010000391.1:0-5695 GCA_041744135.1 Pyrinomonadaceae bacterium
GCCTATGCGCCCGGCAGCGCGCCTTCCGTCCAAACGCTCAAAACGAGTACTTAAGTGCGAACTGAATCCGCCGTCCGGGAGTGATTGTATCGACAGCCCGTCCGAAGCCCGCGGCGCCGAGGAAGCGTATAGGAATGCCAAAATTCGCCCGGTCTATAAAATTAAAGATCTCCGCGCGCACGGTTAGTCGCTGCTGAGTGGCAAAAGCAAAACTCTTTACCAGGGCCAGGTCGAGTTCCAGAATGTTGCCTGCTCGAAAGGAATTACGATCAATCCCTCCATCCTGTCCGATTGGAGCTGCCAGTGATGCGGGTTCGGGCGTTACCAGAATTAAAGGGCGACTCCCGTCACCGGTAATTTCCAGGCCCCGAGTAGTGTTCAAACGATCGGTCAGGTTACCGTCAAGATTTACATCCCAAACGTTGTTAACTGTAAAAGGCTGACCACTTTGAAAACGTCCCAGGCTGAAGAGCTGGAATCCACCAAAGAGTAGTCGCGTTGCTCTGCTGGCGTTAGCGAACGCCGGCAGGTCGTATCCAAAGCTATAGGAAAGCCGGTGGCGCGCGTCGAAATTTGCAGGCGATCGTTCACCTGCGAACGTGAAACTGTTTTGCGGAAGGGCCGAGGCGCCCGCAAGATCAAACACATCTGAAACATCGTCGATTGATCGAGATAACGTGTAGGCAATCTGATATTGAACAGCTTTGGGGAAGCGGCCGCGCAAGTGGATCTGCATGGAGTCGTAACGTGAGTTCGCGGAGCTTTCATAGATGTTGACTGCGCCGGCGGTCGGTGTGGGCCGGCTGCCGACGATCACTCCGTTTGGCTGGATGCGCTGACCCGGCCCGGTCGCGAAACCCGAAACGTTAGGTTGATTGCCAACGACATTTATGCGCGTAGGAAAAAGGTAAGCATTGGGACCCAGATTCGGCGTGGTCAGTCGAAGCAAATGACGACCTTGAGTGCCGACGTAGCCCAAAGACATAACCAGGTTGTTGCGCAACTGTTGTTCGAAAGTGAAAGCGTAGTGGTGCGCCGTGGGCATCTCCAATTCGCGCGCGGGCAACGTAAAACCAAAGCCACCGGGAAAAGAGGTATTAATATTTACCAGACAGCTGAGAGACATCTGCGGATTGAACGTGTTCAAGGTGCCTGGTTGAGTTACCGGCAGGAATCTCACAGATCCCTGGCTATCACGACAGGGGAAGAACGGAAGACTCGGATCGGTTATGACGAAGCCAACGCCGGCCTGCGTTGGTATACCGCCGGCTAAATTGAGCGTTAAAAAGTTTGGAAAGACATTTCGCGACTGGCTGACAACCGCTCCCAGGGCCTGATCGAAAAATATTCCGTAACCCAAACGGAAGACACTGGTCCGGTTTGGTCCAAAAAGTGCAGGCGAATAAGCCAGACCGACTCGCGGACCAAAGTTATTTCTGTCGGCGTCAAAAATCTCCATTCGCCCATCTAGAAATCTTCGCAGACCCGGAACCAGGGCTAGTGCCGGGTTGGCAAAAGTGTTTTCAATACGCCGGGCCGTCTCACGCGGCGGAGTGTTGTATTCGTAACGCAGGCCCAGTGATATCGTCAGGTTCGGCCTCATGCGCCATTCGTCCTGAGCGAAATAGTTCCACTGGAAATAGCGGAGACTGATAGCGGAGCTGACGCCGGGGGTCACTGTTTGAAAGAAGCCGCTGGGTGCCGACGCGGCTGCGAGATCGACAGCGCTGATGAACCCGGATAATTCGAGACTGCCTTGTGCATTCGTTCTTAGTCGCGGCGCTCCGCCAAAAGTGATTAACGGGCGGGCGTTGACCGGGAGTTCACTATTAAGCTCCGAGCGGCGAAAGTCTGCTCCAAAAGTCAGGGCGTGGTTGCCGAAACGCATCGTGAGCGTGTCGGCCAGTTGATAAGTGTTATTCACGCGCCGCTGTGGAAAGTTGAATACGTCAACGCCTACGGGACTGAATCCAGCGATCGAAACCTGACCCACTGGCCCGAGGATATCCTCAATGTTGAAATTGAAGAACCTGTTATAGAGGACATTGGCGGAGCCCGGGAGAGTATCGTTTACTCTCAGAGGTGCATTCAGCAAAAACAAGTTTTCGTTTCCGCCAAAGGTGCTAGCCAATCTGCTGGGGCGGAGAAACTCCTGGTCACGCAACTCCTCAAAGATCAGTCGCGTGCGACCGTAAGACGCTCTGAGCTGATTGAAAACTCTGGTGGTGTTGTTCGGCGAGCTGAGTTCGCTATTGAGAAAGTTGGAAAAGTTCTGCGTGCGCACGTTCGGCCGGATCGCAGAAAACACCGCGCCACTGGTTACAGGAATATCCCTGAAATCATCGGTAAAATTATACCGCGACGTGAAGCTCTGCAGCCTCTGGCCAAATTTGAAGTTGGCATCCAATTTCCCTGAGAGCACTTTGCCTTGTTGACGCGCCGGCAAAACCTGAGTGAATGTATTCGGACCGTATATGCCATTGGGATTGTTGGGAAAAGGATAGAGACTGAAAATGGCATCACCACTTACCGTCGCGGGAAAGCTTGACACCGGCTGACCCGTGAACGGATCAACGGAGAGACCGGTAGCTCCACTCCCGAAGATTCCACGCTGCTCAACCATAGGCACGGCAAAGCTCTCCTCCTTGGTCGCATTTACGTTCTGCCCTTCGGCCGAAATGAAATAAAACATGCTTCCCGAACCCCCAGGTTCGTTGGCCACCAACGGACCACCCAGAACCATCCCTCCCGTCGTCAGAGTAAAGGAATCTTCCTCTCCGCTTTGATTCGTGACTATTACTTGTCTGCCGTTAAGCAGCACAGGTTTTCCCTGTGCTCTGAGGGGCGTAGCACTGTTTCCGAAGTTCGTATCGAAAAAGTTGCGCGCGTTAAGCTGACTTGAATTGAAGAAAGTGTAGGCGGTGCCGTGGGTAGCATTGCCACCCGATTTTGATACAGCGTTCACCTGGGCCCCGATGTTTCGTCCAAACTGTGCGGGCGCCAACAGAGTAATTACTTGATACTCTTTAATGGATTCGATGGGTTGCGGAATGAGGGCCACAAAACCCTGCCGTCTTACCCCGATGTCTTCGTCGTTATTGTCAGAGCCGTCTACGGTAAAATTGTTAGCTCGCGACCTTAGCCCATTGACTGCGAACTGGCCGGCTGAGCCGACACCTGCGCCGACACCCGGCCCGGCGACGCTGCCGAGTGTTTGCGGCGGCGGAGCAATTCCTGGTAGCAGGAGAGTGAGCTCATCAAAGGTGCGAACACGCGTGGCCGCACCGAGTGGGAGCGTCGACACCTCCTCTTCGTTAAAGGAGCCGCCACGCCGGCCATCACTTCTAACAATGCTGCTGCGAAGTTCCGTGTCTTCAACTCCCAGCGTTACCGCTGGCGACGGCGATGCCGTCGGCGTCACTGTTGCCGGGGCTGGATCGAGCGCCACCGGAACCGGCACGACTTCACCGGTGTAGGTGATTTTCAAACGCTGCAGTACTTCGCGAGTCAGATACCCTGGCATTGATACGCGTACTCGGTAAATCCCGGGAACAAGCAAGCCCTGATAAAAGCGGCCTCGAAAGTCGGTATTGAGACTGTGACTCAGTCCGGTTTGTTCGTTGATAATCTCCACGGCTGCACCTTTTATTGCGACTCCGGATTGGCTATCGCTCACGATGCCCTCGAAGGCGCCGGTGACAGTGTCTTGAGCTCGCACCTCGGTAACTCCACTCAACAACAGACATGTGAAGAAAAAGGAAATGATCGATGCGCGGGTAAAAACTTCCTGGTTCATGATTTCCTGAGGCATCCCGGTTTTATACTACTTAAGGCAGGAAAGATAAATAAAACTTCGGCTTTCATACAGTGTGATATGCAGCCGACCCGAGACTTAGCGTGCTGCGGTCGCAAGCGAAGACCCGATCCTCAAAAGGACCGGTCAAGCTCCGCTAACTTGCGGGTCAGGAAGATGGACGCTGTCCGGCTCATACGACGAAAACAAGAACGATGAAAGAGATGGACTGGTACAGCTCGAATTGAGCAGATGAGGATATCGAGTTTGCTGAGTGGCTTTCAGCTTGAGGCGGGGACAGGGTCCGCCTTTCTGGCTGTTAGGATATTGGAGTAGAGAGGTTTTAGCTCAATGGCGATGGCTTTCGAAGGTGAGGGGGGGATAAGGGCCGCCTTCCTGCCCTGCAAATTACCTCCGCCATTTTTGGGTTTTCACCCAACCTCAAATCGCTCCTCGGTTCCGCGGTTGCATGGCTTTCTGACTATCTAGTTCTCTCATGCTAAACTCTCTGCGCGATATGACGCAGGAAGGGTTGTACTGTTCATTTGAAAATGCCATCGGATTCACTTTACTCCATCCCCCTCGAGCAACAAGTAGGACAATTTTTCTTCATCGGTCTTCCGGGCACAGAACTCGACGCCGAGGCGCGCAACCTGATCGAGGAAGTAAGACCCGGCGGGATCATTATCTTTGGCCGCAACGTTGCCAGTCCGCAACAGTTGCGGAATCTGGTTGACGGTGTGCGTGAACTCCTTCCGGTTGAGCCCCTCGTGGGTATCGATCAGGAAGGCGGACTTGTCGATAGGCTGCGAAAGATTTTTACACCCATGCCGGCCGCCCGCACGATTCGCCAGCATGGTGATCTCGCGGCGTCCCGCGCGCTTGGCCGTATCACAGGCGAAGTCCTTCGCATGCTGGGCTTCAACATGAACTTCGCGCCCGTTATGTCTATTATGACTGACGAGCGCGACCTGCTTTCCAACGGACTTTACTCACGCTCCTTTGGTCGCTCCCCGGGTGAGGTCCTTGGTTACACCACCGTCTACCTGCGCGGCTTGCAGGAAACGGGAATCATCGGCTGTCTTAAACACTTTCCCGGTATCGGCGCAGGCGAAGTTGACTCACACGAGCAGATGCCGTTGGTCAAACTCTCGCATGACGATCTAATTGCGCAAGACCTTGCCCCCTACATAGAACTATTCCAACGCAAAGACGATCGAGTTCGCTGCGTTATGGTGAGTCACGGTGGTTTCCCGAACATCGATATCCGCCAGGAGTTTGCCGGAGGCTTACTCGAGCCTGCTTCGCTCAGTCATAACATCGTGACCCGGCTGCTGCGCGAAGAGTTGGGTTACCAGCATCTCGTCGTAACAGACGACCTGGAGATGGGCGCAATCTCGCGCCACTGTGATATTGACGAAGCAGCTATCCGGGCCTTCGTTGCCGGGGAAGACATGATGCTCATTTGTGCCCGACCCGACGTGATTCGTCGAGGTTATCACGCGCTCCTGAAAACAGCGCAGTCAGGCAAACTCGCTGAAGGGCGTATTCGCGCATCACTAACACGCATCGCCGCCACTAAGGAGATCATCAGAGAACCCTTGCCGCTGGACATAGAACGCTTTCAGGCACTATCAGAAGAAACTAAGCAGCTTAATGAGAAACTGAACTACACGTACGGAGGTACAGTCTTATGATAGCCAGGAGAGCGATACTCCCTCTTTTTTCTCTGCTGCTAATAGTTGCGCTGTTCCCGGCCGGCTGCCGGCGAAAGAGCGGGGCCTTCGTAATCGCGCTGGGGGATAACATCCGCACCATCGATCCCATCGGCTCGCCCTCGGTTGACGCGGCCAGCGAGCGGGTGCGCACTCTGATGTTCAATTCCCTGGTGAAGAAGAATGA
>JBGTLM010000392.1:0-2343 GCA_041744135.1 Pyrinomonadaceae bacterium
CGATCGAGCTCAATGCGGGCCTCTTCGAAGTCTTCTTCCGTCCCACTCCAAGAATTCAATCGCTTCTCTACCTGTTCACGAGCCGATCGGGCTTGAGCCGCATCGATCTCCTCGGGACGTTCCGCAATTTCCGCCAATACCGACACGTGATCATCCCTGACCTCCAGAAAGCCGCCTGAAACGTGCAGCTGAGACGCCCGGCCGCCCTGAGTATAGGAAAGGACACCGGTCTGGAGTTGAGAGATCAAGGGTGTGTGCCCCGGCAGAATACCAAGTTCGCCGTCCAGTCCGGGGACGACTACAATGTCGACCTCCTCGGAAAGCACGCGTCGTTCGGGTGTCACTACTTCTAGTTGAAGTTGTTGAGCCATCTTCAATTAATCAGACTAGGAGATGGGGGAGGGGTGGAGAAACTACTAATCTGGGCGAGACATCCCCATGTCGCCCCGTCACTCTTTTTCCCAGTTTTGTTTTTCATCTCTTCTCTGTTAACCACCGGCGACTGTCTTAGCCTTCTCTATTGCCTCTTCAATTGTACCTACCATGTAAAAAGCCTGCTCGGGAAGATCGTCGTGTTTGCCATCGACAATTTCGCGGAAGCCCTTGATGGTGTCTTCCAGTTTTACGTACTTTCCTTCCAGCCCCGTGAACTGCGCCGCAACGAAGAACGGCTGAGAGAAGAACCTCTGTATCTTGCGCGCGCGCGAAACGATGAGCTTATCTTCGTCCGAAAGCTCGTCCAGACCCAGAATCGCGATAATGTCCTGCAGGTCTTTATAGCGCTGCAGAATGAGCTTCACGTCTTGCGCGGTTTTGTAGTGCTCCTCGCCCACGTGGCGCGGATCGAGAATACGCGAAGACGAGGAAAGTGGATCCACTGCCGGGTAGATTCCCAACTCTACGATCTGGCGCGAGAGCGCTGTTACGGCGTCGAGGTGAGCAAATGTAGTTGCCGGCGCTGGATCGGTGTAGTCGTCCGCGGGAACGTAGACCGCTTGAATTGAGGTGATTGATCCGGTCTTCGTGGAAGTAATGCGTTCCTGCATTTCGCCCATCTCCGACGCGAGGTTTGGCTGATAGCCCACCGCCGAAGGCATGCGGCCCAGCAGTGCCGACACTTCCGAACCTGCTTGGGTAAAGCGAAAGATGTTATCTATAAAGAGCAGCACGTCCAGGCCTTGATCGCGGAAATATTCGTCCACCGTGAGGCCCGAGAGGGCCACGCGGAGACGAGCGCCCGGCGGTTCCGTCATCTGGCCGTAAATTAGCGCGACCTTCGATTGTTCCAATGCCTTCATATCCACTTTGGTCATGTCAAACTCACCCGTGTCGTGCAGGTGCTTGTTGAAGGCATCGCCAAACTGGATAACTTCCGACTCTACCATCTCCCTGAGCAGATCGTTTCCCTCGCGAGTCCTCTCGCCCACGCCCGCGAAAACCGAGAAGCCAGAACGTGCCTTGGCGATGTTGTTAATCAACTCCATCACGATGACCGTCTTACCAACGCCGGCGCCTCCGAAGAGTCCAATCTTGCCGCCCCGTACAAACGGCTGGATAAGATCGATGACCTTGATGCCAGTCTCAAACATCTGCAGTTCGGTCGACTGTTCCTGGAACGTGGGAGCGTGCCGATGGATGGGATACCGCTCAGTGTGCCTGACGTCACCAAGATTATCGACCGGCTGCCCGATAACGTTGAGTACGCGACCGAGAGTTCCCTCGCCCACCGGCATCGTAATCGGTCCGCCCGTATCGATGGCTTTCATGCCGCGCACCATGCCGTCCGTCGCTACCATCGACACCGTGCGCACACGGCCTTCACCGAGATGCTGTTGCACTTCAGCAATGACGTCAATAGATGTAGGGACGTCGAACCCCTCAGAAACAATTCGCAGTGCCTGATATATCGGCGGGAGGTGGTGTTCCTCAAATTCGACGTCGACAACTGGACCAATAATCTGCACAACGCGACCGGCGTTTTGGCCGTCGTTGCTTACATTTGCGTTAGGCATAGCCATACTATCTTTGAACTCCTCTTTATCGAGCGTGCAAGCTTAACTTTTGGCAGGATGGAAAGCCAGACAAGATAACATACACGCCAAACTTGCGCCAAATGTTGCTTGTTGCCGTTGTCACTGGTGTACGTGCTGGTGCTTAGGCGGCTCCGGCGCCTCCCTTGCGGTAAGGCTCTTAGGCTATGTCAAAGACTCAGTTAAGGAACACATTTACGCGAGGCAGCTTCGTCGCTCACTACAGAACCGCGAGCGGTAGCGACCGGATCCTGAACTCAACTCGTCTTGATTCGGTTTTACAGGGCGTTGAGTGCTTGGATCCGGTCGCTAC
>JBGTLM010000393.1:0-10936 GCA_041744135.1 Pyrinomonadaceae bacterium
CGTAGCCCGTGATAATGAATCCCTGCATCAGGGCACTCTTGACTAGGAGATATGGCTGAGGCCGTGGCCCCACATCAGGTCGGTCGAGGTTGTAGAGGGAGATTTGTCCGCAAATAACTACCCGTGCAGCCTGGTTAATAAACGGCAACACGGCATCTGAGACGGCTCCGCCGACATTGTCGAAATAGATGTCTACGCCGTTGGGGCACGCATCCTTCAAGGCCTGTTTCATGTCAACTGCCGTCTTGTAGTTGATCGTGCGGTCGACCCACAGCTCATGCTCCAAATACTCGTTCTTCTCATCACTGCCTGCAATACCAATAACTCGACATCCTTTGATCTTGGCGATCTGGCATACAGTCATACCTACCGCGCCCGCCGCGCCGGAGACGACGACGGTTTCTCCTTCTCGGGGTTTACCTATGTCCACCAGTCCAAAGTAGGCAGTCAAGCCCGGCATGCCTAAAACTCCCAGGGCGGTTGTTACCGGCGCAAGGTTCGGATCAACCTTTCTTAGCTCATTCGCTCGAGCTACAGAATAGAGCTGCCAGCCGAGCTGGCCGGTGACGATGTCGCCGGGCTTAAAATCAGCGGACCGCGATTCGATTACTTCGCCAACCACGCCGCCATTTATAACTTCGTTCACAGCAAACGGCGCGACATACGACTTGCCGTCGTTCATGCGACCGCGCATGTATGGGTCGACGGACAGGTAGCGCGTGCGAACCAGGACCTCTCCATCTTTCGGCTGCGGCACTTCCGCGTCAACAGTTGCGAAATTGTCCATCGCAGGCATACCAGAGGGCCGGCTGGCCAGTATAATTTGTTTGTTTTTCATGGCGGGCATCATACCCCACTCGAGAGGCGGTAGGCAGGGACCCGAACAGATCCAAAGACGGGATTTTTTTGACTGCAGCGAGTTTTCGACCGTATGTTAGTATGTATCGCTCGATGACGCCGTCCCAGGGTTGCCGAGTAATAACTCAGCGATACGAGGCCGCCGCGACTTCATTCTTCAAATAATGCTTAAGAGGTAAAGATGCCGGAACTGCGTGGAACACAGGCGACCGACGAGGTCAAACAGGAGTGGACGTTCGCTTATAAGCTTTATTTGAAAGCGCCCGGGGATCCGCGGGACAAGAAAAACGATCGCTCGGAACGAATCAGCTATGTGGCGAAGGAAATGAACCTCACCCACAAGCAAGCCAAGCGGCGCGTCAGAAACTACGAGTCGTGGCAGCGCAATATCAAGAAGCGCCTGGTGGAACCTTAGGTCTTAAGGCCGGACCACCGGTCCCTTGCGCTGGTAACCTGAACAACTCATTCAACACCTCTCCTCTGATCCTTGTTCCCCGGGACTTTCGTGCCCTACTACTTGACTCTATTTAGCAACATAGCTTTACTGCCAACGTATTGAAGCATCCCGAGTCTTTAAGGCCCTGGCAGATCCTACGCGTCGCCGGATCCCGCAGGAACTTTAAGCGTGGCAGCTGTCGGCCGGAAAGATTAGCGACGTGCTTTCCGATTTCCGGGCCTTCGATCTCGCGTCATCTCTCCATGCTTAAAAGGAGCCGACCTCATTGCAGAGCGACTAGAGGGCAATCGCTGGAGTAAAAGGAGATTTCCTAAGCGCCGTTTGCCCGACGCAACTTATTCAGCGGCGAAAGGCACGAAGGAAGGCACAAACATGAAAGTTGCAATCACCGGCGGAACCGGATTATTGGCAGGCACTCATTACAAGCTGGCGGGTTTTGGGAATGACCATGAAGGTGCCCCTGGTGGCCCTTGCTCAGGTACGCATTCCTTCAGCAAGGAGTGTCAGAGTCGGCTCTTCCCTGCTACCCTTTCCAGTGGATCCAGTTCGTACGCTTAGATTAACGATGCCCAGGTAAGCATGGGTTTACCTGCAGCCGGTTCCTTTTCCTTTCGCGACCTGAGATTCTGTGCCTGATACTGGTTCCAAAACACTTGTTCTCTACGATGGCGTTTGCGGCCTGTGCAATGGTCTCAATGAGTTCATACTCAAGCGTGATCCGAGCGATCGCTTTCAGTTCGCGTCTCTCCAGAGTGAGTTCGCCGCCTCTCTGCTGAAACAATATAGTATCAACGCCGTCGACCTTGATACGGTTTACGTTGTTGCTGACTATGAGCAGCCAAGCCAACGTTTGCTGGCGAGGTCCGACGCTATTCTGCACGTCCTCGGCCGGATTGGAGGGGTGTGGAATTTCTCCCGAGTGGCGGGGGTGTTGCCGAAGAGGTTACGCGACCCTCTTTACAACCTGGTCGCGCGCAATCGGTATCGCGTCTTCGGAAAGTACGAAGTCTGTCTGATGCCCGAGGAAAAATATCGAAAAAAGTTTCTGGATCTGGTCATTGCGCAGCCGTCTCGTGCAAACGTAATCGCTAGCCAGCTAACCGCCGCCATCGAATGAAGGTGAGTGATGACCAGCATTGGCCCTGATCAAGGCCTGCTAGAGATGAGCGCGAAGTCAGACGCTGAATCCTCAGCGACCTGACCGAAACCAGGTGGCACCGATAAGCAGGAGCGCTCCAATTGTAAAATGCAGTCCACAATAACCCTTCCGCGACAATCGCGCCTGGGGAAAGCAGTTGCGACAAAACGAGGAGCCGTTGCGACTTGTCCGAGGTGTTACGATTAAGCGCCAACCCACCCCTCGGGTGTGTGCCGGAACTGCTCGCTTAAAGCTAAGGCAAAAACCGCTGCCTCCGGCTTCCACATTATGCGCTCGACCGTGATCTCAGGATGCTGCAAACGAATCAGGTTGAAAGAATTGGCTTCGCCCCGGCTGCGAGTCGACGTGGCAGTTCCGGCTTGCACGACAAGGGCCGAGTGGCCCTTAATTTTATATCGCTTTGCGGTGTGACCAGTGTGACTAATGTGTAGATGACCGGCGAGAAAAAGATCTGCTCCGCAACTAGCCAACGTTTCCATCGCCATGCGTGCACGGCCAACCAGCTCGCTCTCGTGACCACCCTCGGGCAGATCAAACGGATGATGAGAAACGACCACCTTTACGATGTCATTGCTCAGTTCACAGATCTTCTCACGCAACCAGGCGACCTGAACTTCATTGATGCGCCCGGCCTTGATTGTTAGGGACCGGGCAGTGTTCACACCTGCTACCGCCATCTCTTCGTCGGCGTAAAAGGGCTGCATATCGTCTGTTATGTAGCGCCGGTACTTATCTAGTGGACTCAGGAAACGTGAAAACACGTTGTGCAAGGGGATATCGTGATTGCCGGGTACGACGATCTGAGGCTTGGGTAAGGCATCGAGGAAAGCGCGCGCTTCCTGAAATTGCCAGGAGCGTGCCCTCTGAGTCAGATCGCCCGAAACAGCTACCAAATCAGGTCTGACTTCATTCACGAACGCAATCAAAGGCTTGACCACACTCGGGTCAGTGCGGCCAAAATGAATGTCCGACATGTGAACGATTGTCCGCATCAGGTTTAGTTTCTACTTCGTTCCATTCTCTACCGGTACCAGCACTCGTAGCGACAACGGACGAATACGATAGTGAAGCGGTGGCTGCATCATCGTCACTTCCCCGTCCATTGCCACACGCAGATGGCGATGCTTCGTCTCTATCCATACCTCTTTCGAACACAAAGCGAGAAAGTCTTTGTCATCCTGCAAGCCGCCAAAAAGCGCGCGCCAAGCCAGCCGGACAAGTCCCAACCGGCCAGTTTCACGAGTCATATAGAGACTCAGGCGGCCCGCATGAAGGCAGGATCGAGCACCAGCGTTAAGACTTTCCATCTCATATTCATTGTTACCAATAAAGACTAACGAACTGCGGGTGGACAAGTCTTTACCTTCGACGCTCAATTTAACCTCCAGGAAAGGATAGCGACGCAACACCGCGATGACGGCCCAAAAAAAAGCGGACCATTTCCGGGAGCCGAGGCGCTGCTGCTTTTCGCGTTCATGGACCAGGCGCGGATAAAGCCCGAGACTCGAATTATTGAGAAAGATGTGGCGGTTTACTTCCCCCACGTCAACCTGGGTGGTATGGCCCGCAATGATGGTGTGCGCGGCGGCTTCAAGATCGAGCGGGATGTGGAGGTCCTTGGCAAAGTGGTTCAGAGTCCCTAGTGGCAATACGCCGAGCGTCTTATCGGTTTCGATTACGGCGGAGGCTACGGCGCTAATGGTACCATCGCCACCTCCGGCTACAACTATTCGGCTGTCGCTACGCGCCGCCCGGCCCGCAAGCTCAACGACTTCTTCACCGCTCCTGGCCAGCGAGATGTTTGCCATGCGATTGCTAGCCGCCAAAATCTCAGCGAGCCGAAGGCGCATCTCTTTTTTGTCATCCGCGCCCGACCCAACGTTGATAATTACTTCAATCGATTCTTTCACCTTACCCTCCCCACGCACGAACTGTCGCGACAGCATACGATGAGAACTTTATATAAGCGAGATGAGAAGGTGGTGGGGCAGTTTGTTTTCGTGACTATCTTACTCACACCGCAGGTTTAGCCGGTGTCAAAGCGAGCCCGACAACGGAACCGCTTAAGGGTTTTCCATAAAGCGTCATCCACTTGGCACGTTCAAAACCGATTAAAATGGATATAGAAATGAGGTAAGCTTATCACCAAGCCAAAGTCGCGGTATGAACGAGAGTACGCAAGCTCATCCCCACGAGAGAGCCGACGATTCGCTGATTCAGGATGAAGTAGAGATCTGCTCAAACTGACCCGTACGGATGGGGACGACGGATTGAGTTGACACGCAACTTTTCGCTTCTCAGTACACACAGGGCGGTAGCGAAATCCTGTATGATCGCGTCTGATGAATTCATCGATCGAAAAGCCCTATCGCGGTTCTGGTTTAGACCGTCCTCTAGGAGTGCCACTACCACCTCAACGCATGCCGCTTTTCCGCGCCGGCCAGTTACGCAAGAGCTGGCATTACGTCTCCTTCTGGAGTCGGGAATTATCTTTCTGTGCGGCGCGAGCCAGTGTCGGACCGTTACAGCAGGAATACTGGGGAATTTGGGATCGCGAGGCTAAGCAGTTCCGGGAGGGGTCGCATCGCTTTACGCGCCGTGTGCAAATTGGACCGAATCGCGCGCAAGTGCGGGACGGCGATGCAGAAATCGATGTTACATTCGAGTCATGCAGCAGCTTCGAGGTCTACCGGCCTGCCGGCAGGGCCTATATCTGGTCGCACAAGGACTATTGTCGACAGGCGCGCGGCATCGTGCGCTACGGCGGGAAATCGCGGGAAGTTGTTGGGGTCATCTTCGTCGACATCAACGCCGGCTACCATGAGCGACCTACGCAGTGGCGGTGGGCTGCTGGCGCAGGGTTGGACCAGCATGGCCGGATCGTCGCCTTCAACGCCATTACCGGTCTTTTCGACACGCCATTAGAGAGCGAACGCACCATGTGGATCGACGGCGATGCGCAAGAGGTAGGGCCGAACAGTTTTGCAGAGGACTTGTCGACTGTTTCCTTCGCCGAAGGCGGCACCTTGAGTTTTCAACCCGAAGCGCTCATTGAGACTCACGATAACCTTCTCGTCGTTCGCTCGGACTATTTACACTGGTTCGGCACTTACACGGGAACCCTGCCCGGGGGTATCGAATTGCGTGAAGCCTACGGCGTCCGCGAGCGCCACGAAGCGCTCTGGTAACGTCGCCAACCTGCATCCAAATAATCTACTCTTCGGTTCTGAGAAATGCCCCCCATGTGAAGATAACGAAAAGTGAGAGGCCCACTCTTGCTGGGGTGCTCGAAGAAATTCGGAACCGACGAGATCGACACACCAAAGTGAGCACCAGGACCGGGACCACAAGCAACTAGAGTAGAAATAGCAGTTGCATCATCGTGGACCTTGACGCTTTCGTGCCGCGGCTCTTAGGCGTCGTGACGTGGCCCGCGGAATCCCTCTTCCTTCATCTGCAAGCAACTTCGCATAAAACTTCGCAGCTTGATCCAAATCCGGCACTTGCAGGATCAATCGGAATAAAGCTGGCGCATTAGTCATCCTCATCTCCTCCGGCCCGCTCCGGACCTCTTGCCGGTCGGATGGGGAGCGGAATGGGCCTCAGATAAAAACGGATTACGACGGATCAGAAAAGAAGTGGGGAAGAACAAAGCAGATCTACCGGAAGGTAGCAATCTTCTTTATTTCAGCTGCACCCGCGTTCATCTTTGGCTGATTTCCTTATCATTTGTGAGTAATGGTTCCGAGGTAGTGGCGGACGAATTCTCGGCTTCGCTTTCACCACGACTTTCTTTGTTCTGAGATTCATCGCGGTGATCAGTGCCAAGCGTCCACGACGGAGGATCGCTCGCAGGGAATGTATCGATTAAGTTCCGGTCTATCTCGCCCTCACTCATTCCGACCCCGTCCTCTTCTGGTTGGCCCGCCTCTGCTGGTTCTTTATCTTTCGCCATAGATTATTCATCCCGTTCTTATCTACCAGGCGACTGCGTATCTTCCCCGCCGCGGATCGGCACCGGCAGAAGATACCCTGGTTTGTGGGTTGTAGACGATTACTGTGGGCGCCGAAAGCGTGCCCCAGTCGGATTGAACCTTTACCTTGTGGCCGCGCGACTTGAGTTCGGCGATTGTCTTCTCATGGATTCGCGATTCAACATTCAGTGACGCGGGTAAAAACTCGTGATCGTCGAATGAGCTGACATAGTGCTGTGTATCAAAGCGAGCCCCTTCGACTGCTTCTTGCGGGTTCATGCCAAACTCGACGATGTTGAGGAGGACTTGCAGCAGCGCCTGATCCTGATTGTCACCTCCGGGCGTGCTCAAAACCATGAAAGGAGCGCCATTCCTCATAACCACCGTCGGCGTGAGAGTAATGCGCGGGCGTTTCCCGGGCGCGACGACATTTGGACTCTTGGGATCCATCAAAGCTGACTGCAGACGTTGGCCCATCAATACCCCGGTATCGCCGGCGACCACGGCGGGCAGCCAGGCCCCACTGGGCGTAGCACTGAAGAGATTCCCATCCTTGTCGATTACGTTTACGCAGGTGGTATCGTTAGCCCGCTCAACCTCCCGAACCGCAGACGCACGGCTGACACGCTGAGTAGCCCCTGCCAATACAGCTTTCATATTGAGCGGATCGCCGGGTTGCTGCGCCAGGGAAGCTTGCTGCTGGTCGATCAGCGAGCGACGCAAAGCGGCATAGTCCTTAGATAACAGCTGGGTCGTCGGAATCTTCACAAAGTCTGGATCACCGTAGTAGCGATCACGGTCCGCCAACGCAAGTTTTAGCGCTTCAGCCAGGGTGTGAATGTAGTCCGGCGAATTGTGGCCGAGCTTCTTGAGGTCGTAGCCTTCGAGTAGGTTGAGTGTTTCCACCAGGGCAGGGCCTGCGGTCCAAAAACCTGCTTTGTAAACTTCGTAACCGCGATATTCTGCTTTCACGGGCGTGCCCACCCTGGCATGAAAGCGGGCGAGATCCCCGGAGGCTATTAAGCCGCCATTCCTTTGCATGTAGTCGCCGATGCGCTGTCCCACTGGTCCCCGATAAAAATAGTCACGCGCGGCGGTGAGGCCGAGGTGACGCTTCTCTCGGGCGTTCCTGTTGCGCCGGGACGCTTGCTTTTCGGCGTTCACTATCTCACGCAGCGTCCGGGCAAGGTCGGCTTGTACGAAGATGTCTCCAACCTTCGGCACCTCGCCGTCCGGCATAAAGATGCGCCTGGCATCAGGCCATTGTGAGAAGACAGTGCCGCGCGTCTTGATGTACTGCACACGCAGCTCGTCGATAGGAAAGCCGTCGGCGAGTTCAATTGCTGGTTGGATGACTTCGGCCAGAGACTTCGTACCAAATTGATCGAGCGCCACGACACAAGCGTCAAGCACCGCCGGAACCGTAGCTGGTAGCGGGCCAGTAGAAGGAATCGTTCCGGTTTTGGCTCCCGCCATGGTCGCCATGCCCGAAGCCGCATTCTTTTCGCGGTTGACGAAAAACTCACGTGTGGCCTTCATCGGAGCGGGGCCCATGCCCTCGACGACGCTGACCTCCTTACCTTTCATCTTGATGATAATTGGCACCTCTCCGCCAAACGAAAAATGTGAAAACTCAATCACCGAAGCAGCTAGGATTGTGGCCACGCCGGCATCCGTAGCATTTCCGCCCTGTTGCAGAATGCGCATACCCGCTTCAACCGAGAGTGGGTGACCACCGGCCACCACTCCGCGCCTGCCGCGAACTACGGGTCGAAAAGTTTGAGCGTCAGGCTGCGAGAAGGGATAGGAAACTAGAAGCAGAGCCAGGACCAGTAGGATAACGAGAGATCGACGCATGGCAGGTTAACCTTTCTATTCTGAAGCGGTGCGTCGAATTGTTATCCTGTTCGCGAGGTGAGTCAACGTTTGGCTGGGAGCGCGGGCGTTTGGCTGGCACTGGCGAGGAGCAGCCTCGCCAACGCAGAGACTAGTGTGTGTCCAAAAGGGGTGGCCGCCGAGCCGGCGGATGCGGGTGCATATCGTTATCGGCTGCTTAATCGCAGGACGGCAAATGGCTCGCTGCCGTGCGCGGCGAGGTGGCCGAGGACGTGGTGCTGATCAGCGTTCTCAGGTCAGCGCAGAGCGATTTGCGGAACAGATTGGAATTCGTCGTCAGAAATGTGCCTCAGCCGGACTGACGTCGTTCAAGGACTACGCATTAAGCGGATTGGACTTCAAGCGTGCCCAACTACTACAGCCCCGAATGGGGGTGATAGTATGAGGAGGGGTTAGACAGAAAGAGAGGGCGTCGACCTCCCCCAAGACCGACGCCCTTACTTTTATCTCAGTTCTCCCATGGAGAATTAACGATAGGGCATCATAGATCTTCCCTAAAGCCGTAGGTTGCAATTATCTTGCAAAGGCTTAACGACATCGTAACAAAATTTTTTCAAAGCGTTGCGCATTAAGGTACTTCCAAGCAAGGTTTTTCATGTTTCACCATCCTCCTTCTGCCGATTCTCCCGGGCGAACCAACACCATAGAAATACTCAATGTTTGAACCAAGAACTTCACCTTATGGCTCCTGGAAGTCGCCGATTACCTCGGACTCAATCGTGAGCGGCTCTGTCGGCCTTAGTCAGCCGGCCATCGCCGGCGGGGATATTTACTGGCTTGAAATGCGGCCTTCAGAGGGCGGGCGCAACGTAGTAGTGCGACGTAATGCGTCGGGAGTAACGACGGATATTAATCCTACACCGTTCAATGCCCGGACACGCGTACATGAATACGGCGGCGGCGATTATGTCGTAAGCGATGGCGTGATCTATTTCTCAAACTTCGCCGACCAACGTCTATACAAACAACTCCCAGGCAGGGAGCCCAATCTTATTACTCCCGAAGCTGACTTGCGTTATGCGGATGCGGCCGTCGACGCCAAACGACGACGATTGATCTGCGTGCGAGAAGACCATACAGTCGCCGGACGCGAAGCGGTCAACACGCTCGTGAGCATTGGGATTGACCGTGTGTATGACAGCGGACAAGTGCTGGTTTTTGGAAACGACTTCTACTCATCACCACGAGTGAGTTCCGACGGTACCCGACTCGCCTGGCTTACCTGGAACCATCCGCAGATGCCCTGGGATGGCACTGAACTATGGACGGGTGACTTTCAAGCGGACGGCTCACTTACCAACCCTCAGCGTGTTGCCGGCAGTTTCACCGAATCAATATTTCAACCGGAGTGGTCGCCCCACGGCACGCTCTATTTCGTATCGGATCGAAACGGGTGGTGGAATCTATATCGCCGCCGGGCCGACGAAGAGATTGAGTCGGTAACTGAATTAGACGCCGAATTCGGAGTTCCGCAATGGATCTTTGGGATGAGCAACTATGCCTTCGAATCGGAAGACAAGATCATTTGCACCTACTATGATCGCGGCATCTCCAAACTGGCCTCGATAGATAGTCGCACTCGTATATTACAGCCCATCGAGACCAACTATACGGATATAACCTTCTTGCGGGCGGCGCCCGGTCAGGCTGTGTTCCGGGCAGGCTCACCTGCCGAGCCACCATCGATTGTCAGACTGGATCTCAACACGAAATCCTTCGAGGTCTTGCGCCGGTCGAACAATCTGGATATTGATGCTGGATATTTTTCCAGTGCCCGCGCCATTGAATTCGCCACCACAGGTGGCTTAACTGCTCACGGATTCTTTTATCCGCCTAAGAATCTTGACTATCGCGCGCCTGACGGCGAGCGGCCACCCCTCCTGGTGAAGAGCCATGGGGGACCAACATCGGCGGCCGCGACGGCCTTGAGCCTGACAATTCAATACTGGACCAGCAGAGGGATTGGTGTGTTGGATGTGAACTATGGCGGAAGCACTGGTTACGGTCGAGCTTATCGAGGAAGGTTAAATGACCAGTGGGGCGTAGTGGACGTTGACGACTGCGTGAACGGCGCGTTGTATCTAGTGTCGCAGGGGGAAGTCGACGGCAACCGTTTGATGATTACCGGCGGCAGCGCCGGAGGATACACAACGCTTTGCGCGCTTACTTTCCGAGACACTTTCAAGGCCGGTGCCAGCCACTACGGTGTCAGCGATGCGGAAGCGCTGACAAAAGAGACTCATAAATTCGAGTCGCGATATCTCGATAGATTATTTGGGCCTTATCCGGAAAAGCAGGAAATCTATTTCCAACGTTCACCAATCAATTTCACAGATCGCCTGTCATGCCCGACGATCTTTTTTCAGGGACTCGAGGACAAGGTTGTGCCACCCAACCAGGCCGAAGTGATGGTGAAAGCGTTACGTACGAAGGGAATTCCCGTGGCTTACGTACCTTTCGAAGGCGAGCAGCATGGCTTTCGACAGGCAAAGAACATCAAGCGCGCTTTGGATGGAGAGCTGTATTTCTATTCAAGAGTTTTCGGTTTCGAACTGGCTGAGGACCTGGAACCGGTGCAGATCGATAATCTCA
>JBGTLM010000394.1:0-3294 GCA_041744135.1 Pyrinomonadaceae bacterium
GCGGAGCGCGCCGAGCGGAGGGATGAGCAACAGGGGCGATGGGCTGCTCGCGCATCTTCTCGACTGGCATCGGCGCGAAGCCAAGGCGCCGTGGTGGGAGTTCTTCCGGCTGCGCGATCTCTCTGAGGACGAGCTGTTCGCCGAAAAGGCGGCGCTTTCCGGTCTGCACTTCGTTGCCCGCGGGAGAGGAACGAAGAGGAGTCCCATCGATCGCTACGAGGAGCTGGGCCACCCGCGCCCGCATGAGCCGCTTTGTTGGTCTTCGTGGACACCCGCTATGCGCGGCTGGCGTCGATCTCGGTGGCGCCTCTCTACAACTGCGGGGCGCCGCCGGCTACCGGGCGCGCCGCCCACCGTGGACCAAGACGTGCCTCACCGGCATCGCGACCGGGGATCGCCGAAGCCCCATGCAGCCGGACGGCCGCCCGGGCTACCTGCGCATCGACAGCGTCCACCAGGGCGATGAGGGGAAGGGGGTCTACTACTACATCCACGTCGTGAGAGGGCGTGGCCACTTGCGAGCGGCTCTCCGAGGCCAACCTGGTGCCGGTGATCAAGGCCATGCGAAAGGCCTTCCCCTTCACGATCAGTGACTTCCATGCCGACCAACGGCTCGGAGTACATCAACACCGGATCGCCCGCCTGCTGGAGAAGCACGGGGCGCGAGCACCTGGCAGAGCACGGCCCCGGCGATGTGGGATGACGGGAGCAGCATGACTTCTTGTTTTTCATCCTCACTTGAGGTATAAAAACCGGAAGTATGTTCGGATAGACTCCGAGAGAGGAATTTCAATGACTGCGATTTTGCGTGTTGAAGCATGGGATGTTCATGGCCGCCTGTCTGATCTGGGGGTGACCGAGCAGGGGTTAAGCGACGCCGTGCGGCGCGGTTACCTGGCCTATGGCAATTGCACGGCGAATCACCCGCCGCTGATCCCGGGGATATGGACCTGGGGAGAGACCGTCCGCGCGCTGCGCGAATACTTGCTCCCGTTGGGATGGGCGCGTTCGGACGAGGGCAATTACTCGCTGGTTATCAACCCGTCGGGAGAAATCGCCATCGCCGTTGCTACGGGAGACGAGGGAACCGGCCGCGCAGAGGCCTCGCCATCCACGAAAGCCCCGAAGGGACCGAATACCATCTATGCCATTGCTGCAAACCAGTTGCAGCTTAACCTGTTTGTGGAATCTCCGCCGTTCCCTGCGGCTGCCAAGCCCTCCGATGCTCGGGACGAGAAAGTCACGTGGTTTTTGCTGTTCCACCGGGCAACAAGCGAGGTTCGATGCGAGCTTTCGCTGCCCTCATCCATCGGAACAGATAGGAAAATCGACGGCTGGCGCGAACGCATCCTTCTGGGTTCCATCCCGCTTGATAGCGACTTTGTTGAAGTGGCACCTCCAGCCTTACCGGATATTACCATCGACGTGAAACGCAAGGCATGAGGGACAAAGGATTCAATCCATCACGGCTTACCCTGGCTCGCAAACGCCGGGGGCTCACGATGACGAGGCTTGCCGCCGTGATCGGTGTCGAGCTGCGGTCCGTGTCAGCCTACGAGAAAGGGGAATTCAGACCGGATGACGACAAGCTGCGTAAGCTCGCGCAGGCTCTGAGATTCCCCGAGGCGTTCTTCTACGGCGATGATCTGGAAGAGCTCACGCCGGACAGCGCCAGCTTCCGCGCCCTGTCGAAGATGACGGCGGCACAAAGGGATACGGCTCTGGGCGAAGGCGCTATCGCGCTGCTGCTCACAAAGTGGATTGAGGAACGGTTCGATCTCCCCCTGGCCAACCTGCCGGACCTCAGCGGAGAGGTAACGCCGGAAGCCGCCGCCGATCATGTTCGGCGGCATTGGGGGCTTGGCGAGCTGCCGATCAAGAACATGGTGCATCTGCTCGAAGCAAAGGGAGTGCGGGTCTTTTCTCTCGCCGTGGACGCAGACTCAGTGGATGCCTTCTCCATGTGGAAGGAGAATACGCCTTTCGTGTTTCTCAACACCAGAAAGTCGGCAGAGCGCAGCCGCTTCGATGCCACCCACGAGCTCGGTCATCTCGTCTTGCATCGCCATGGCGCACCGCACGGCCAAGTTGCAGAAAGGGATGCCAATGCTTTCGCCTCGGCGTTTCTCATGCCGCGGGCGAGCGTTCTTGCTCGCGCGCCACGCCTAGCAACAATCGATCACTTGATCAGGCTCAAGCAATACTGGACCGTTTCTGTGGCCGCCCTGGCGTATCGGCTGCACACCGTGGGCCTTCTTTCGGATTGGCATTACCGGAGCCTGTGCATTGAGATTGCCTCTCGGGGCTATCGCGGGCAGGAACCCAATGAGGCACAGCGCGAAGCATCGCAGGTGCTCGCAAAGGTCTTTGCAGCACTGCGCGAGGAGAGCATGTCGAAAAGGAGCATTGCCGACGATCTGTGTGTCCCTGCTGAGGAGATCGAGGAGCTTGTCTTCGGACTTGCGTTGACGGGGCTGACAAGCACTTCGGGCGCAAACGGGACGACGAGCCGGGAACGCCCTCAGCTTCGTGTTGTGAGTTCAACTAACTGCGAGGAGTAAGGATCGGGTCATGAATGGAAGGGACATTCGACTATGACAGAACCAACAATCATCTGCCCCAATTGCAAGACGGAAATTCGTCTTACCGAGTCGCTTGCGGCTCCTCTGATTGAAGCTACGCGCAGGCAATTTGAGCGGCAGCTTTTTCAGAAAGATGAAGAGATCGCCACACGCGAGCAAGGCATCCGCGACAAGGAAAAACAGCTCGCCGAAGCAAAGCGTACGCTAGACGAACAAGTGGCCGCCCAGGTTGCAACGCAGTTACAGGCGGAGCGCGGCCACCTCATAGCGACGGAGGCCGGAAAGGCGAAGCTGGCTAGCGCGGCAGAATTGGAGGCCAAGGTCCGCGAAGTCACCGACCTGCAAGAAGTCCTTAAGGCCCGTGACGACAGGTTGGCTGAGGCGCAGAAGGCGCAAGCCGCCCTCATAAGGACGCAGCGTGAACTGGATGACGCTAGACGCGAACTGGACTTGACTATTGAGAAACGCGTCCAGGATGGTCTAACCGAGGTGCGTGAGAAAGCAAAGCGCGAAACGGAGGAGGGGTTGAAGCTCAAGGTGCTGGAGAAAGACCAGACCATCGCCTCGATGCAACAGACGATCGAGCAGCTTAAGCGGAAGGCCGAGCAAGGGTCGCAACAATTGCAAGGCGAAGTGCAGGAGCTAGAACTAGAGAGTGTGCTGCGCGTGAAATTCCCCTTCGACTCCATCGAACCAGTACCAAAGGGCGAGT
>JBGTLM010000395.1:0-6328 GCA_041744135.1 Pyrinomonadaceae bacterium
ACAGGTAGCGTCGCAAACGACTGATACCGGAAGATACCCTGCGAATTGATTCAGCGGAACCGACACCCCAGCGACCGCCTCAGCCCATAGGTTCTTGCTGCTGCCAAGCACCATTGAGACAAACGCAATATTGACGGGCGACTGTGGCGTAGTGACTTTGACAAACTTAACTTGCGGTGCGACCCCGGGGTCCGCAGCCGACCCTTGACTCATGTCACTCCCGTTGGCGAAGTCAGAAAGGTTTCTGGCGAAGCGCACGTTCCCGGGCACGAACACGACCTTCGTGTTTTCGAATTGGTAGCTATTCATTTCGTCGGTGGCGCGTTTGGTCGCTTCCGCGATACCCGACGACTGGTAATTCAATCCGGAAGCGCCTGCCAACGCCGCCGCATCAGCGGCGTTCTGCAGCTCGTTCTTTGCCAGGTACAGGTGGCTGATATCTACACTCAGCCCAACAGCGAAAAGAAATGAGAGCATTCCTAGTGCAGATGTGGCGAGAATAGAACCTCGCTCGCCCTGCCTGTTCCGTGGTTTTCCCAATTTCCGCTTATCCATATATCCTCCTAACCAAGTATTTTCGTTTAGGCTAGTGTCGGCTCACCTTCGCAACTTCAGTCGAAGCAAAGTCACTAGGGACTTACAAGTTCGGACTTGAAATTGGCTGGGATGGATTTGGCCACTGGAAGTGGCTGGTTCACGCGGCGACTGGTCGAAACGGACACTAAGTCAGTCGACTCGGTGCCTGTTTCCGTGCTCTTTGTCTTTGGATCGGCGGCCTTATCACTTTCCACCTTGGGAGCGGCCACCGGCGCAATCTCTGTCTGTTGACCGGTGATGGAGAAGCCGGTCTTTCCCTGGATACCTTCGGTCTTAGGCTCAAGACCAAGCGGCGATCCATTCTTCAATCCATCGATGCCGCGCATTTGTGGCAGGTCGTCGGGGCTCGTCGGTTTCACGAGGTGTGCGGTAACTATGAACATCAGTTCCGTTTCACTCTTCTGGAACGACTTGGACTTGAAGAGCGCCCCGAGGATAGGTATGTCGCCAAGCACCGGCATCTTGGAGAGCGATTTCGATTCTTGATTGTCAAGCAAGCCAGCCAAGGCAAACGATTGTCCATCGCGTAGCTCAACACTCGTCTTTGCGCGACGGGTTTTCAGAGCTGGAATCAGAAAGCCATCAAATTTCACGCCGTTGGCGAAATCGATAGTGGAAACTTCCGGCTCGAGATCGAGTCTGATGTGGTCTTCATCTATGATCGTCGGCTTGAAGTTCAGACGAACACCATATTCTTTAAACACGACGCTTACTGTGCTTCTCTCGCCACCGCCCTGGACCATGGGAATCGGAAATTCGCCACCGGCAAGGAAGCTGGCTTGTTGGCCATCCATGGCAATAAGATTGGGCTCCGCGAGCGCGCGCAATGCGCCCTGTGTCTGCAGTGCCCGAATATATGACGCCAAGCCAAGCGTGTTTTGAAATAAGAAAAGATTCACCGCCGAACCTATGAAGTTACTGGACAGCACTCCGCCGGTATGATCGCCCAGGGTAGCTGGTCCACCGCCGCTCACGAAAGTGGACGTGCCGCCATTTACGGTTGCATAAGACGAACCTAATTCCCGCGCCTTATTACGACTGACTTCGGCAACGCGAACCTGGAGCTGAACCTGGGCCATGTTCTTGACAGGCGACGCCAGCATGTTAACTGTCTTGAAACCCGCGGCTTCAACTACGCTTTGGGCCTGCGACGCCGTCTTCGGATCGGATACGCTGCCGGACATCACTACAGAGCCATTTGCCTGACTCAGACGAATGTCGTCCTTCGGGAACAGCGTGCGCATTTGAGAATCAATCAATGAAAGGTTGGCGCGCACATAAACATCGAACACCAGATACTTGCCACCCGACTGCTCCCAGGCGATGAAGTTGACCTGGCCGAACGCCTTGCCATTAACTAAAACCTGATCGGGAGTCACCAGAATCGCTTCCGCGATGTCCGGATTTGAAACCGAGAAACGTCCAACGGGCTTATCGAAATTAATCACGCGGGACTGGCCTACGAGAACGTTGACCGCCACGGGTTCCGTGTTATCCGCGAAGGAGGCTTTGTAAGTCGTCTCCTGGCCCTGGGCCAGGGAATTGACGAGTAAGATTGTTAAAGACGCCAGCAGCAGGCTTACGCGGCGTATGATCGAGAGACGACTGTACATGATCGGTAGCTCCTTATAGTGGCCAGTCAATGGACCAGCTTCATCAAATTGCAAATTCGGTTCTTTGAGTGTGGTGGTTGTGCAGATCAAAGCCCTGCTTATCAGTCGGGCTACCCCGAAGGTCAGTCCGATTCCCCTCTAGGGAAAATCGACGCTGCGTTTTTTGGCGCCTTCGATCATCTCAACGGACGAGCGTGGCTTCTCCTGATTCTGTGAAACAGCCGGCGCCGGCTTGACCTCGGTGTGCGCTCGAACACGACGCGCGGGCTTGGATTCTGATTTGGGCTGCTCACTCTTCAGTGAACCCGGCTCCGGCGCCGGCACCGCTCGCTCGCCAGACAACAAGGTCCGCTTGGTGATCCCCGTAGTCTGCTCGTCACCCTGATCGATCGAATTGCGCATAACCAGCTGTAACTTTCCTTCGCTTGAGGCGAGTGCCAGCTTCTCTGCTTGTTCAGGAGTGACCAGGAGCGTGACGGCCTTAACACTATTCGCTGCCCGCTGATCCTCGGGCTTATCGATGTTCTGACCATTAGCCAGGACCTTGATGTTCTGCAAGACGATCTTGGAAATGGGACCCTGCACATCAGTCGTCTGTTCGGGGTCAATTACAACCACCACATCCACGAGCGTATCGGGCATGATGAAGCCGGAGATACCGACGACGTCGTCAACCTTGACTGTCATGGCGCGGTAGCCTTCAGGAATGGCTGCCGATAGACCACCGGCGGTGCCTTCGGGAGCAAGCCTCGCCTCAGTGACGGGCTCGCGCGCAGCAATATTAGTAACCGCGACCCGGCCAGCCAGCTTCTCGGGCGAATCGAACGCCCCATCGGGAGTCGATTCTTTTGGGAACTGGACCACCACGATCTGCTCAGCGACAATCTTCGTTCCTATGGGAATCGCTACCTTGGCTACAGCGACCGCGTTGAGATTCTTTGTGTAGGCCTGAGCACTCGACAAGTAACGGCTGACGGAAAATGCCGCGAGCAGCCCGAATAAAAGTGCACCAATCAGAACGATGAAAAAGCGTTTGTTGCGCATAGTTGACTCCGTGTAATTCAGGTTGACCAGATAAAGCGCGCCTGTTTCAAGCGCGAAAAATGGCTGTTGAAATGATGCTGCCGATTGTGATTGCCACGCCGTAAGGAATTGTGAGTCTGCGATCCGAAGGGACCGCGAACTTCGGCATTTCCCAACCGGGTAACATTCCGACCAATATCTGCAAAACTCGCTGCATCGTAGTTATGACCACGCCGGCTCGAACAATGGAAACCACGGCCAGCAAGCCACCGGTCAATATCACGACGAGGAAAGTTGGCAGGACAAGTGGTGCGCCGGTAACCGCTCCGATTGCGGCAAAGAGCTTGACGTCTCCCGCGCCCATCGCTCCGAAAATGTGCAACATGAACATCAGGACGAATGCCAGGGCGCAACCGCCCAGGCTCCCGTAAAGACCAGCTAGTCCGCCAAATACGGCGTTGATCGCTAGACCGCTAGCGAGCGTCGCCAATACAAAGGCATTAGGAATACGGCGATAGCGAACATCATAGTAAGCAATGATGATCGCCAAGGGTAAAAGGAGAGCTATGATTACAAGGGTTTCGGACATCGCTTACGGACCTCGAAGGATAGTTCTTTCGAGAGAGGGGCTTACTCCTGTCCCAATTTCGCCAGTGCTGCTAACCGATCCGAGTCGCCAATACGTTGAGCCGTACGCCGATTGCATCGCCAAGCAAGGTGAACGCAGCAACTACTGCCATTGCCACCAGTGCCGCCGCAACCGCATATTCAGAAAGCTCAAGACCAGTTTCATTTACAAGAAATTTGTACATCTTGTTTTCACTCCAGGATCGTGGATGCAGGAGGCATTGTGAGCCTTGAATTCGGCGCTGCGAGATTAAGACCGTTGGCGCGCTTTACCCGAATTAAAATCTTCGACTAAAGCGCACCTGGTCCTGTACGCCGATTGGCATTACGGATTGATGGTGTCGGCCAGCTGGTCGATTTTGACGCCGATGCCCGAGCCGAGGGCCGTAAATGCAACTACGACAGCGATCGCAACCAGCGCTGCGGCAACTGCATACTCTGACAGTTCAAGACCTGTTTCGTCGCGAAGAAAATTCTTAATCATGTTTTTGCTCCTTATGGATTTGGGTTGAAAGTTTAAGTGTCAAGCTTTGCGCCCTTACCTACCAGTACCTGGTGGAAGGACCATCGTTAGTAACCAGGACTGATAGTGGACGTCCCTCGCAGATTAGTGTTGTCGAGGATTGGTGTTCTGAGCACCAGGCCTAGCAAGGTCATGAGATCTTTGCGGTTCACACTTTTCATAGGTCTTGTCCACCCTTTGAGATCAAAGTCGCTGTCGACTGATTTATCTCGGCGGGCGATGACTCCTACTACAAGGCGTGTGCCGCTCGTCAGAAGTCTCTCGATGCTGATCTAAGTAAGCATTCGGAGGGAATAGGTAGGCGCGCTTGTCGCCCGGAGTTAACAGTTGGTCCCGACTCTCGAAGGTCCTTAAATCGGCAAAGTCGCAAAACAATCAGTGACTAAACACAATTTGGCGATGTCGCTTTCAGTTGACAGAAGACGTCGAGGATTTAACTGCAAGAGACGGGTTCGGGGGCAGAAACCGCGTTGAAATCAAAATTGAGGGACGCGACTAGTTGGAATCTAGGAAGGAAGACGATGAAAAGGTCAGCGTTTTCCGCCGTGAAAGCGTTCGCAGCACCTATTCTCTGAAGTGAGGCCCCAGTGAGATACTGCAGGACTCTCGTCCAAGCTTAACAGTTGCACAATAATTGCTGACTTCTCATTGAGCCTTCAGGGTCAGGGTGTGTTCTTCAGATCTCGAGCCGGGACAAATGTTATAGTGAAGAGCGAGTCGAAGATGATATGCGTCACGGTTCAACCTTCCCCTTTAGACTTCCTGGGTACGGTAGTGTCTTAATTTAACAGTTTTCGGCGGTTGCCAACTTTATTACGGAACCGAGGAGCGGTAGCGACCGGGTCTGGATGGAATGCTAATCCTTCGCCCTTACCGGAACTAGAACTCGCAGCCCGTTGAAATCGGGAGAGGTAAACAGGTTCTACTGTTTCCTTACCTGAGTGAATCGCAACAAGACTCGGTCGCTACCGCTCCTTCTTAGAAACATGCTTAAGGTTGGCACTGCTTAAGCGGGCTATTTGCAAGTTTCATCTCGATATCTGCGCGTCGCAGACGAGCAAAGCTACTCGGTTCTGTATTGCGTCGCCCTATCAAGACCTTAGCCTCTCATGTTCAAACTAAGATACAACTCCGGGTACTGCTAGCCATGGCCGCGGTATTTTGCTTAACCCAGTACGCGTCGCTTTTAACTCACGTTACGAGTAGCACCAACTCACCAGACGGGAGACCTTATAATAATGGACATTTTAGCTGAGCGACAGTTAGCAGCGAACGACGTTCCGAAACCACTGTACTTCGATCGGGTTAAGTTGCTGGATATGGTGACACGAATTGTGCCCTCGGCATTTTTTCTGCTGGTTGTATTACTGAAGGTAAATGAACTCTATGCCTTTATGGTGAAGGATCACGCATCCGGGAATGAGCCGGCGTGGAAATTCGTCGCCGACCTGGTGTCCAGATCGTCAACTATCTGTTTTCTGGGACTGCTGTCGATCTTATTCCTCATCAGACTTGAGCCAATAAAGAAAGCTAAAGGAATCTGGCCGAGAGTTATGGCAATTGCCGGTACTTTCTCTGTGGCCCTGGTGACTTTCTTTCCCCGAGCGAACCTCTCAATGACTCAAACAGTCGTTGCCAGTTTCCTGTGCCTTGTAGGGACGGGCATTTCGGTCTTTGTTCTCGCACACCTGGGTCGCTCCTTCAGTCTCATGGCCGAAGCAAGAAGACTGGTGACGACCGGGCCCTATCGAATCATGCGGCATCCTTTGTACGTTTTTGAAGCCGTGGCATCCTTCGGGGTCCTCCTACAGTTTCTGTCCTTCTACACGGTGGTCATATTCATCGGCTTTGGTCTGATACAATTTCAGCGGATGAAAAACGAAGAGGCAATTCTAGAAGATGCTTTTCCCGAGTATCAGTCTTATAAATTAAAGACCGCGAGACT
>JBGTLM010000396.1:0-3319 GCA_041744135.1 Pyrinomonadaceae bacterium
TTAACCTGAAGGAGAAACAAGATGGCAGACGCTTTTGATGATCGTAGGAAGGGTTTGGAAGAGGAGTACTTTCACCGTCAGAACAAAGAGGCCATTGAGAAGCTGCGGGCAAAGATGGCAGTCTCGGAGCAGGCGAAAGCAGCTGGCACCTCTTCGATGAAATGCCCGAGATGCGATGGGAAACTGGAGGAATCCAAGTTTGAAGAAGTTTCGATCGATACTTGCGATAAGTGTGGTGGTGTCTGGCTCGATTCGGGGGAATTGGAGCAGTTGACGAAACCTGAGAGCGGTGGTTGGTTCAGTAGATTTCGCAACAGCTGAATCCGGATAAACCGCCCTTCGATTGAAGTCTGATCAATGTCTTCAAGGATAATTAGAGCCCCACACGGCGTTAAGCTTAATTGCAAAGGCTGGCATCAGGAAGCGGCCTTGCGCTGCCTGATGAACAACCTCGACCCGGACGTTGCCGAGCGCCCAGATGAACTAATCGTCTATGGCGGGGCGGGAAAGGCTGCCCGCAATTGGCCCGCATTCGAAGCCATCGTTCGCGAGCTGCAGGAATTGGAAAACGATGAAACTTTGCTGGTGCAATCCGGAAAGCCTGTGGGCGTGTTTCGTACTCATGAGTACGCGCCGCGGGTTCTGATCGCCAACTCCAATCTCGTCGGCGCCTGGGCTAACTGGGAACAATTTAACGAGCTCGAGCGCAAGGGGTTAATGATGTACGGCCAGATGACTGCCGGTAGCTGGATCTACATCGGTACTCAGGGAATCGTGCAAGGAACTTTTGAAACTTTTGCCGCTATGGCCGACAGAGACTTCGGCGGCGATCTGGCGGGCAGATTCATCGTGTCGGGCGGTATGGGTGGGATGGGTGGGGCCCAGCCCCTCGCCGCGACGCTTAACGGCGCCGTGTTTCTCGGCATCGATGTTGACCCGGCCCGCATCGAGCGCCGTGTGCGTACCGGCTACTGCGATCGAATCGCGAGGGACCTGAACGAAGCCCTGGACATCTGCGAGAACGCGTGTGAGCAAAAGCGGCCAGTTTCTGTGGGGCTGGTTGGAAACTGCGCTGAGGTTCTTCCTGAAATAGTTCGCAGAGGCGTCAGAGTTGACGCGGCTACTGATCAGACCAGCGCGCACGATCCGTTGAATGGTTATGTGCCGGCAGGCGTAACCCTTGAAGAAGCTGCCGAACTCCGTTGCCATGACTCCAGGGGTTACGTAGAACGATCTACCCACTCGATGGCCCGCCACGTGGAAGCGATGCTCGCCTTGAAGCGCGCTGGCTCAGTCGTGTTCGACTACGGCAACAACATCCGCAAGCAGGCGTTTGATGCCGGCTGTAAAGACGCTTTTGAAATCCCAGGGTTCGTGCCCGAGTACATTCGCCCGCTCTTTTGTGAAGGCAAAGGCCCGTTTCGGTGGGTGGCGCTTTCAGGCGACCGGAGTGACATCCAGAAAACGGACGATCTCGCCCTGGAGCTGTTTCCGGAGGATGCTACGTTGAATCGCTGGCTGCGACTCGCGCGCGATCGAGTTCAGTTTCAGGGATTGCCCGCGCGCATCTGCTGGCTAGGTTACGGCGAACGAGCAGAGATGGGTGATGCTATCAACCAGATGGTGAGGCGCGGCGACTTGAAGGCGCCCATCGCCATCGGCCGCGATCACCTCGACACCGGTTCAGTTGCTTCACCGTTTCGCGAAACGGAGGGAATGAGAGATGGGTCGGACGCCGTGGCAGACTGGCCAATTCTAAATGCCTTACTGAACACGGCAAGCGGCGCGAGTTGGGTTTCTTTTCATCATGGTGGTGGCGTGGGCATTGGTTATTCACTTCACGCGGGGCAAGTATCTGTCGCCGATGGCACTAACGAAGCTGCCGGGCGTCTTAATCGCGTGCTCACAAACGACCCCGGCATTGGTGTCGCTCGTCACGTTGATGCGGGCTACGAGCAGGCTGGAGTAACCGCGCGTAGCAAGGGAATTAATATTCCGATGCTGAGAGAGTAACCCCGGGGCCGATTGCCGATTGCCAATTGCCAATTGAAGTTGGACACTTAAAGTTGCTAAAAAGATCACTCAACTGCTCCCTAGAAACCAATCGGCAATCGGCAATCGGAAATACAAGGATGATCAAAAACTTTCGCCTGACTCTGTTCTTTCTTGTACTGCTCTTCACCACATCTGTCTCCGCCCAGCGAGATCCACCGGTTGCGCAATTTGAGTTAAAAAGTGCGTTGCTGGGCAGGCCCATAAACTATCGCCTTCTGTATCCCGTCGAGTATCAACGTGCCGGGAAACAGGAGAAGCGGTTTCCCGTTCTTTACCTTCTTCATGGCCTCACTGGCCAGAGTTCAAATTGGATCGATCGAACGCGCGTAGCTCTCTACGCCACTCATTCTGATCTCTTCATTGTCATGGTTGAGGGTGGCAATGGTTGGTATACGGATAGCGCCACCGTTCCGACGGACAAATATGAGTCATACATTCTGCGGGAACTCATTCCCGATGTCGAAAAACGCTTTCGTGTAAGCCAGGAACGTGCCGGACGCGCGGTGGCCGGCCTCTCAATGGGAGGTTACGGGGCGGTGAAGTTTGGTTTGAAGTATCCCGAGATATTTGCTCTAGTGGCGTCCATGAGCGGCGCTTTAGAAGTGGCATCGTGGACGGAAAAAGAGTTAACTGCTCCCGGCGCAACCAGGGATTCAGTCATGCAAACGTTTGGTCCGGCGAATTCTCCCACACGTGGTGCCAACGATATTTTCAAGCTAGTGCGAGAGGTTCCCTCCGAACGGATGGCGTCGCTCCCCTACTTCTATCTCGACTGCGGTACCGAGGATCTCCTGTTCAAGAGCAGCCGCGATTTCGCTGGTTTGCTGGTTGAGCGCAAGATTCCCCACGAGTATCGACAGCTGCCCGGCAGTCACAATTGGCAGTACTGGGATCGGCAGATCAGAGAGATCCTCAAACTATCGGCGCAACATCTTGCGCCACCAAAATAACCGGCTATCACCGGAGACTCCTGGTTGCTTACCTTCACAATTCAAACAGCTCGCGAGGCCGGCGGCGTTCTCATTGATCGACTCGGGCGCGCGCAAGTCTTAAACAAAGGCACTATCGATCTAGTTACGGAGGCCGATCTGGCCGCGGAGAAGTTGATCATCGAGCGTATCAGGTCGCACTATCCCCGCCATGCGATCCTCGCCGAGGAATCCGGTGTTTCGGAGGGTACAACACCAATTCCAGGTGAGAGTGAGTGGAAATGGATCATAGATCCGCTCGACGGCACCACCAACTATGCTCACGGTTATCCCTG
>JBGTLM010000397.1:0-27677 GCA_041744135.1 Pyrinomonadaceae bacterium
TTTCGATGGCAAACGAACCATATACAGAAGGGCCGATCCACAAGACTGTCCCCGTGGTTGGATCCGGTCTGACCTTTGTATCAGTCACCGACAAAATCAGCTCGCTGGTCTTAAAGCGGAAAACTCCGTTGTGGTGGTTCATCGGTTTTGCTGTCTCGTTTCTGCTGGTCCAACTCCTGCTGCTCACGATCACGCATCTCGTCTTTACCGGCATCGGTATCTGGGGTAATAACGTGCCCATTGGTTGGGCGTTCGACATCATTAATTTCGTTTGGTGGATTGGTATTGGTCACGCGGGAACGCTGATTTCTGCCATCCTGCTGCTGCTGCGTCAGCAGTGGCGTACGTCGATCAACCGTTTTGCGGAAGCGATGACCCTCTTTGCTGTTGCTTCCGCCGGCCTGTTCCCTCTGCTGCACGCAGGTCGCCCCTGGCTGCTCTATTGGATGTTTCCCTACCCAAACACGATGGGGATCTGGCCACAGTTTCGCAGCCCGTTGATGTGGGACGTATTTGCGATCTCCACGTATGGCACGGTCTCGGCGTTGTTCTGGTTCATCGGATTGATTCCTGATTTCGCCACCCTGCGTGACCGCGCTCGGAGTAAGCCGTTTCAGATTATTTACGGAATGCTGGCCATGGGCTGGCGCGGTTCTGCTCGTCACTGGCATCGCTACGAGATGGCTTACTTGCTATTGGCCGGATTGGCGACCCCTCTTGTCCTTTCGGTGCACTCGATCGTCAGTATGGACTTCGCCGCCGGGGTTATTCCCGGCTGGCACGCCACGATGTTTCCACCTTATTTTGTCGCGGGGGCCATCTACGCTGGATTCGCTATGGTTCTGCTGCTGACCATTCCACTAAGGAGGTTCTACGGCCTCGAAGACTTCATCACCATGCAACACATCGAGAACATGGCCAAGGTGATGTTGGCTACCGGTTTAATCGTCGCCTACGGCTACATCATGGAAGCCTTTTTCGGGTGGTACAGCGGCAACACTTACGAACGCTTCATGATTTATAACCGTATGACCGGACCCTACAAATGGTTTTACTGGTCGCTGATCCTCTGCAACGTGCTGGCGCCGCAGATCATCTGGTTCAAGCGTTTTCGCAGAAATCTGGTGGTGCTGTTTCTGCTGTCAATCGTGGTAAGCATTGGCATGTGGCTCGAGCGCTTCGTGATCATCGTCACCAGCTTGCATAGGGATTTTCTGCCTTCGTCTTGGGGGATGTACTCACCGACGGTCTGGGACTTCTCGATGTTCTTCGGCACGATTGGACTCTTTTTCGCCCTCTTGTTCCTCTTCATCAGGTTCCTTCCGATCATTTCGATTTTTGAAATGCGAACGATCCTGCCGGAAGCTGAGCTTGAGGAAGAGTAGTACGTCGCGAGGCGGCGGGACGGGGCGATCGGAGAAAGGGAGATGGGGAGAAGGAAGACGGGCGAAGAGATGCGCTGACGGTTAGATGGAGTATTGAAGGAACCTTGTTGATGGCGGACGAAAAAGACAAACCGAGAAGCGGTGAGGAGTACAGTACGGACGATATGGAGATCTCCGCGTCTCCCCGGCTCCCCCTCCCCACATCTCCACGTCCCCGCGTCCCCGTGTCTTCTCTGTATGGGGTGATGGCTGAGTTTGATAACCCGAGTCATCTGGTTGCCGCCGCGCGTCGCACCTACGAAGCGGGTTACCGTAGAATCAATGGCTACTCGCCATACCCGATTGAGGAATTGTGGGAAGCAATCGGCTTTCATCACACACGCCTGCCTCTCATCGTTTTGATTGGTGGCATTATCGGCGGACTGGGCGGATTCCTTATGCAGTATTACCTTTCGGTCTTTGACTATCCGCTCAACGTCGGCGGCAAGCCTTTTAACAGCTGGCCCGCATTCATTCCGATTACGTTTGAGACCACGATTCTGTCCGCAGCGTTTGCAGCGGTTTTCGGGATGCTGGCATTGAACAAGTTGCCACAGCCATATCATCCAGTTTTCAATGCGCCGAATTTCAGGCTCGCTACACGCGACCACTTTTTCCTGGTGATCGAAGCGAACGATCCTTTGTACGACCACGATAAGGTAGTGCTGTTTATGAAGAGTCTGGAGCCGAAGGAAGTGACGGATGTTGAAGTGTAGTCAAGCAGTGAACAGTGGACATTGGACAGTGGACAGCAAGAAACGGTCTCTGCGCCGCAGTGTCTTTGTCTTGCTGTTCACTGTCCTCTGCCTAATGTTCACTGCGGGTTGCCGTCAGGACATGCAGGATCAGCCGCGTATGAAACCGTTTCGCGCGACCACGTTTTTTCGAGACGGTATGTCGTCGCGCCCGCCCGTAACGGGAACGGTTCCGCGCGGCTACCTCAGAGCAGACAGGGAATTCTTCACTGGCAAGAAGAGCGCCGCCGGAACAATAGCTCCAGCAGCGGCGCAGACTGCGACGCCACCTGGAGCTATCGCAGCTCAGGGGATTGCGGCCTATCCCGACGACCTCGAAGAGTTTCCATTACTCATTACTCATGACGTGGTCAAACGCGGTAAGGAGCGCTACGACATTTTCTGCTCGGCATGCCACGGTATGACCGGCAACGGCGATGGAATGATCGTGAGACGTGGTTTCCGTCGCGCGGCTTCGTTTCACACCGATAGTCTCCGGCAGGCTCCGGTTGGTCATTACTTTGATGCCATCACGAATGGTTGGGGCGCCATGCCGTCGTACGCGGCCCAGATCCTGGCGCGAGATCGCTGGGCGATTGTTGCTTACATTCGGGCATTGCAATTGAGCCATCAGAATACGCAGTCGCCGACGGGGCAACCGCCGCCACCTGCCAGCCACGCTGCAACGCCGAGCTCCGAAGGGCATAACTCGCGATGAATGCCGCATACTCAGCACCACCGGAAGTCGTGCGTTGGCAGCAACGCGCGTTAATTGTAGCAGTCGTGTTTACCTTGCTGTTTGCTGTGGGGGCGTTTCTCGATCGCGCCCAGTTTTTTCATTCGTATCTGGTGGCCTACTTGTTCTGGACCGGGATCGCACTTGGCAGTCTGGCGATCTTGCTGCTGCAACATCTGACCGGCGGCGCCTGGGGCTTGGTCATCCGCCGTGTCCTGGAGGCGGCCACACGAACTATTCCGTTAATGGCCGTGCTTTTTGTCCCGATTATCCTCGGCGCGCACCAGATCTATCCCTGGACGCATCACGAAGAGATGTCAAAAACCCCGGCACTCGAGCAGAAGGCCCGTCTCTATTTGAACCTTCCCTTCTTTTCCGGACGGGCGGCTCTTTATTTTGCGATCTGGATCCTGACTGCCTACCTCTTAAACAAATGGTCGCAGGAACAGGACCGTACTTCCGATCGTCGATTTACTAAACGCATGCGGATGACGAGCGCACCGGGCCTCCTGCTCTTTGTGCTGACCGTGACATTCGCTTCAGTCGATTGGGCTATGTCGCTTAATCCCGACTGGTTCTCAACAATTTACGGACTCTTGTTTGTTGTAGCCTGGGCGCTGAGCGCCCTCGCCCTTGCAATTGCGGCGGTGTCTTTTCTAACAAGCCGAGAGCCAATGTCGCGCATAGTTAGACCAAATCATTTCCAGGATCTCGGCAAGCTGATGCTGGCTTTTGTGATGCTCTGGGCCTACTTTGCCTTCTCGCAGTTCCTGATCGTCTGGTATGGCAATCTGCCGGAAGAGATTCAGTGGTATTTACCCAGGCTCCGCGGCGGCTGGGGAGTTATTGCGGTCGGCGTCATACTTTTCCATTTCGCTTTTCCGTTTTTGCTTTTGCTGTCGGCATCGTTGAAACGAAACCCTCGCAAACTTGTGATGCTGGCTGGTTTGATACTCCTGATGCGCTTCATCGATCTGTTTTGGATGATTGCGCCGGAGTTCACCCCCGAGAGTTTTCATGTCAGCTGGATGGACGTGGTGGCGCCGATCGCGATGGGCGGTTTTTGGCTCGCCATGTTTGCCTGGCAATTGAGGAAGCGTCCGTTAATGCCGACGAATGATCCGCAGTACGATTCATTGCTGGCGCAAGCGCAGGCGCCGGCGCGCGCGGAACATTAGACCAACGTGGAATTGGCGACTGCCTGTGCTACGGAACCGAGAGCGGATCGAACCTTGGGACAGTAAGGTCGTGTGAATCATGGCAAAGCTTGGCCACAAAGGTAACGGGCATGGACATGTAACGGAAACCCCGGATGTGTCGCATGTCAGAAACGTTGACGTCACTCACGAACTAAGCGACGTCAACGTGCCGGGGATACTTAAGTTCGTGGGCGCCCTCGTCCTTATGACCGTTGTGGTCTATGTTCTCATGTACCTACTGTTTGGTTTCTTTAATGCGCAGGAGGCCAGGAAGGAAAGCGAGACGCCGCCTGGGCCGATGGCTATGACCGAACAGGAGAGTCTACCGCCCGAGCCGAGGCTTCAGGCAGCCAAGGGTTTTGGGGTCAAGCTCGAAAACGGGGAGTGGGTCACCCTCGAAAAACGAGAACCTCAAGCCGAGTATCGTGTGGTCAAGAAACAGTGGGACCTGGTGCTTAAGGAGGGGCCGAAAGATCAGTCGGGAAATCCCGCCGGACTTCCCATCGAACAGGCGATGCAAAAAGTTTTGGAGGGTCAGGGCTTACCGTCACGACCGCCCACTCCCCAGGGAATGACAGACTTCTACACACCGACAGCGGCAAGCTCGGGCCGAGTTAGCGAAAAGGTGAAGCAATGAAAGCAGTAGGCAGAAAAAACCATCAGGGCATTGCTCGCTTCGGCTTCGTTCTCCTACCTACTGCCGTCTGCCTACTGCTTTCTGCCTACTGTCTTCCCGCAATCGGCCAGCCAGGTGCTCCAGGCCCTAGCTCGCCGCTTTACGGGGCACGACCGCAGAGCGGCGCGGTTTCGAGCGGCCTGCCAAAAGCGTTGCGGGAAGTTGGGATTGATCAGAAGCTAAACGAGCAATTGCCACTGGACCTAGTGTTTCGCAATGAAGAGGGCGAGCCCGTTAAGTTGGGCGATGTCTTCGGCAGGAAGCCCGTGGTTCTGTCGCTTGTCTACTACGAGTGCCCGATGCTTTGCACCCAGGTCTTAAACGGTATGGTAAGCGCTTTCAAAGTGCTTTCCTTCAAAGCTGGGGACGAATTTGATGTGGTTACCGTAAGTTTCGATCCACGTGAGACCTCAGCGCTCGCAACTGCCAAGAAAAAGACCTACGTCGGTTATTTGCCTGAGGCGAAGCGCTCGCAGGCCGCGAGAGGATGGCATTTCCTGACGGGCGACGGCGAAAGCATCAAGCGGCTTACGGAAGCTGTGGGCTTTCGTTACCACTTCGACGAAGCGACGAACCAGTTTGCTCATGCCAGCGCCATCATGATTGCAACGCCCGAAGGTAAACTCGCACACTATTTTTACGGCATCGAGTATTCCCCAAAGGATCTGCGTTTGGGCCTCGTCGAGGCTTCTCAGAATAAGATCGGCTCGCCCGTGGATCAGCTCCTGCTTTATTGCTATCACTACGATCCCGCCACCGGAAAATACGGCGCCGTAGTGATGAATATGGTACGCCTGGGAGGCATTGCAACTCTCTTTGCCATGGTGGCACTGTTTTTAGTAATGCGCCGCCGCACCGCAAAGCAAATGCGTTTAGGTCCCGGAGGGATCGCGTAGCAATGCAGAGTTCCTGGGTTCCATTTGTGCCGCCCAGCGCTTCGACTCTTTCAGGAAAGGTTGATGCGCTCTACTTTTATCTCTCGGGCGTGACGATCTTCTTTACGTTGTTGATCTCCGGAGTCCTGATCTTTTTTGTAATCAAATACCGGCGCCGCAACCCTTACGAGATTCCGCGCCCCGTTGCCGGCTCCCTTAAACTGGAAACGCTCTGGTCAGTTATCCCGTTCATCATTGCGATGACCATGTTTGCCTGGGGCGCTCAGATCTTCTTCGAGCAGTCGCGACCGCCCAGCAATGCGGTGGAGGTCTACGTTGTTGGGAAGCAGTGGATGTGGAAGATTCAGCATACCACCGGTCAGCGTGAGATTAATGAACTGCACGTACCTGTCGGGCGCAAAATCAAACTGGTCATGGGCACGGAAGATGTAATTCACGACTTCTTTATCCCGGCGTTTCGCATTAAGGCTGACGTTGTGCCGGGGCGATATACAACCCTGTGGTTCGAAGCAACGAAGGCCGGCCGTTATCATCTGTTCTGCGCCGAATACTGCGGCATGAATCATTCAGGAATGATTGGGTCGGTGGTCGTCATGGAACCCAAAGACTTTGACGAATGGCTGAGTGGTAGTTCGAGTCAGCAATCGCCCGCTATCGCCGGTCAGCAAATCTACGAGACGCTTGGTTGCGCTTCGTGTCATGGGCCGACAGGCGAAGGGGGACGGGGCCCAGCGCTGGCAGGCGTCTTCGGAAGGCAGGTCTTTCTTAACAACGGTCAGAACATCAAGGCGGACGAGGCATATATTCGCGAGTCAGTTGTTAATCCGCAGGCGAAGTTGGTGGCGGGATTTGGGCCCATCATGCCGACGTTTCAAGGCCAGGTAAGCGAGGAGCAATTGATGCAGATTCTGGCATTCATTAAGTCGCTGCAGAATCAGACCCCCGAACCCGTGAGGGCTGCCAGCCCGATGCCAGCGCCTTCAGGCATGCCATCCGTCGCCCCCTCTGTGGCGCCACCGCCAGCGGCAACTCCGGGAACGGACCGATAGTTCTACAGTTCGCTGATCTTAGACTTACTAGAACAATGGAAACATTCGTACCACCAGTCCCGTCGCGGATCAATTACATCAACGCTCAGTATGGTCTGAAGTCGTGGTTGCTCACCAAAGATCATAAGCGGATCGCGTTGCTTTATCTTGGTTCAATCAGCTTCTTCTTCTTCATCGGCGGCCTCTATGCAATGGCCATTCGCTTGGAGCTGTTGACTCCGCAGGCCGATTTGCTGCAATCGGCGACCTACAACAAGGTCTTCACTCAGCACGGCATCATCATGGTCTTTTTCTTTTTGATCCCCTCAATACCGGCAACGCTGGGAAACTTCCTGGTGCCGATGATGATTGGCGCTAAGGATCTGGCATTTCCGCGCATCAATTTGCTCAGCTGGTATATCTACTTGCTGGGCGGCATTGTCACCATCTACGCCCTGCTCGCCGGCGGAGTGGACACCGGCTGGACCTTCTACACACCCTTCAGCACCACGTTTTCCAACTCCTATGTGGTGGCCACCGGCCTGGGAATTTTTATTAACGGCTTCTCATCAATTCTCACGGGCCTCAATTTCATCGTTACCATTCATACCATGCGGGCACCAGGCATGACCTGGTTTCGTCTACCGCTCTTTATCTGGGCACATTACGCCACCAGCCTGATCATGATTTTGGGCACACCCGTGATCGCCATTACGATTCTCCTGTTAGCCTTCGAACGCGTGGCACACATCGGCATCTTTGATCCCGCGGTGGGCGGCGATCCTGTCCTCTTCCAACATCTCTTCTGGTTTTATTCCCACCCGGCTGTTTACATCATGGTGCTACCTGGTATGGGCATCATCAGCGAGCTGATCGCAAACTTCTCGCGCAAGAACATCTTCGGCTATTCCTTTGTCGCTTTTTCCAGCCTGGCTATCGCCGTTTTTGGTTTTCTGGTCTGGGGACACCATCTGTTTGTCGCGAGCCAATCCGTCTACGCCGGAATGATCTTTTCATTCCTGAGTTTCGCGGTTGCGATTCCCTCGGCGATTAAAGTTTTCAACTGGACCGCAACCCTCTACAAAGGCTCGATTTCCTACGACACCCCGATGCTATATGCGCTCGGTTTCATCGGTCTGTTCACCATCGGTGGGATGACGGGTCTGTTTTTGGCAGCCCTGGCCGTTGATGTTCATGTGAGTGATACCTATTTTGTGGTCGCCCACTTCCACTACATCATGGTCGGCGGAACACTATTGGCGTATCTCGGCGGTCTGCATTACTGGTGGCCCAAGATAACTGGGCGCATGTATCCGGAAGGTTGGGGGAAATTCTCGGCGCTGGTCGTCTTTATCGGGTTCAATCTGACTTTCCTTCCGCAATTTTTACTTGGCTACATGGGCATGCCTCGTCGTTACCACGTTTACCCCGCCGAATTCCAGGTGTTACATGTGCTTTCCACCGCTGGTGCTTCGATTCTGGGCGTAGGGTTGCTCATTCCGCTGGTCTACCTGATGTGGTCCATGCGCTACGGCAGAATTGCGCCGGGAAATCCTTGGAATTTACCTGGACTCGAGTGGCGGACACAATCGCCTCCTCCGACGGAAAACTTTGATTACACTCCCGTGGTAACGTGGGAGGCCTACGAATTTGCTCCTCCCGAGGAGACGGAAGTTGTGGGGAAGTTTCAGGATAAGGTCCCCGAGAAGGCTTGAAGCCGGTTTAAGACTTAAAGAGGAGTAGCAGTTTAGAATTCAAACTTTAGTTTGCGGCCACGGAACCACAACGGCGGGGTCCCCCAGCGGAACAGCCCCGCTGGGGCGCTAGTCTGAAGGTTGAACTCTAAACTTCCAGAATCAAACTGACCCACTCCTGAAACAGGACGGAGAGAGACATTGGCTGACAGTTATGTAGAGCACGAAGTAAGCCACCCCGCGCTGCAGCACCACTTTGAGAATCTGGAGCAGCAGCGCGAGGCCGGAACTCTCGGCATGTGGGTATTCCTGGTCACGGAAATCATGTTCTTCGGCGGGATGTTTCTCGCCTACACTCTCTACCGCTCTAAATTCCCGGCAGCCTTTGCGATCGCCAGCAATCACCTCGACATAAAACTAGGAGCCATTAACACAGCCGTCTTGATCTTCAGTAGCTTTACGATGGCCATGGCGGTTTACAACACCCAGGTCGGCAAACGACGAGCACAAATTATTTCTCTGGTGTTGACTATTGTCCTGGGTCTGGCGTTCCTGGGCATTAAGGCTGTTGAGTACTATCAGAAATATCTAGACCACTTAATCCCGGGCTCACTAATCCCTGGAAATCCATTCAATCCCGACCCTCACGCAATGCATCTGACCCAGGGCGTTTCGATGCAGCACGTGCAGATGTTCTATTGGATCTATTTCGCGATGACCGGCATGCACGCGCTGCATATGATTATCGGCGTCGGTCTGCTTTCTGTAATTCTCTACTTCTCAGTGAAGGGTCGCTTCAGTCCCGAATATCACAATCCGGTTGAGGTCACCGGCCTCTACTGGCACTTCGTTGATATCGTATGGATCTTTTTGTTTCCGCTGCTTTATCTGTTGGGCAGGCACCAGGGCGGCCATTAAAAACGCATGAGCGAACACATTGTCCCAGTAAAGATTTATGTAAGCATCTTCCTGGCGTTAATGGCGGGCACAGCTGTCACCGTATTAGCAGCATTTCAGGATTTTCCTGGCGCTCTGAATGTGATTGTGGCAATGACAATCGCCGTCGTGAAGGCCACGCTCGTCGTGCTTTATTTCATGCACGTCCGCTACAGTGCGAGATTGATCTGGGTAATTGTCGCTTCGGCGCTTTTCTGGATGGGAATTCTCTTCGCTCTGACGTTCAGCGATTATTGGACCAGAGACTGGTTGTGATTAGCTGGGCCTTACGTCCTCAACCGCCCACAGCTTCATATCACGAACCACGACGTCCTTTCCGCAGGAAGGACAGCGCAGTCTGATCGTGGCATCTGAGGTCTTGATTTGCTTCGAGCAGTAGGGACAGTCACCTTTGACTTCATTCTGCGTAAACATACCGCGCATCATGATCAGGGGCAGCAACAGGCCGGCAATCAGCAGAGGGATGCCGAAGATCAAACCGATGCTGGTGCCTTCGCCGAGTGTGAGACTTAGGACCAAACCGGCAATGAAAAGGACCAAACCAATTCCTATAGCGAATGAAAAGCTGAAAGCACTATCAAATCCACGATTTGGTTTCACCCGTTCTGACGTTTCTGGCTGCACTTCCCGTCGTCCTCCAATCGCAGTAGTTTAATAATTTCGCCTCTCCAGAATCAGCGGACACCTTCAGAGGATTTCCGTTCAAATTGACTTTTACTCCGCTATTCCTGCCTTTGTCAACGATTTCGGCCGGGAAACCACCGCCGGAGGATCGTCTTGGATTGACCGACTTTGAGCCCCGTCGTGTAACTGCTAAAGTATCGAGTTTTGATTCCAACGTAACAACCGTATACGAACTACTATGAGCACCACCATAATGAAAACGGCTACTGAAACTCCTTTTGAATCTTTCCTCAATCGACATGACGAAGAGGGATGGCAGGCCGCAGTCACTATTCTTCTGCGTTCAATTCACGGAGTCGACAAGATTGCTACCCAGATCTGGTTCTCTTTTTACCCGCTGGGATTGTTCACCGCCCTGCAACGAGCCGCGGATCCGGAGAAACTCGCGGGCGAGCTGTTGTTGCAGGGAGACTATTATCTAAAGAATCAGATTGATTCTTCCCATAAGTTTATTTACGGACACCGTTATTGGCCTGAAGTGAAGAAGGCCGTCGAGCAACATGCGGAAGAGTGGAACAGACTTCAGTCTGTGTCCACCGTTGGACCAGCTGAAGCACGAGAGACTACTCTTGCCGATCAGATTCTTGAGATCGCCCAACGCGTTGCCAGCAAATCAAAGGTGGACGCGTCTCTCCTGGTAGGAATCACGGCGGTTGCTTTCATGACCGTGCGGCAGACTGGCCTCGAAGCATTTAAGGCAGCGACGGGTAACGCTCTCATTGATGCTAAACATGCAAAGAGATCGCCGGATCGGGTTCTAAGTGCGCGCGCCAAAGACGACAGTCAGGGCTGGTTAGGCTTTTTGAAAACAGTGGACAAGAAATGGACTGTCAACCATGACGAGAACGACGACTCGGCAAACTATAAACTGAACGATGCTCAGGACCTCGCGTGGGGGGCAGAAGCTGATCGCTCGCGCGACTGGCGCGCGATGGATCCGCGGCGGGTGGAAGGACCAATACCTGTTGAGTGCCGCTCGGCATCATGTGGAACCTGCTGGGTCGGAGTGATTGGTGGCGCGGAAAAGCTTTCGGATGTCGCGACCCGCGAAGGAAAGCAAATTAAGAAGTTTGGTTATATCAACACTACCGAGCCGAAGCCCCTAATTCGCCTTGCCTGCCAGGCCCAGGCCCACGGCGCCGTTTCCATAGTAATTCCTCCCTGGAATGGTGTTTTTGGAAAACACCTGCGCCAAACGCAGATCGATGTCGAGGCCTGAAACGGTAGACCGCATTTCCACTTGACCCAGATTGAGCCGTTTTCAGAACGCCGGCTCAATCTGCAGAAGCAATTGTCCAAGAACCTTGCTCAGCCTGGCTATTCACCTCTCCTGCTGGTCTTAGCAGCCGCCATCATTTGGAGCACCGGCGGACTCTTCATTAAATGGACCTCTCTTTCCGGACTTGAGCTGTCTTTCGGACGCTCACTACTCGCCGCTATTACCGTCGCCATCTTCACCCGGCGGGAGGGCTTCGGAATAAACCGAGTCACCGCAGTGGCCTCGCTGCTTTATGCCGCACTGCTCCTGCTCTTCGTTCTGGCAACGAAAGAGACGACTGCAGCCAACGCTATCTTCCTGCAATATACGGCCCCGCTCTACGTGCTAATTCTCGAGCCATTGGTTTACCACGAGAAGTTTCGCCGGCGTGACTTGCTCACTGTGCTCGCCTGTGTGATTGGCATGTCGCTTTTCTTCGTCGGCAAACTCAGGCCACAGGACGTCACTGGCAACTTACTAGCCCTGGCCTCCGGTCTTTGCTTCGCCTTCTATTTTCTTTTGTTGCGCCACCCTAGTGCACGGACGGTGAATCGCGCTTCTTCCGTCATTTACGGAAATCTCTTGGTGGTACTATTGTGCGCAACGGCAGGTCTGGCGGCATTGCCAAATCTCACCAGCTTTGATGCTTTGGCTGTACTTTATCTTGGCGTGATCCAGATTGGCGTAGCCTACACACTCTTTACACTGGGAATGGCGAGGGGAATTCGCTCTCTCGACGCGGGGATAGTGGGCTACATCGAGCCGGTGTTGAATCCAATCTGGGTGTTTCTTGTACTGGGAGAGCGGCCTTCAAAATGGGCGCTGATTGGTGGCGCTATCATCATCAGCGCGGTCGTGGTTCACACAACTCTTAAAGCGAAAGAAGGCCGTGGATTGATTACTGACGCTAAACAGGGCTGAACATCCTACCCTACCCTTCGAAGACTTGGCTGACAGCTAAGCTCAGGTCAGGTAGTACTACAGAGTTCAGTTTCTCACCTTTTGTGAACACGACGCCCGCATCAAAAGCCTTCGCGGTTTGATTCCGAACTTCGATCGTTTCTGATGTTTCATCGACCAACCAAAGCTCCTTAATGTTGAGTGCGGCATAAGTATCAGCCTTGGTGTGGCGATCGTAGATGGCCGAACCGGGAGAGATAACCTCGATTACGAGATCGGCTGTGGTGCGATGTTCGGGATCGAGCTGGCTTTCAGTCTCCGCCGAAACATAAAACAGGTCAGGCTCGAGGTAAGTATTCGCGCTGATCCAAATCGCGGCCCGTGGTACATACAGAGTTCCCGGATAGCTTGCCCTAATCAGATATTCTGAGAGGAGACGGATCAATCGACTAACAGCGTTGTCGTGAGTGTAGCCAGGAGGAGGGGTCATATAGAGGACTCCGGCAATAAGTTCGAGCTTGGAGTGATCTGGAGGTTCGGGAAGCTCCCAGAATTCTTCCAGTGTATAGGTCTTAACGAGAGGAGAAGTGTTTACCCAAACCATACTAAATTCTCCGTTGAGGATTCTGTGCCGAGTATAGCATGGGCCTGAACCCCCATCTCGGGAAGGATGAACTTGAAGGCCGAGTATGAGGCGTGTTTTAATTCGGCCCCGTTCTCTTATCCCGGCCAGGGAGTCTCTAATCTCCCGTCATTTTGCTCGGCACGATCTGCAGTCTAATTTATGGCGCGCTATCTGCCGCCTCAATGATCCCTTATCCTTCTCCGATAAGACCGCCGCGTTGACGGGTGCGTTTCTCAACCTCTTCGCTATAGGTTTCGTCATCGGGGGCTCGTCTGCCCGTTCCCAATGGGCTTAAGGTCTCATCTTCGGCGTCCCGCTGAGTCTGCCTAATGCCATCAACACCAAAGCCTACGCGCCAATTCTTATCCTCTAAGGGGAGTCGGTGGCCTTGTCATCGGGCTCATTGTCGGCAAGTGGGGCGTGTCATCCCAACAACTTTCAAGTCTGAATAGGTAACAACTGTGGTCAGCAAACTATCTGACGTGAGCGATGTCGTGAAGCAGACTACTAACGACCCGCGTAAGTCTTTTCCCAAAATCCTGAAACTAGCGAGTAGCGAAGATTGGAAAGAGCGGGAATGGGCTAACGGGGGAAATGCTCATACCGCTTGGATTATCAAAGATGGTTTAAGATAGCTGGAAGCGAAATATCCTGAGAAAGTGGAAAAGATACTAGCAACACACTAGCGGAGCACTCCTGGTTGGTTCACCGATGAAAATAGCTCACTACCTAAATCCGCTACAACCAGTGCTGGCGATTGTCATAATACTCGGGCCTTTTGTCGGGGTGCTGTTTCTTAAACTCCTTGTAGCGCTCGTGCCACTTTTCATATCTGCGATCCGAAGAGTGAATCGTGCGATGCGGTATCATGCGCAGGTGCTCTTCTACCTTCCAGACGTTCTTCGGTGAGAAGCGCCAGTCGTAGGTGCCGAGATCATAAAGATTTGCCAGACCATACCCGGTAATGCGTCCGGATAAATCGATATAGGTATCGAAATAGCTCCAAGCCAAATCTCGCAGCCGGCGAAACAGTGGACGACGGCCGTGTAGTCCTATATCGCGTGAGCGAGCAATCGAGCCCCACCGGCCGTTCTTCTGAAACACAAAGATGACGTGGTCGAGTTTGTCCCAGGACTCGAGGCTTAGCAGAAGTGGAGGATACCCATGCTGTTCAAGAAGCAGCGTGGCTACCAAAGCGGCTTCCAGACAGTGGGCCTCCTTTCTCTTGACCACCTCACGAAAAGAACGAAGTGTGCCGCCGTCACTTTCCCAGTTGTACGGTAGTGAGCTGAGAAACCGCTGCACCTGCGTGGGTGTGCGAAGCGAATCGACCAAATCCAACTCTTTTTTTGTGAAGGCCGCTCTTTGAGGTTTAGAATTCATCTGAGCAGTTATTAGCAGAGGGGGGCCAAAAACCCAAACCGGAAGGGCCGTTTCCCTGGCTATGCTCGAATCACCTTCATTCGTGATTTGACAGTTGTCATTTATCATTTTGCAATCGCGACTGTTGTGAGACTGCGTAGAAGAACTGCAGCCGTCTCTGGCCGGGCTACAAGGCCGAGTTGACCTGCCAGCGATGGTTGCTCAGCCGCGCCGCAGCCCCGGGGCGGCCTTGTTTGGAGCGGTGTTTTAAGAAATCAAGTACCATATACAGCCAGAGTCAACCAGGGCGCCTTTTGCAAATCCGGGCTCGCAGCGCGTATGCTCGACCTTCCCAATACTTAAAAATTGGAGACACGATGACTTCAATGCGCACAGGACGAGTGACCGAGCACGTGGGTCACAAGAATACTAATTACGAACTTGATAATTACGGTATTAAAGAAGCCAGTAAAGTTCACTGGAACCTCACCACACCTGAGTTGTATGAAGAGGTCTCTCGCCGCAACGAGGGCGTTCTCTCCGATCACGGGGCACTAATTGTTGACACCGGGGAACACACCGGCCGGGCCGCCAAAGACAAGGCGATCGTGCGAGAGCCTTCGAGCGAAGACAAGATCTTTTGGGGGGACGTTAACAAAGAGTTTTCCCAGGAGAAATTTAACACCCTCAAGGATCGGATGATGGCCCACGCAGGCGGCCGCGAGCTTTTCGTGCAAGACACGTTTGCGGGCGCTGACCCGAGTTACCGCTTGCCGGTGCGGATTATTACTGAACTGGCCTGGCATTCCCTCTTCGCGCGCACCATGTTCATTAACGACCGTCAAGCCACCGCGTCACATCGTCCGGAGTTCACGGTTATTAACTTCCCGAGTTTCCAAGCTGATCCGCAGCGTGACGGCACCCGCTCGCCCACGTTTATTCTCATGGATTTTAGCCAGCGGTTGGTGTTAATTGGCGGCACTTCCTACGCCGGCGAGACCAAGAAGAGCGTGTTCACTATTTTGAACTACCTGCTACCGCAACGTGGGGTATTGAGCATGCACTGTTCGGCAAATGTGGGCGACTCGGGGGAGGTGGCAATCTTCTTCGGTCTATCCGGAACAGGCAAGACGACGCTCTCGGCTGATCCCGAACGCCAACTGGTAGGCGACGATGAGCACGGTTGGTCGGATGACGGCGTGTTCAATTTCGAAGGAGGCTGCTATGCGAAGGTGATCAAGTTGTCATCCGAAGCTGAGCCGGACATTTATCGCACCACGGAGATGTTTGGAACGATTCTCGAGAACGTCGTTTTCGACAGGGAGACGCGCCAGATTGATCTGGACGATGCCGCGAAAACCGAAAACACCCGGGCTTCCTATCCATTAACGAGCATCCCCAATATCGTGCCTAAAGGCCATGCCGGCCATCCGCAAAACATTATCATGCTGACCGCCGACGCCTTCGGAGTGCTGCCACCGGTCTCGCGGCTTACCCCCGAACAGGCGATGTATCATTTCCTTTCAGGCTATACGGCGAAGGTAGCCGGCACTGAAAAGGGCATCAAAGAACCGGAGGCCGCCTTCTCTACCTGCTTCGGCGCCCCTTTCATGGTACTGCACCCGGGCGTTTACGCCGACCTTCTCGGCAAGAAGATGGGCCAGCATGACGCTGCTTGTTGGTTGGTCAATACAGGATGGAGCGGCGGGCCCTACGGCATCGGCCAGCGTATGAAGATTTCTCACACTCGGGCAATGATTCGCGCAATTCTTGGAGGACAGCTGGCTGATGTGGAAACAAAACCAGATCCTATCTTCGGGGTGGGTGTGCCTGTCTCCTGTCCCGACGTTCCTGCGGACGTACTTCAACCCCGCAACACCTGGGCAGATAAAGAAGCTTACGACCGGCAAGCCAGAGATCTCGCCCGTCGTTTCAATGAGAACTTCAAGAATTATGAGAGCGGGGTGTCAGAAGGAGTCCGAGAGGTGGGACCCAAGGCTGAGTCGTAGCTCAGGAAACGATAGTTTGATCACAAAGCCCGCTGAAGTTTCAGGGCAGGGTAAGCCTATCCTGGAGGCCAACTCATCGAGCGACCACCAAGCACGTGCAGGTGAAGATGAAACACGGATTGGCCCGCGCCGGCTCCAGTGTTGATGACTGTGCGATAACCATCCTCCGCATGACCCTCATCGTTGGCGATGCGCGCACCAACCCGCAGCAGATGTCCAAGCAAGGCTTCGTCTCTATGTGAAGCTTCGTTGAGCGACTCCATGTGCTCACGAGGAATTATCAGGACGTGGGTAGGAGCTTGCGGGTTGATGTCATTGATCACCACGCAGACTTCGTCCTGGTGCAGGATATCAGCGGGTACTTCACCGGCAATTATTCTACAAAATAAACAGCTTTGCTCTGACATTTGATTGGGCTCTCTCCCGACTTTAAACACGGATTTGATCACGCCGCGGCGTTCTGGTGCGTTGCTCCCGAAAGTGGCGCCGTTACGGAGTCCCTGATCCGCTCGATGTCCGCGCCCACCGCTCGTAACTTGGCTTCAATCTTCTCATAACCACGATCGATGTGGTAGACGCGATCGATGATTGTCTCACCATGCGCCACCAATCCGGCCAGGACGAGCGAAGCTGACGCGCGAAGATCTGAAGCCTGGATCGGAGCCCCAGTCAAAGATGTAGGACCATCAACAGTGGCAAAGCGTCCGTTTAGTTGGATCCGGGCTCCCATTCGCTGCAGCTCCGAGGCATGCATAAACCGATTCTCGAAGACGGTTTCGGTAATCACTGATTGCCCCTCAGACTGGGTCATCAACGCCATGTATTGGGCCTGCATATCCGTAGGGAATTGGGGATACGGCTCAGTGGTCACGTCACTGGATCTTAACGCACGCTTCGAGCTGACCCGCAAGGTGCTCGGGTTCAGTTCCTCAATCTCCACACCCACCTCGGTCAGCTTCTTAATCACACTCAATAGATGTTCGGGCCGGCAATCCTTGATTTCCAACTCACCTCCGGTAATTGCCGCGGCAACTATAAAAGTTCCAGTTTCGATACGATCTGGAATAATTGTGTGCTCGCCGCCGCCGAGTGACTCGACCCCTTCAATCTCAATAGTCGGTGTGCCACCGCCTCGCACACGCGCTCCCATGCGATTCAGTAACTGGCAAAGATCGCCAATCTCAGGCTCACAAGCAGAGTTGTAAAGAACAGTAGTTCCCTCTGCGAGTGTTGCCGCCATCATCAGGTTTTCCGTACCCGTTACTGTAACCTTTTCAAAGTGGATTTCTGTTCCCTTCAGTCGTCCCCCCCTGGGGGCACGGGCCACGACGTTCCCCGCTTCCAGGCTGACATCCGCACCCAGTTGTTCAAATCCCTTAAGATGCAGATCGATGGGACGTGTTCCAATAGCACACCCACCCGGCAACGACACTTTCGCCTTGCCAAAGCGAGCCAGGAGTGGCCCCAGGGCCAACACCGAAGCGCGCATCGTCTTGACGAGTTCGTACGGCGCCTCGAAAATCTCGATGTGAGAGGCGCTAATCTTGTGGGTCCGGAGTTCCGGAGTCAGCACGGTGGCGCCAAGGTCTTCCAGCAGACGGCGCTGGGTGATGATATCGCGTGCGTAAGGGAGATTGTGTAGGGTTACCGTTTCAGGCGTCAGCAAGGCGGCTGCCATGCAGGGCAGCGCAGAATTCTTCGCTCCACTGATTGAGACACTCCCTTTAAGCGGGTTGCCGCCCTTAATGCGAAACTTGTCCACGCTCCACAGATTAGAATAAAAACTCGAAACGATAAAGGTGAGGGGTTTGAGGACGTCGGAGTAAAAGGAAAGGGTGCGTCACCGGCTCGCACTACCAAGCCAATGCCGCACCGTTTTGTAGGGGCGGCACTCCGTGGCCGCCCCCGGGGCCCCTAAGTCACCTCTTTCGAGATCCCATCGCCCCGTCCGTCTAACATTTGGGCGCAGAGTCGTCCCAGCGACGAGGGGTGCCCTTGGGAGGGACACCCCTACAACTGTGGCGTGGGATCTGAGTAACCTTGTTGAAGGCCTTAGGTAGGCTGGAAAGGTTAGTTGTTAGAACCAGATGCCGTGCGCTTGATCTTTACGCCGCCGTTTGTGGTCGTCGCGCGGACAGTTGGTCCACCGGAACCCAGGTTCACCGCCAGTTCCCTGGTAATACGTCCCTGCACAGTCACCGGAAAGTCTACGCTAAGGTGCCCATTGACCGTGCCGGTTTCCAAATGTGCCGAATAGTTCTCCGGTACCGACATGACAATACCGCCGTTTGTCGTTTTCACATCGAGCGTCTCGCCGTCCCAGCGAGCACCATCAAGTTCGACTACCACGCCGCCGTTGGTCGTTCCACCCCGAACCAGTCCTCCAACGCGCTTTAAAACGACGCCGCCGTTATGCCCGGTGAATTCGATGCGTCCACTAACGTCTGCGATCGAGATGCCTCCGTTGTAGGCTTCGAGGGAAAGATCCGTACGGCGGGGAACAAAAATCTCGTAGCTAACATCCCAATGGTGGTCTCTACGACTTTCCGGTCCTTCGGCAAAGATCTTGCCGCCGCCAGTCTCGATTCTGATCTGCTTAGCGAGGTCGTCTGCCTCACTCTGAGTAGAGGCACCCGTCTGGATTCTTGCCCGCACCAGCACCTCATTTCGATCCCAGCCTTTTACCGACACTCCTCCGTTTTTGCGGGCGTCGACCGTAATCGCGCCCCCCGCAGCCACAGTCTGTTCCTTAATCTCACAATGTCCCATCAACCGATCGCTATACCAATTGTCGCGACAAGTCAGCGAGCCTCGCGACTTGTCCTGCCCCCACGCGAGGACGCTCATCACACTCAGCGTTGCAGCGATGAACACAATTCGTCGTATCCAACTATTCATGGTCGTGATCTCCTGGTCAGTTCCTCTTCAGAGGTTACGGTTTCGGTTTCTCGCGGTTCTGCCAGGTAAACACCATCGTCTTACCGGATGTGGCAGATTTTAGGAAAGGCCCAGCTGAGAGTTTTACGAAGCTGTTTTTTGTAACGCTACTATGCGAGGAATGCCCTGCAAGTCTTTGTGGATGTCCAGAAATTTCCAGCAAGTCCGGTCAATCAAGAGCTCGACAGCTGCCGCCTGGTCAAAACCAATCTCCAAGAGCAGATGACCTCCTGCTTTGACAAAGAACCCGCTATCAATCAACAAACGCCGAATAATCGTGAGCCCGTCAACACCTCCACCCAGCGCCAGTCGGGGCTCATAATCGCGAACTTCTCTCTGCAACGCGTCCAGCGCTGAGGCGGCAACGTAGGGCGGATTGGACACCACCAGATCGAATATCGGTTTACCAACTTTCAGGGCTGACAAACAATCGGCGACCAGGAAAGAAATTCTCGCAGCGACAGAATGGCGCAGAGCGTTGCGCCGAGCAACTTGAATCGCCTCGATGGAGAGATCGATACCCACCGCAGTCGCTTGCTGTTTCTCGTGTAGAAGTGTCACGGCGACGCAACCTGAACCCGTCCCAACGTCGCAAATCGAAGGCGTTGCCGTGCCCTTTTCGAGCATAGGGAGAACCGTTTCCACAAGTAACTCTGTCTCAGGTCGTGGAATGAGAACGTCTTTTGTAACCTCAAAATCCAAACCAAAGAAAAACTGGCACCCGGTGATGTACTGTAACGGCTCGCCTTCAGCCCTTCGAGCAACGCATCCGCGGAAATTCTGGTGCTCCTCCAGGGTTATCAAGTCTTCGGCGTGGGTGATGATGAATGTCCGATCACGGTTAGTGACGTGCTGAAGAAGTGAACTAGCCTCGCGGCGGGCGTCGGGTACGCCCCCTTGGCGCAGAGTCTGGGCACCTTCGCGAATCGCTTCAGCAATAGAAACGCTCATCATTTATTTTTAAGACTCGTTCGAGACCGGCGAATTACGTGTTGCCTTTCGTTTTTCCGTACCCGGGTCTATGATACGCCGCAATCGACTTGTTACTGTTCATGGAGTACTTGGCCCTGCACTCCACTGTCCAAAGTGATTGTCAGTTTGTTTTGGGAAAGAGAATAGCATTGACACTTTTTTCCTAATACAACGGTACGAGTCTCGTTCCTCCCGTACAAGGTACGAGTCTCTTCCTCCCGTGTACGACAGAACCTCCGGGCCATCCAGCTTTGGAGGTTCTGGCGTTAAAAGGGGGGCCTTGGTTTAACTAAGTTTAGCCGACGGGGAACAAATGGGAACCCTTTACAAAAGCTTGCTTTTATTTGCAATGAACTGGCTCGATGCTCAGCTAACAATTTTGTGGGTCCGTTTGGAAGTGGCCACTGAGGGTAACGGCCTGATGGCTCGTATCTTGAGTCTAGGAGAAGCGCCCTTTCTGGGCTTTAAGCTGGTCGTAGGAGCCTTGGCGGCTTACGTTCTTTATCGCTGCGCTCATCTGCCGCTGGCCCGGCGCGGTATGAGGCTGGTGCTGGGAATCTATCTAGTCCTGATGATGATTCATGTTGCCACTGGCTTCTCGGCCCTTGGTTGGCACGCTCCCGAGACCGTAGTTGCCTACTTTGGCGGTTTACCCGCGGCATTCTTAGCATCACTGTCTTAGCGAAATCTCCTCGTGCCCTTTACAGACGGCGGGGCAGATGAAACCAACAAAACGGCATCCTCGCGCTTCTCAACGTCTGGCCAAGCCCACTACGCTTCCGGCGGGAACGGCTCTTAACACTTGCTTACAAGTCCCCTGAAGTTCTAAATTTGCATAACGGAGTGCGAGAGAAAATGCGCAACCGCCTCAAGCGGGGAAGCATCCAACCGCTTGCGTCTCCAAACCTGAAAATTGGCAACATAAGAGATAAATCCATGTATAAGATTACCGCACGTCAAATTCTGGTCATAGCTTTGATCTCTGGACTCTTCGCCGCAGCTACCGTGGCCCTTGTGGATCGGTTGTCCAATCGCCTTGAACCGGCCGGTGCCGCATTTACGGAGAGTTTGCCGGCCGGGGTTACGGATCCTGGAATGGCTACCGACGAGCAAAACAATATTGAAATTTATCGCACCCTCTCGCCCGGTGTGGTGAATATTCACTCGACATCCTACGCGCGCGACTTTTTTGGGTTTGTAGAGCCTCAGGAGGGCTCTGGCTCAGGATCTATTCTCGATCAAGCCGGCAATATCTTGACTAACAACCATGTGGTCGAGCGAGCTGAAAAGCTTTCCGTCAGCTTCGGCGGACCGAAAAATTATGCGGCGACCGTTGTCGGGCGTGATCCTGACACTGACCTGGCTGTGATTCGATTGATAGAGAAACCACGGGAGCCGTTAGCGGTCGTGCCCCTCGGCGATTCTGATAAGTTGGTGGTTGGTCAGAAAGTGCTCGCGATCGGAAACCCCTTCGGACTGGATCGCACGCTGACAACCGGGGTTATCAGCGGACTGCAGCGGCCCATCAGGGCACGCAACAACCGGCAGATTGAGGGTGCGATTCAAACAGACGCTTCAATCAATCCCGGAAATTCTGGTGGTCCATTGTTTGACTCGCATGGGCGCATGATCGGAATCAACTCACAAATCCTGTCGCCCTCAGGAGCCTCAGCCGGTGTAGGCTTCGCCGTTCCCGTTAACATTGCGAAACGCATTGTTCCGCAGTTGATAAGTTCAGGAAGGGTGCTCAGACCCAAACTTGGAATCACGACGCGCAACGTCGAGGCACTCAAGACTCAGGTTGATTTGCCTGTTTCCGAAGGCGTTCTGATTTGGCAAGTTGCTGTTGGCGGGGCCGCTGCGAATGCCGGTCTGCGCGGACTCACCCAGACGGAAAACGGGGACGTTGAGTTGGGTGATATCATTGTGGCTATCAATGGTGAGAAAGTGGCTAATTCTGACAATTTGTTCAGCGTGCTGGACAAGCATCAAGTTGGTGCAGTCGTGCCCGTCGACATAGTGCGGAACGGAAGAAGGATGACAGTGTCTGTGCGGCTGACTGAAGGTCCTGATAGCAGCCGTGGAATCATTCCTCGATAAGGAAGCAAGGTGGCAGGGTGCCGGGTGTGATCCGAGTTAACCGGCACCCACCAGACACCAGTCAACAACCAACCCCGGCTTTTGTGAACCACACCGATCACTTCTTCAATCTCGGGTACGGATGGCTCTGCAAACACTGCAGCGCGGAAGATGCTGAACGGAAGCATCACGATCACGGCACTCGCGCTCGCTTTTTCACCGAAGGGGAGGCCGAAGAGAAGGAACCCAGGCTCTCAACACTTGCTCTCGCTCGCTGGACCGACTCTACCCGTCGATCCCTTACTTGCCCGCGCTGTGACATTCAAGAAATGATCAGAGCCGGATGAAAAGCTGGACCATTCCTGCCGATTTCTTTAAGTTTTTTTCTCGATTGACCCGCCGACTCAAACGTTAAGTACTAGTTTCCGCAACTGAGAAATCCTCTTCTCAGGATCCCCAAACTTTTTGCGATAGTCGCGCATACTGCGTTCAATTACGTCGAATGCCTCCTCGCGACCATAAACATCAGAAATCTCAACGCGCCTCGGTGCTGCGCCCGGCAGTTGCTTATAACTGAGAAAGTAGTGCTTTAAGCGATCCACCAGGCCTGGTGGACAACCGCCGATATCTTCCATGTGGTCGTAAGCTACATCCGAAATGAGCACCGCGATGATTTTGTCGTCCGCCTGATGCCCATCGATCATGCGCAAACCGCCGATGGGCTTTGCGCGCAGAAAGAAATTACCGTGCGCAAATGCTTTCTCCGTCAACACACAAATGTCCAGCGGATCCCCATCACCCTGAATGCCGGTTTGGCCGGTACGCTGCTCACAAAGAGCTGCAACCTCTTCGCCGCAAAAGGTCTGCGGAATGAAACCGTATAGCGTTGGACACATCGAAGAGAACCGCTGTGGACGGTCCACCCGCAGGTGTCCGGAGTCCTTGTCAAGTTCATACTTCACGGGGTCGGTAGGCACAATCTCGATATATCCGCCTACTTCTCCCGGAGCGTTCTCGCCGGGCGCTACGCCGTGCCAGGGATGCGCCTGAAAAAGTAGTTTGATGAGATCCTGAAGGGCAGCGTCTTCATTCGGCATCTCTTAACTCCTGGGTTGAATACTCCCAATTCAGTTTTGAAGTTCCACAATTAACGAACCAGGGACGTCGTACCCGCCTGGCTCCCCTCCAAGCTTTTAAGCCCGGGTACCGCCGATGATAGAATCCGAACGCAATGGCCGCCCCCGCCGAAGTTATTACCGACGCCCGCCCGAGCGCAATTTCCCTGCGCTGGATCATCAACGGGCGCGAAGATCTTATCTGGTTCATCGGCTCGGTCCTATCCAGCTACGCCCTGCTTCTTCTGTACATCAAGGGTATCGTGCCATTGGTTCCCATGGTAGCGCTTTGGGCAATACTGATTGATGCACCACATGTCTTCGGTACCTTTTCGCGCACTTATTTCGATCGCATGGAGCGCCGCAACCGCGCTCGTCTCCTCTGGGGTTCTCTGCTCTTCTTCGCCGTGGGACCGTCAATGGTTTATTTCGGCGGCGGTCTCATTTTCTTCTTTCTGGCCGCGCTTTGGGCTTACTACCATCTCGTCAAACAACACTACGGCTTCATGGTGCTCTACAAAAAGAAAAACGCTGACTTGGCACCGGTCGATAATGCGCTTGACCGTTTGCTCTTGCTCTTCGCGTTCAATTATCCGTTTGTCGCTTTTATTGCGCAGGATCCGGAAGCTATGGCGCGCGTGCCCGCAGTGTTGCAGAGTGGCGTAAACGGCCTGGCTATGTTTTTGTTGGCAGGCACCCTCATCGTTGGGGTGGTCTGGGTCTGTCGGCAGGTACAACGTGCTCACGCTGGTTCGCCATTGAATGTGCCTAAATACCTTTTGCTCGCGGCAGCGATTCCCATGCACTGGTTCGTCCTGTTGACGCCGATGCCTCACAAACCAATAGCGATCGTTGCCATCCTGACCATCTATCACAACCTGCAATACCACCGACTGATTTGGTTTCACAATCAGAAGTACACAAGCAACGCGGGGTCCCCAGCGGGGCAGCCCCGGTGGGGTGCTAAAACCGCGGCTGTGCGAGGTCGGACGCCAATCATCGTCGAGGCGGTTTCCGATGTCACGAACATAGGTCTCAAGGCAAAATACGGTGCTGCCGAGATTATCAGCCGCCGCTTACTCTTCTACATAGCTTTCGGAATCGTCTTCGGGTTGATCTACCAGGGGCCGAGACAGTATCTCGGTTATGTTAGTTTTAATGAACGTGGTAGCACAGGCACGCTAAGCGAGCCGGCATTTGCCACACAGCTGGGAATATCTTTTCTCTGGGGCTACGCCTTCATTCATTATTACCTCGACTCGAAGATCTGGCGCGTCCGGCGCGATCCGTCAGTTGGTAAGGCTCTGAAAATGGACTGACTTATCGCATCCGGAAAACCAGAAAGTAGTCAACCTCGTCAGGTCTGACGAAGTCGTGTTGATCGAGCAGCACAAACCCGGCTCGCTGCGCTTCCTTGACCACGATATCTCGATCGATTCCATGATCGTCGCCTTTCCCAGTCCGATCGATGATTCCCAGTAGAGCCCCCTCTCGCATAGCGGAGCGCATGCGCCGCAACCAACGTACTGGTTCGCCAATTTCGTGGTATGTCTTAAGTAGCAACACAGCATCCACGCTTTTTTCTGGCAGCAGTGGATCGTCTTCCTTGCCCAGAATGGTACGGATATTTGAAAGGTTCTCATCTTCGGAACGTTTGTCGATGTGCTTCAAATATTCACTATTAATTTCAACAGCGTAGACGAGTCCGCCCGATCCGACCCGCTTAGCTGCCCTCACTGTAAACCACCCCGAGCCAGCGCCAACGTCCGCGACATGCGATCCTGTCTTGATGCCGAGAATATCCATTACCCGATTGACTTGGAGCCTGTCCTCCCTCTTCGGGTCTTCAAAAATCGAAAGGCTGCCCGAGTATGGTTCGCTGGTTGAACGATCTATTCGATCGGATGAGCGTTCATTGGTTTCAGTCGAAGCGGAGGGCCTTGTTGAGGGGATCGGGTTGGCCGGCCTCGGCTGCTGATTTGCGACTGCGCATCCCAGGAGCGCCAGCGCTAAGTGCACACTCAAAACGCTTCGCAGCAGAAGATGTAAAAGTAGTCCGTCCTCGCGGTTTCCTTCGTCTCTCACATTCAATGATTTCCATGTTCTGGTGAAAAAAAGCTTCGCAGCTTTGCGTAACACCAATTCCACTACACGCGTCACTCCGTTCCGTGTATTTACGCCTCGAGCGGCACTCGTGAATCTTCAGCCGAAATTTCGTGTGAATAGAAATCGGCAACCACTTTGGTAAAAGCTTGAGGAAACTCTTCGTGTGGGAGATGCCCACAGTCCCGAAACACAATCAATCGCGCACCTCTTATAGCATCGTGCAATTGTTCTCCATTGCGCAGCGGCACTTCAAGATCATTATCTCCCCACAGCAAGAGTGTTGGTTGCGTAATCAGATGCGCTTCACGGTGAATTCGATCGGCGTCCCAGCGCCGAACCGTACGTATAATGGCTCTCTGGGCCGCGGCAGTTCGCAGCGGCTGATGTCGCGCCTCAACCCTGTGGTCGTCAAGCACCCAGGAGTGCCTATCATAGACTTGCTTCATGCGTCGCTTCAGTAGTAGGCGCGATCCAAGCAGCAGTGGGGAAAGAATCTCGCCGATTAACGGCGAACCAAATAGCCGCATCAGCAAGTACCTGGTGGGGACGTTATTCGTTACCGCCCCCACCAGAACCAGTTTTTCAACTCGTTTCGGATAATCCAATGCAATAGTGGCCGCCACCGCGCCACCATAGGAACTGCCGACGATGATGGCCTGCTCCAGTCCAAGTTTATCAATGAAGCGATCGATCATCCGCGCCTGGGCGGTGATTGTGTAATCAAAGTCTCGCGGCTTGGCAGAATAGCCATAGCCGAGGAGATCTGGCGCAATTACCCGAAAGCCCTTGGCTGCGAACTCCAGAAATACCTTGCTCCAAACGAGCGTGGACGAGGCAAAACCGTGAATCAGAATTATTGGCGGCCCGCTGCTGAGGCCCGCTTCCTGATAATGCACCCGCGCAGCATCTACTTCCGCAAAACGCGAGTGGCCGGAATGAAAGACGATTCCCCGATTCTTTTCCCAATCCACGTCGCGCGGACGAGTGAGCAGTTTGGTAACTACCGCAGCGGTGGCTATACCAGATAATGCCCCGATCAAATAACGTTTCTTCATATTCCGAAAAGCGATGCCTATCACAGGTAAGTTTCTAATCTTCCGGCGGTATTACAACCCGCGGTTGCAGCGACTTACTCGCTGCATCATAACAGGCAACAGCCAGAAGGTTTCCTGCTTCATCGCGCATTCTGACGTTGTCTCCTGGAGCAGCGGTACCGTCGGAATGCCGCGAGAGAGAAATAGCGATTCCCTGGCGGACGCGTTGAGCCTCACGCTCGGTTAGATCCACAAAAGGCATGCTTTGCAAAGCCGCATCAGGCAGGAGAAGAATCGTAGCCAGGGCCTCTTCTTCGACCTTATCTTTGAGTTGGTCAAGAGTTACCGCCGATGCAACTGAGAAGTCCCCCGCCCGGATTCGACGCAATTCGACGAGGTGGGCGCCAATACCCAGCCGCTCCCCTAACGCTTCGGCCAGCGTGCGTACATACGTTCCCGCCGAGCAAACGACCCGCACCGCCAGATCGACGGTCCCGTTCTCATTGTCCTTCAAGGATCGTTCGCCGCATCTCAACGCTTCAAATTCACCTACCTTGACGCGCACAGCTCTCCTTTCAACTGTCTCCCCACGTCGAGCAAGTTCGTAAAGCTTCCGGCCATCGCGCTTCTTCGCAGAATACATTGGCGGTATCTGATCAACCTCGCCGCGTAAACTCTGAAGCGCCTCTTCAATTTCTCGATCGCTCCAGGTGAGTGGAGAAGCGCGCATTGTAAATACGCTATTTTCTGAAGTGGATTTTCCAGTGAAGTCTCCCGTATCGGTCGAGTAACCAAACCGGACGACTGCGTGATACTCCTTCTCGGCCCCGCTAAAGAACTGGGCCAGCCGCGTGGCCCGGCCCACAAGCACTATGAGGACACCGGTCGCGAATGGATCCAGAGTTCCTGTATGCCCTACTCGACGCTCGTGTAGTATTCGGCGCACGCGAGCCACTACATCGTGCGAAGTCACACCTGCTGGTTTGTCGATGATCAAGACACCGTCCACGAAGCCATTTTAGATTTTTAATTCTTGATTTGCGATTCTCCGCGTACCCTGGCCTAACGGCACACACGCACCACCGTTGTCAACACCATAGCCCGCGTGTGCGCGCCAAGAATAATTTGGACTGCGCCGGCAGAGCGAAGCTGCGGCGGTGCTATAGATTCGGGTTGTCAACGCTACAGAGAAACCAAAGCGGTGTCGCGCTTCGCTCGGACCGGCACTCCATTTGTCTGCAGCTAACACCCC
>JBGTLM010000398.1:0-3664 GCA_041744135.1 Pyrinomonadaceae bacterium
ATCTGACGACTGCGGACCAGTTGGGTAAAGCTTTCTGTTGGTGTAGAAGTTGCTTCCATGATTGTGTACTCCTCTCGAATTGCTTTTCGTCATCACCGCCGTGGTGTTATTCGATGGCTAATAGCTTGGTAACCGCAATAATTGCCTTTCAGGTTTGCCTGTGAAACGTCATATACCAATTCCATTCCCACGTTTCGCCGTTATCGGGCGAGAAGGCCTGACTCCAAATCGGAACATCAGGGTTCGTCTTGTCCCACTGAAACACGACGGTGATAGGCTTTCCTTCAAAAACGTCTTTCGCGTAAAACTTTCCGAGACGGCCGTCGAAAGAGCCGACCTGAGGAACATCCAGCACGACCACATTGCTGTCCGCCCAATAGAGGCTCCAAAGTTTGGTCTTGGGATTAAAGAGCCGTAAGGTCACGCCCTCAAAAGGCACACCGTCGAACGTGGCGCGGAATTGATCGAAGTTTCCGAAGCCATTGAGTATTTTGAAGGCTTCGCCCGTCGCCTCAAATTCCAACCATTCCTTGCAGTTGTTAAGCCGCGTTTTGAGTTTCTTGTTGTGTATCCTCCACTTGCCGATCCAAAAATCGAAATCGTTCTGCGATGAAGTCTTCCCCGGAATGATCTCCAAACCGCCGGCGGTGGTGAATAATTTGTCTTCCATATTTTTCAGTATGGTCGGTGTTAGGAATGAACCGACGGCTGAGATGCCACTCGTTTGCAAAAATCTTCTTCTGCTCGGCGACATGCGGCTTTTGTTTCCCTCCGAATATTTCCACATCAATTTACGCAGAATTGGTATCTGCACAAGAGCCACTTTCCGTCAACAGGTGCAGACCGCTTTACAACGCGGTGACGCCCCCACTCCATATATTGTTCCTGACTTCTTCTCGTCAATAATGCTGCGGGCTGGACAAATGCCTGAGCGTGACGCGCGTATAATCGCGGGCTAGCAGCTCACAGCAACTACGTTCGATTCGCTTTTGAAGCTGCACAACCGTGCGGTGAGGCCCTTACTGGAAGCGTTGATTTCGGATTTCTCGTTGATGGAAACTACAACTGGTGGCAGGTATTCGATTTTGGGGCTGAATCTGGCCAAATCAATGACTTGAAAGCGGTTTTCTCATTGTGCTACCACATTGAGAGCCGAACGGAATGCCTATTCAACAGCGATGTGAATTGCAACCTCATCTGAGCCACGATACTCCTCGAAGTCTGTTGTGAAGGCACGCTTAAACTCCTTCGATCTTTCGAAGAACGACCCGACCACGGCCCAAGTTTCGATGATGACTTGAGGCATCGGGCCTTTTGCTTCGAACACGAGGTACCGACCTCCGCTTACTGCGATTGACTCGAATTCCGGCGACGCTTTAGATACCGAAACTCCCGCGGTCACGCTGTATTGGCCTGATGCGTCAGACTCATATGCTGAATACACTCCGTAGACTGGTGATTCAGCTAGCTTGTTTGGCGTTTTGTCAGCAAGGCCTTGACCGAAGAATTGACCCCATAGACCGGGGAGCTTTGCTTTTAAAGGTTGGGCTTCATCACTATTGAGCGTGCGTACAGAAATGCCAGACACGGTGAATGGCTGAATTTCGATGAGTTTGGTTTCCATTAGAGGTTAATTGGGTGGATGCGTAACGTTCCGAAAGGAGCAGACGACAAGGGGCTCAGCCATTTTTGGCGCTCCGCTCAATGAAAGGATTTTGCCTCATGACTCGACAACTACCAGTGTGCCATGGCTTCCCGGCGCAACGGAGTGTTAGACCTGCAGGGACGATATACACCTCACCTGCCATCACGGTGGTGATCTCTCCGGAAACTTCGAGATTCATGCAACCGTTCAGCACGAGCAGCGCTTCGGCGTAGTCGTGAACTTCGGGAGGATACGCGGAGGCATCCATCCGTAGGACTTTGAAGTTTGCGTCCGGCGTGCCACACGATCGTGGACTTCCACGCTACGGGTAACCTTTTGGCTATGTCGTTCAGATCCATCTTGTGCATGGAAAACCCTGGGTTCAATCATCAATTGAAATGTGTGTTCGCTCTTTAGGCACTGGGTTCTTCTCAATATTGATTCGTCGCTCCCGCAACCTGGTCACGCTGATACCAGTAAGTGGCGCTTCCGGTGTTAGAAGACAGTATAGCCGACCCTCCAACGTTGTTAGCTCTCGGCTGACTCCAGCAGTATAATCCTATTCGTTGTTCGCTTTTATCGGCGAGATATCTGATTCGCTCCACGAGTTACAATCTCCTCACTTTCGCGCCCTCGCTTTTGACGAAGCGACGATCATCGCGGGATTGCGGCTGCTGGTTGATGGCGGGCACAGTCCGCGGACGGTTTACCTCGTGAAGGAAAACTATGAAGCTTATCGCAAATTTGCTGACCGCTTTGGTCGCTCTCTGTCACTTGGGATTTCTGACGCTCGAGATGTTTTTCTGGGATCACCCGGTTGGCAGAAAGATCTTCTCGATGACACCGGAGGTTTCTGCTTCATCCGCGGTGTTAGCTATGAACCAGGGCCTGTACAACGGTTTTCTGGCTGCCGGACTGATCTGGGGAATCTGGAAAGGGCGGCGGGACATCAAGCTCTTCTTTCTGGTCTGTGTGGTGATCGCCGGCGTCTTTGGAGGGATCACGGCAAAGACCTCAATTCTGGTTACCCAGACGCTCCCGGCATTAATCGCCCTGGTGTGCGTCCTGGGCTCACGCGACTAATACTGTTAGATTCGCCTGCTATTCGCCATTTAGCAACATTCACACATTTTAAGACGGATTTTTGAAATAAGGGTTGTTTATAAATCCGTTTTCAAAGTTTCTGATCATCTTCAATCTGACATCGAACGGGCGGAGTTAGAAGAAGCGCCAGCGGGCTTCACGCTGCTAGAGAAGTAAGAAAGCCGCGAACCGAGTCGCGGCTTTCTTGTTCAAAGAGCAAGGTCAGAGGACAACCACTATTGCGGCATTTTTTGGATCGGCGTCCCTTGCCCTGCCACAATCCACCACTTCCCGTCCTTCTTGACGAACACATCAGTCCAGCGGTAATCGCCGCTGATGTCCCGGCCCTTGTAGGTGCCCTTATCCGTCGTCTTGTAAGTGACAATGGCCATGTCTCCATGAGCCTGCACCTTCATATCATCAATCTTCGAGGATTCGAGCTTCAAAGCACCCGACTTCACATCGGCTTCAAATTGTGCCTTGGTATTAATCACGCCGCCCGGATCCGTGAGCGTAGCATTGTCCGCCAAGTGACTTCCAAAAGCTGCCATGTCGCCCTTTATCAGAGCGTCGGCTAACTTCTGTTCCAGTTGCATCAACTCCTGTTCGACGTTGCCGCCAGCGGCCATCTTCTGCCCAACTGGTGTTTCTTGAGTGGCCGGCTTCTGCCCAACTGGTGTTTCTTGAGTGGCAGGCTTGGCCGGTGTTTCTTGAGTGTCCGGCTTGGCCGGTGTTTCTTGAGTGGCCGGCTTGGCTGGTTTGTCCTGAGTGGCCGGCTTGGCTGGTTTGTCTTGAGTGACCGGCTTCTCCGGCGTCTGTGTAGGTGTTTGACCTGAGGCTAAGGGTGACGCCGCGATGACAAGCACGGCTAGAGCAAGGATTCGTTTCATGGTGGCTCCTTTTCAGCGAAGAACGGAAAGTGATGTCGCGACGTTG
>JBGTLM010000399.1:0-5866 GCA_041744135.1 Pyrinomonadaceae bacterium
CCGGCGTTAGGCGGCTCGGCCCACGTGCTGCGTCGCAGACCGACGGCGATCGCTCCCACCGCGCGCCACCGAGACATGCGCTACGAAATCCGACTACGCAACGTCGAGCCTGACGACCTGCCCATCTTCTTCGAGCAGCAACTGGACGACGATGCCACGCGAATGGCGGGCTTCCCCTCGCGGGATCGCGCAGCCTTCGATGCGCACTGGGCGAAGAACATTTTGGGTAACCCCGCTGCCGTCATTCAAACAATCCTTTTCGCGGACAAGGTGGCCGGCAACATCGGGAGTTGGCGCCAGGATGCTTTCCGGTTCGTCGGCTACTGGATCGGAAAGGAATATTGGGGCAGGGGTATCGCGACGCGGGCACTCGGTCGCATGTTGCTTGTAGTGACTGAGCGCCCCCTTCACGCGCATGTGGCCAAGCACAACCTCGCCTCGATCCGCGTCCTCGAAAAGTGCGGGTTCAAATTCGAGCATGAAGAAACCGGTGAACTCTTGTTCGTCCTGCGTCCGGCCCCCGAGCGGGAGGAACGGTTCGGAACCTAGCTCGCTAGCCGCCTAACTCCGCACTGCAGCCGACACCAACCCGCGCCGCGTGCGTCGTAGTTTGCTACTCTGTCGCGTGCGGGTTGGCGCGGCTGAGTGACAGGCCGTTAGGCCGACACGGTGGACGCACTAGAGCTTCTTCTCAGCGGTTACCTCGGCATTGCCGTCGGAATCGTTCTCACCGCTTGGTGCTTTCACTCGCTCGGGTTGACAGATCCATCTTGGCTAGCGATTACCGCGGTGTGCCTGGGAGCTCCGGCGGGATACGTGGTCGAGCGTCTTCTTTTCATGTCGTTCCTTCGAGCGACCGGTGCCGACATGCGCAGATCGCCGCGTGCGCGACGTGCCGTTGGACGGAGTGTTCTGTTTCCGGTGCTCACCTCAATCCTAGGCACAGCTGCCGCGCTCTACTCATTCATGGGTGTAGCGATGGTTGCATCGTTGAGCGGTGCCAATCCGAGCCCCTCTACGCAGCGTTGGGCAAATGTGTGGATGGCGAGTTTTGCTCTTTCGGTGTTCCTGGTGCTCAGTTCCTGTGTTCTCGCCCTTCTACGACGCAGATGGCGGGATGCGGCCTTGAACGGTCGGGGAGATAGGTAACAAAAAAGTCCGGGGACATGGGTTACAGTTTTTGTTTTTTCTTATGGCGCCAGAGGCTGCCGTAAGCATCTTCGATGCGCATCATTTCTTCGCTGAGACGACCGAGTTTCAGTGGCCCAAAATACACGTTCCAAATTCCGTTGTCGATTTCCTCGAGGCCGACATACTCGCCGGCGCAGGTAATGCTGACGTTGACCCAGGCACAGTTCCAGCGGATGCCACCGTTGTGACTAACGTAGCGAGTTTCAAAATGAGTTGGGTACTCAAGGGGCGGCAGCTTGGCGGGGAAGGAACGAGGCGATGAGCGATAGAGAGTAGCCGGAGGCTCGAGGGCCAGCGCCTCGTGTGGCCGGTCGTTATTGAACTCGTTGCGAAAGAGGTTGAAGGTGCGCTGTTGGGTGCGGTAGTTAGCCGCGGGTGGGCGCGTGGCTTCAGCTTTGAGAGTGCGATGCATTCTTTCATGTCTACCGTTCTGTTGTGGTTTGCCGGGTTCGATGAGTTCGGGGAGAATCCCGAGGCGAATAAACCAGGCTGAGAGAGTTGAGAGGCGGGCCAGAGAAACGGTGGCAAAGGGGACACCGTTGTCAGTACGAATGCGGTCGGGCAAGCCGAACTCTTGAAAAAGCCTGCGGAAAACGGGCTTTGCATCAGCACAGGAGGTGGTGAGCAGGGCCTGACAGCCAAGCAGGTAGCGAGAAAAACCATCGGCGACGGTGAGCGAATAACAGTAGTGGCCATCACGAGTTTTGAAGTGACCTTTGAAATCGGCACTCCAGATCTGATTAGGCGCAGTAATGATGGAAGTCGGTTTGCCGGGATGGCCGATCAGCCGACGGCGGCGCGGCTTCTTGATCAGATTGTGGCGGGAGAGAATGTCGCAGACAGTTGTTCGCGAAGGCCAGGCCGAGTTAGGTTGGCGGCGGAAAGGATCTTGAGTAGCTTCTTGGCGCCCCAGGTAGGATGATGGCGACGTGCTTCAAGAAGGGCGTCGACGAGTTTGCCGGGCGTCTGGTGGGGACAAAGAAGCGGGCGTCGGGAACGGTCAACCAGCCCGGACAACCCTTCCTCGAGATAACAGTCAATCCACTTGTAGACCGTTTTTCGACTGATGTTGTATTGGCGGCTGAGTTCAGAAATCGAGAGTATTTGTCTTAGGTAGTCAGCGACAAACTGAGTCTTAAGGTCCATGGGTGATGAATCTCTCCAAGGCATCGAGCACCTCCTGTTGGCGGTGCCAATATGCCGGAAAAGTGTTACCCATGTACCCGGACTTATCTGTTACCTATGTACCTGGACTATACCCCTAACTCGCGCTTGCAGCGGACGCGGCCCGCCAGAGTCGTCCCGAGTGCGTTACTCTTTCGCGTGGGCCGCGCCGCTGAAGCGCAGGTCCGTTAGCTGGACCGAATCAAGAGCGCTACTAAACTAGAGGAGGTGAAGCATGTTTCGAATACTGAAAGGCCTGACGCTACTGGTGCTGTGCACCACCGTCGTATCGGCGCAGAGTTCAACAAAGAAACCCATAGAAGGCGCCTGGAAGGTGACAGAGATTGTTGTCACTGGGGCGGACGCATCAAATGTGCCAAACCCGCAGCCTGGGCTGATCATCTTTGCCCAGAAGCACTACAGCGTAATGTGGGTTCCAGGAAACCAACCGCGCAGTCTGTTCAAAGAAGAAGACCCCACAGACCAGGAAAAGATCGCAGCATACGATTCTTTCGTCGCCAATTCGGGCACCTACGAAGTTGCTGGAACAACATTAACCCTCCACCCGATGGTCGCCAGATCTCCGAACTTCATGGCAGGCGGAGTGTCGAAATCCCAACTGCGGATCGAGGGAACAACACTGTGGCTCACCCAGAAAAACACGGACCTCAGTCTTCGCACCGGGAACCGCGTTGCGCCATCGTCCGGCCCGGCGAGCGAAACGCGGCTGAAGCTTAGTCGCGTTTAGTGACTTGCGCATACAAAGCAAGAAATGACGTGAAGTCCTGGGCCAGCTAACACGCGGTTGGAGCGGCCGCTGAAAAGCGCGGCCGCTCAACCGCAGGCCGTTAGTTGCTTACGCTTAATGTCGGAATTTGCACGTGAGCAAGCAACTGTTTACTGACACTATTCTCTCGCACTACCGCATCATCTCGAAAATCGGCGCGGGTGGGATGGGCGAGGTGCATCTGGCGGAAGACACGCGGCTTGACCGCAAAGTCGCGCTCAAGATTCTGCCGCCCGAATTCGCCGAAGATAAAGATCGGATGAGCCGTTTTGTGCGTGAAGCCAAATCGGCTTCCGCGCTCAATCATCCGAACATCATCACCATTCACGAAATCGGCGAGAGCGACGGCACGCATTTCATCGCCACTGAATTTATTGACGGCAAGACTTTGAGCGAATACGCGAAAGCGAATCCGCTCGATTACAAATCGGCGTTGGAGATTGCGATTCAGATTGCTTCGGCGTTGGACGAAGCACATTCGGCAGGGATAGTTCACCGCGACATCAAGCCCGATAACGTGATGGTTCGCCCGAATGGGTTGGTCAAGATTTTGGATTTCGGAATTGCCAAGCTGTCAGCCGCAAACGCTCAACCGAGTCTTGACGCGGAAGCGGCGACGGCAATCAAAAGCGGAACAACGCCGGGCATGATTATCGGGACGGCGAACTATATGTCGCCCGAACAAGCCAAAGGTAAGGAGGTTGACGCGAGAACCGACATTTTCAGCTTCGGCATGGTGTTGTATGAAATGCTGGCGGGCGGGTTGCCGTTTGCCGGCGACAATGCGTTGGAGATGATCGGCGCGATTCTCAAGGATGAACCGAAACCGCTCGGTGCTGATGTTCCGGCTGAAATCCAAAAAATCATCAGCAAATGTTTGCGGAAAGACGCGGACGAGCGTTATCAAACGATCAAGGAGGTCGGCAATGATTTGCGAGAGGTGAAGCAGGAACTGGAGTTTCAAAACAAGTTGGAGCGCACGGTTGCGCCCGACAGAGCCGAGCCGAAAACGCAAATCCTGCGGGCGACAACGACTGACGAAACGAACCGGACGAAGACGAATCAAACTGTTTCCCGGAATCCGAGAACAAAATATCCGGCGATTGGTTTAGCCGTTGTCTTGCTCTCAGTCGTCGGATTCTTCGCTTACCGTTCTTTCGCTCCGACAAGGCAAATCGAATCCATCGCGGTGATGCCGTTCGTCAATGAAAGCGGCAATGCTGACGTTGAATATCTCTCGGACGGAATGACCGAAACGCTGATCAAAAGTTTGTCGCAACTGCCCGGTCTAAATGTCAAACCGCGCTCGTCGGTCTTTCGCTACAAAGGTAAAGACGCAGATTTGCAGACGATTGTCAAAGAGTTAAATGTGCAGGCTATTTTGACCGGGCGAGTCGTCCAGCGCGGCGAGCAATTGACGCTCAGTTTGGAATTGGTGGACGTGCAGAAAGACAGCGTAATTTGGAGCGAAAGCTACGACCGTAAGCAATCTGACCTTGTTGCGCTGCAAAGCGAGATCGCAAGGGATGTTTCGAGCAAGCTCAAATCGAAACTTTCGGGTGTGGATGAAGCAAAAGTAATCAAGACCTCAACGGCAGACCCGGAAGCGTATCAGGCGTATTTGAAAGGACGCTATTACTGGAACCGGCGCACGGCGGAAAACCTGAAAAAAGCGATTGAGCAATTCAAGATTGCGACCGACCGCGACCCGAATTTCGCCCTTGCTTACGCCGGTCTCGCCGATTGCTACGCAGTCTTGCCGGAATATGCCGGAATTCCGACGCTCGAGACACTGCCCCAGGCGACGGCTTATGCCGAGCGTGCGTTAGCCCTTGACGACCGGTTGGCAGAACCTCGCACAACATTGGCATTCATTTATCGGGCGTCGTGGAAATGGAAGGAATCTGAACTCGAATTCAAGCGAGCAATCGAACTGAACCCGAGTTATGCGACTTCATATCATTGGTATTCACTACTTTTAAGAAATCTCGGACGGTTTGATGAGACTGCATCGACAATCAAGCGGGCACAGGAACTTGACCCGCTCTCAAGCATCATCGGTGTCAACGTTTCGGATAGCTATCAGATGCAAAACGACCACAACGCAAGCATTGAAACCGCCCTTAAAATAATCGAACTCGACCCGACTTTTTCGGCAGCCTACGAAAATTTGGGTGCGTCGTATCTCAAATTGGGACGCACCGCCGAAGGCATCGCTAATCTGGAAAAGGCGGTCGAACTGAGCAAAAGGGCGGGCGTAAGACTCAGAGGGTTGGGTTACGGCTACGCCGTTACGGGAAAACGCACCCAAGCAATCGCCATTGCCAAAAAGATGGAGGAAAAATACGAGAAAAAGGAAGCGACGGGTCAATATGTCGCTGCCGTTTATGCGGGGTTGGGTGACAAAGACAAGGCATTTGAATGGTTGGAAAAAGACTTTCACGCCCGCCAAGGATTTCTTGGAGATATTAAATGGCGAATCCATTTTGAGTCTCTCCGCGCCGACCCGCGATTCAAGGATTTGCTGAAACGGATGAATCTGCCGGAATGAATTTGAAAGAGGATGAATAAAGAACTCGAAACCAATACGAATCTGTCGCATTACCGAATCGTCGCCAAGATCGGCGCGGGCGGGATGGGCGAAGTTTATCTGGTTGAACAGAATGAACTCACACATCAGATGGCCGTGATCTCAGGAGTTGCTGAGGCGCGTAGGATTCACGC
>JBGTLM010000400.1:0-3814 GCA_041744135.1 Pyrinomonadaceae bacterium
GCGTCCTCCAGTGCATCTGCGCGGCTCTCCTTGGCGTCGTCGACAGCTTCGCGCGCTTCATCCTGCTGCTCGCCCATCGTCTCTTGCGGGCCGCTGTCGATCGTGTCCTCGCTGCTCACCACACCAGCCGCATTGTCCGCCCTTTCGCCCGCGTCCTCGGCAGGGCCATCGCAGGCGGTGAGGGCGCCGGCTGCAGCGAGGATGAGAAGTGCGCGGATCATACTGGTCGCTCCCGGTTGCGTTCGCGAAAACCTGAGGCTCCGCGCGACGTTTCGAGCAGGTCATTAGCCGATAGTGGATCAGCGCCACAATGACCCGGCTCGCAAGCTCCGCAAATGCTCGAGTTCCATTTATGAAACGGATTTCTGCCACAACCCGAGCCGCCAGAGAGCGCTGGCAATCGTCAGGACAAACAACCGTTTGGCTCTGACACCAAGCAATCTAGGCTCAGAGATCAATCTGTCGGTCGCGACGTGGCCACTCGTCGCTCAAGTCGGCGATACGCAACCGAAGCGTTTACTTGGTTTCCGTCCGCCCGCTATTATCCCCTTGGGCGGCACTCGGTGGGGGAGAAAGAAAGGCGTCGAACCGAACTTTGACGATCGAGTAGCACTCGCAAGCCGCCGCCTCGAGACCTTCCTTGTTCATGACCTGCATCGACCCCCGCCGATAAGCAATAAGGCCTTGATTCTGCAGCGACTGGGCAGCGTGCGTGACCGAGGTTCGATTTGCACCCATGATGCGGGCCAGAAACTCGTGGGTGTACGTAAGTGTCTCGCCTTCTGCGCGATCGTACATCATCAATAGCCAGCGGCATAATCGCTCTTCCACGGAATGAAGGGCGTTACAAGCAACCGTCTGCATGACCTGAGATAGCAATGTCTCCGAGTAGCTGACGAAGAGATCCTGCATATGCGAGCTCTTATGGAACTCTTCTTGTAGTGGCTGGATCGGGCACCGCAACATCGGACCTTCGAGTTGTATCGTGCATCTGTTGAACGACACGCGACTATACATGGCCGAGAACAGCCCGAACGCTCCCTCGCGACCAATGTTAGCACACTCGATCTCCGACCCATTTTCCAGTACCGTAAGGAGGGACAGGACGCTTCCTTCGGGGAAGTACGCATGCGTCAGAGGGGCCCCGGCTTCGCACACCGTCGTACCCAGTTTTAGGTCCACACGCGTCATATGACGCGAAATCCTGCTGCGTGCGTCTTCCGTGAACGCGCCAAGCAGTTGGTTATCATGAACTTTCTTATCGACTTGGGGCTTGGCCATACCGGGAACCTCCGTCCCAGCAGCAAGGGCATATCAATCAACACGCTGCACACGAAATTGTTGCGCGGTCTGTTGGGTAAGCAACAGACCATGGCGCTGAGGTTATGCTGGACATTAATCTTCTGGTGATAACGTTTTCGGGAGGTTCTCGTGCTTCACTTACAGGAGTATGTTTATCGTGCCGCAGAAGAGTTCCGCGCCGCTGATAATGCCGGTTGCCCGAAATCGGCCGACGCGCATCGTGAGATGGCATGCGAGTTCATCCATCTCATCAAATGCGACGGCAGTCAGGTTTCTTACCGTCTGCTCCGAGCGCGCCGATTAAGAGCGCTCGAGCCTGTCGCGGGAGCCGCGACTTCTGACCTGCCCGTATTGGCGTGAAACGCTACTTCTTCCACCTCGACGAGTGCGGAGTCGTGGCCGACGACGACGTAGGGCACAGCCTGAGCTGTCTAGAGGAGGCGCGGGAGAAAGGAGTTGCGGCTGCCCGCGACATCATGTCCGCCGACGTGCGGCAAGGTAAGCTTTGCTTGGACGCTTACATCCTCATCGAGGAGAGCGGCGCGGAAGTGGCGCGGGTGCACTTCAAGAAAGCCTTGGAGATCACGGGGTGATGTTCGAGGGCACGGACGCTTCGCCTGTCGCGAAGCATGGCACCTCGTTGCGCCTCAAAACCCTCACATACACGAGCCGGGCTCGTGCGGGTATCGCGGACGACGAGGTGAACAACATCCATTTGGCGTCGAGAAACCTCAACGCGCTCGACGGCGTGACCGGGGTTCTAATCTTCGACGGCGACATCTTCCTTCAGCTAATTGAAGGCGTCGAAGACGCGATCGACGATCTTGCCGAGCGCCTGCGCCGCGATCGACGCCACACCGACTTCGTCGTTCGCGCCGAGCGTTTCGTCGAAGCTTGCTCGTTCACGGACTGGTCGATGAACTTCATCAAGGTGAGCCCGGGTTTCGAAGACGCATGGATGGAGATCGCTCCCATGCTCCCAAAAAGCACGACGCGTGCGGTGCGTGAACTCCTGCTCGGGATGACCGATCAGCTTGCCGTCGGCATTGGCCAAACGACGAACGGCCCGGCGTCCTAAACTAATTTATATTGATATGGAGCCGTCGAGGTCCGCGGTCGTTCCACCTTACCGGGAGGAGCGGTTCGTGTGTCACGTCTTGATCATCGAAGACGAGGCGCTGATCGCCCTCGACCTGGAATGGCTTCTGGAAGGCGAGGGTGCGTCCTCTTTCGCCTTCGCGGTGTCGCAAGACGAAGCGGAGAATGCCGCTCGATCGCGCCGCCCCGACTTCATTACCGCAGATGTGAGCCTGGTCGAGGGAACAGGCCCTGCGGCCGTTGAAGCGATTCGAAAAGTCTTAGGCGACATCCCCGTTATTTATATCAGCGCTACGGCCGAAGATTGCTGCAAAGAAGATCGGCTAACGCGGGTCTTGCCCAAGCCGCTGAACAGGCCTGCCGTGACCTCCGCTTTCCGCGAACTGCTCCAGCTAACTTCATGCGAAGGCGGCTTGCCTCACAAGCAGGGATAACGCTCTTTCGATGCGGTCGGAACAGCTCAGTGACAACCTCCGTAGGGATCCGCAGCGTTCTGGCGTCGTGTGAATGATCACCGATCAGCGTAGCCGCTCACCGCTTGCCCAAGCCGATCGCCGGTTTCACGCTTGGGAGGCACAACCCGGTCGATCCTGCCAAGCTTCAACCCCGCGAAGCAGGCTTTTGGTGCCGTCTCGGGCTGCCGATCGCCGCCGTCGCGGCCGATCCTCAGCCCCGCGACCGGTCCACGCGCGCGCTCCCGCGCCTTGGCGGGAACTTCAATCGCGTTCCTAGCCGGTATGATCCCCCGCCGCTCCGCGAACCCTTACGCATGGTCCAGCGTCGTGTCTTTCGGCCGCTCCCGGCCGAGCACCCTCGCACCATGGTGCTGACCGCGCACGAAGTCGTCGGTGCCGTAATGCAGCGCCGCTCCTTACCAATGCCGGGTGAGCGCGACAAAGGCCATATGCCGGTTCATCATCGGCGTCGCCAGCACGTGCGCCTGGTCCACGGCAACGCCCTGAGCTTTGTGAACGGTCGCCGCATAGCCGGGGTCGACGTCGGCATGGTTCTTCACGTCGAACGCAACGTGTCTGCGCTCCGCTCCGTCAACCCTGACGATCGCTCTAAATGTGCTCCACGGTGCTCAGCGTACCAAGAACGACCAGTCCACTTCCGAGCGGGCCAGACCGAAAACCGGAGGATGAACGAGCGTCCGCTTGCGGGAAGCACCGAGCAGCCCGTAAATGTCTACATCTGGGTCAAAACCACTGCTATTCACCGCGGCGGAGCTCGGGGTAACCGCCCCGGTCGGCATGTCGCTGTCCGCCTCTGGGCTTCTGTCGATGATTTGGGCTGGTCGAAGCTTCGCAGCGCCTTAATGCTCCGGCGGTGACCAGAAGATTTTGCGCCACGCGGAGCATTCGAACATGTGGGACGGCGATGGGGTCGAAGATGTTGGCCGCGGCAGCAGGCA
>JBGTLM010000401.1:0-4618 GCA_041744135.1 Pyrinomonadaceae bacterium
AGTGGTCACGTAGTTGAAAAAGACGACTTGATGAAGAGGGTGTGGCCGGACACCTTCGTCGAGGATGGCAATCTGACCCAAAACGTTTCTCTTCTCAGAAAGGCTCTGGGCGAAACCACGGGCGGAGTGCAGTTCATAGAAACAATTTCCCGCAGAGGCTATCGGTTTGTTGCAACTGTCAGGGAAGCCACTAAGAACGGAAATCACGCGGTGACCTCTGACTTCGACCCGCGGAACAATGGTAATGAATTCGAGGTCGGACCGGTCGGGCGATCCGCGGAAGCGCCGTCGTCAGTTGGGGCCGATTCCAATGGACCGGGGTCCCCAAGCGCGCAGACCGTTTGGGGAGGTGGTGCTGCCCAAAACGGAGTCGGTCAGGTAAAGGCACCGGTTACTTCGCGCGCACCCTTCGTATCGACCGGTTTCGGCAAACAAGCGCTCGCATTAGCGCTGGGTATCTTTCTAGTCGCCTTGATCAGCGTGGTTTACCTCACCGGACGAGGCGAAGCCGGCGATGCAGGCGCCGGCCCAATCGCATCGATAGCGGTGTTGCCGTTTTCCGATGAGGCAGCGGGTGCTGATACTGAGTACCTGAACGACAAGATCGCCGAGAGTCTCATCAACAGTCTTTCCAAACTTCCGAAACTCCGAGTGGTCCCGCGCAGTTTGGTCGCCAACTACAAGGGCCAAAACATCGACCCGCGCGCGGTCGGTCGCGAGTTGAACGTTCGTGCCGTCGTCACCGGTCGAGTGCGCCGGCACGGAGACACCATCAGCATTCAAGCGGATTTAATTGACTTGGAAAAGGTTGCGCAGATTTGGGGACAGCTTTACGACCGTAAACTGGCTGACATCCTTATCGTGCAGGACGACATCGCGCGCAACATATTCGAAAACTTGCGTCTGAGATTGAATGTCGAGGAGAAGAAACAATTAGAGGCTTACCGATTGTATTTGAAAGGACGTAATTCCTGGAACAAGCGCACCGCAAGCGAGCTGCAGCAAGGAATTCAGTACTTCCAGCAGGCGATTGACACGGATCCGAATTATGCCCCGGCTTATGCCGGGCTCGCCGATTGCTACAACATGCTGGTGGTCTACGGGGCAAGTCAGCCCAAGGAGGGTTTCCCCAAAGCCAAGGAGGCTGCTATCAAGGCCTTGGAAATCGACGAGAGCCTGGCGGAGGCCCACACCTCGCTGGCGTTTATCAAGTTTCGCTGGGATCGCGACCGGGTTGAGGCCGAGCGAGGGTTTCGGGAAGCCATCAAACTCCAACCGTCATATGCGCCGGCGCATCAATGGTACAGCTCCTACTTGGTAGCGCTTGAGCGTTTCGACGAAGCAATCGCGGAAGCGACGCGAACTCAGGACCTTGAACCACTCTCCTCTACTGCCAGTGCGCACCTGGGCTGGATTCTTTACCTGGCTGGTCAGAACGATCGGGCGATCGAGCAGGGCACCAAAATCCTGGAGCTTGACCCCAACGCTTTCCCGGCGCTTCGTTATCGCGGCCTCGCCTATGAGCAAAAGGGCATGTATCGCGAAGCAATCGGCGACTTTCAGAAGGGCGTCAAGCTTTCCGGAAGCCCACTGATGCTGGCGCTACTGGGCCACGCTTACGCCTCCTCAGGACAGAAGGCGGCAGCGCAAAATGTGCTTAACGAGTTGCGCGATTTGCAGGGGCGCCGCTACGTCTCACCCTATACCATCGCCGCCATCTATGCGGGCCTAGGCGAAAAGGATCAGGCCTTTAAGTGGCTGGACAAAGCTGAGGAAGAACGCCACATCTGGCTGATGAATCTCAAGGTCGATCCGGTATTCAGAACGCTTCGATCCGATCCACGCTTCCCTGATCTGTTAGTGCGCACTCGCCTCAGACCCTAAGTCCCGAAGAAAAGTTACTGACGATAGGGGTAGCTAGTGGAGTGTCTCTCATTCGACTTTAAAGGCTTTGTTTTTGTGGGGCTTCGTGGGATTTCGCGGATCGAGTCTTTGCCCACGGAAGGCGCTCCACGAAATCCCACGAAAAATCACGAACTCAAAGCGCCTTTCTATCTTGCCGTCCAATGCTACTGCAGTAAGCTCCAGTTTCAATCAATCAGCAAGGGTACTCAATGAAAATCAACCGCCGGTTGTCCGCTCCATTACTCGCGTTTTGTCTCTCCATCGCGTGTGTGTCGTTAGCGCAGCAGCCAGTTTCGCGCGGCATTACGCCGGAAGACTACTACGCTTTTCACTTTGTGACTGACCCGCAGATTTCTCCCGATGGAAAGCTGATCGCGTACGTGGTAACGAGAGTTGATCGCGCACAGAATCGTCGGGCGACTTCGATCTGGATGGCGGCCACCGATGGGAGCCGCCCGCCGTGGCAGTTTACGACGAGCGCACAAGCGTCTAGTTCGCCACGCTGGAGTCCTGATGGAAGATGGCTGGCATTTCTTTCATCGAGACCAGGCGATCCAATTGCACCAACTTCGGCTGCCAATCCGAACCCTTCACCCGTGCCGACAGCAACCGGGCCGGCGACTGCACCGAGTCCCGCTCCGGCGCCTCCGACCGGATCGGCGCCATCGGAACCGCCACGCGCGCAGGTGTATGCGCTTTCAATGAGCGGTGGCGAAGCTCACCGAGTTACGAATCTAAGGAATGGCGTCAGTACGTTTCGGTGGTCGCCCGACGGCAATCAAATGGTAGTGGTCAGCCGTACGGGCCCCAGCGATGGCCGCTCTGAGAGCAGGGAACGCAGTGACGTCAGGCATTATAAGAACACCTCCTACAAGTTTAATGACACCGGCTGGTTCGACGACCGTCGCACGCACCTCTGGGTTGTAGATGTGAAATCCGGTAGCGCGAAACAGATTACCGAGGGCGACGACTGGAACGATAGCGATCCGCAATGGGCGCCGGATGGTACTCGCATCGCCTTTGTTTCGAATCGCACCGGGAAAGAGTATGACCTGAATCGCAATACGGACGTATGGGTGATCTCAGCTGACGGTGGCGCCTTGACGAAGATCTCTGATCACGAGGAGGCTGACGACAGCCCGCGCTGGTCGCGGGATGGAAAGATGATTGCCTATGTGGGGGTGGTAAGGCAACGCGATCATCCAAAAATTTGGCTCGCACCGGCGCGCGGCGGAGCCGCCTCGGTACTGGCGGCAAACGGACTCGATCTGATTCCTGGCGGTCTCGAATGGTCGAACGATGGCAAGTCGCTGTATTTCGAGGCCGGCGTGAAGGGCGAAACGCATCTGTTCCGCGTGGATTTGGCGAAGAAAACTTTGGTACCGGTGACCTCCGGTGCCCGCGCAATTCGTAACGTGGACTTCCACTGGCTTACCGGGACCATGGTTTACATGGTCAACGATTTCAAGCACCTTGACGATCTTTACGTCGCAAATTTGAACGGGCGCGACGAGCGCAGACTTACAAGTCTTAACGCAGCGCTTTGGAAACAATTACAACTTGCAGAAGTCGAGCGGTTCTCATACAAGAGCGCCGACGATTGGGACATCGACGCCTTCGTGGTTAAGCCCACGGGCTGGCAAGAAGGCAACAAGTATCCCCTGATCTTGAATATTCATGGTGGGCCGGCGTCAATGTATGGAGTCGATTGGTTTCACGAATTTCAGGTCTATGCTGCAAAGGGCTATGCTGTGCTGTTCACAAATCCGCGCGGCTCGACAGGCTATGGTCAAAGATTCGAGCGCGGGATTGTCAACGAATGGGGTGGTAAGGACTACGTCGACGTTATGAATGGTGTGGACGCGGCGCTTAGAAAATTCAGTTGGCTGGACGGCGAACGCATGGGTGTTACAGGCGGCAGCTATGGAGGCTACCTGACAAACTGGATCGTGGGACACACCGATCGTTTCAAGGCGGCGGTAACCTTGCGCAGCGTGACTAACTTCATTTCAGACGAAGGCACGCGCGACGGCGCTTATGGTCACTCGCCTGATTTTGGCGGCGACCTGTTTGAGAAGTTCGATCTATATTGGGACCGTTCGCCGCTGAAGTATGCCAGGAACGTTAAGACGCCCACTCTAATCCTGCATTCAGACAACGACTTTCGCGTCCCGCTCGAGCAGGGTGAACAGTGGTTTCGTGCGCTAAAACACTATGGGGTGACCACTGAAATCGTGATGTTTCCGCGGGAGAACCACAATCTCACCCGCACTGGTGAACCCAGGCATCTGGTTGAGAGTTTAAACTGGCAGCTTTACTGGTTCGATCGCTTCGTAAATGGAAATGCGAACGCATTGCCGCCAAATGCTCGGTGATTCTGTAGATCGTCGACCCATATAGAGGTAGTGTCTTCAATTGACTTTTTTCTCAAGGCTTCGTGGATTTCTTGGATCGATGATTTGACCACGGAAGGCGATCCACGAACTGACACGAAGAATCACGAAATTCGGAGCGCCTTTCTCTCATTCTTGAAAGCCGCGAACATGCTTGAATGTTGTGCAGTTATTGTTGGCGACACTGCGTAGCTTGCGAATGCAATGACCATCGCCAGTACCTGGGGAACCTCTCTCGAAGAGCGCCGACTCTCCTACCCTTGCGACCGCTTGATACTTCATCCGGAAGACTCACTCTATCGCGGCGTCACCATCGATGC
>JBGTLM010000402.1:0-4208 GCA_041744135.1 Pyrinomonadaceae bacterium
CCCAATTGAATCACCCGCGGATCGCCAGCCGATGTGATTGAACCAAATCCCGGCCCAAGAACCGCATTGGGCGCTCCTAACGGCGGCGTATTCGTCAGGTTGAAGGCCTCAGCGCGAAGTTCCAGATTCATCGCCTCGGTGAAATGAACGCGCTTTATTAGCGCAATATCAAAGTTCCGATAGTGCGGCCCTCGCACTGGGTTGCGCGAGCTGTTGCCGATAGTAAACTGCGGCGCTACGGTGAATGCCGTGGTATTGAAAAACTGAGCGGTGGTTTGCTGCGACGACGGCAGATTGGGATTCGCGATCAGATTTGGCCGCTGTGTTCCGAAGCCCGCGAAGGCGTTGAAGTTTGTGGCCTGAGTTACCGCGATCGGAATTCCCGATTGTAGAGTAACCACACCAGCAACTTCAAAATCATTCAAGATCGCACCTACGACCCCACCTGGATTGAATCGCCGGCCTTTGCCGATGGGTAGATCACAAGTAAAGCTCGTGACAAAGACATTTGGAATATCTCCATTCGACAAATCCCGCTCGAGTCTGCGATTGAAGCTATCGGCCACCGGATAGTTGGCTATTGGACCCGTTAATATTGACGCATCGAATACTGAAGACGCTTCGTCAATTAGTTTTGAGCGCGTGTAACTGACGAGAAACGATAGGCCACGCGAGAGTCGTTGTTCCAGCTTTGCTTGCAAAGCGTTGTAGTTCGTATTTCCCACGTTGTTGCGATAGAGACTGACTCCAGTGAACCTGGGAAACGGCCGCAGCAACTGTGCCACCGGGATCGTCGGATCTCCCAGACTCGACGAACGAGGTATCTGACCGAAGAAGGGGTTTGGAACGCGCACCAGCAGTGCCGGGCCCATGGCAAGCTGAGCGGCGGTCAGTTGGTTGATGTTTGTATCAGGAATACCGACGTGAGTGATCTTCGATCCCGCATATGAGAGCTCGACTACCATATTCTTCGTGAGTTCGCGTTGCACCGTTAAGTTCCACTGCTGCGCGTAGCCACTCCCAAGATCTGCGTCAACTGAAAATACCCCCTGGCCCAATCCCGCATCAGGCGTCAGCGGAATCGGCGCCACCGTAGGCCCAGCTGACAGCGTGAAGGCGGGATTAATGTTATCGAGGGTCCGTTGCGACACCGTCTGAATGAAGGGGAACTGCGGGGCGGTGAAAGGCGTGGTGATACCTGCCATCTCGATCCAGATCAATCCATAGCCTGACCGTAGCACCGTCTCGTCATTTAGACGATAGGCGATCCCCAAACGTGGCCCGAAATTGAGCTTGTGCAAACGGCGGGCAGATTCGCTAAACCCATTCTGGCCCAGGTACTCCAGCTGCTGTGTCTGAAGATTAAACACCGCCCCCTGATTGTCAGCTTCCGTGGAAGGAAAGTTGAGCGTGTATCGAACGCCCGCATTAATTGTTAGTCCGGAGGTGGCCTTGAAGTCATCCTGGACGAAATATTCCTGGACGTGCGCGCGCGGGCGGAGAACTTTTTGCTGGATGTCAATCGAGAAGGTTTGTACCTGACCGAGGAGGAAACTCGCCAGAGCGTTTCCAGTAAAACCTGATAGCGCGGAGCCGATGGTGGGAATTGCCTGCGAGTTAGTGAAGAGCGTGCTAAAACTGAAATTACCGGTCGGCGAAGCTGGCTGAATTACGTCGAGCCGTTCCCAACGCCAGTCGATCCCGAACTTGAAGGAGTGCCGGCCATGCTGCATTGAAATGGCGTCAAAGACCTGCGTCACGTCCGTGCGAAAGTCAGATGCCGTATTGGCCGGTGAGCCGATCTGTTGTAAACCCGCAATCGCGAAGGTGGGCAGCGTGTTCTCAAAAGCTCCGTTCGTCGGTAGGCCGGGAATACTCAAACTCTGCGATGGTGAGGAATCGAGTTGGGTAGCCTGCCGCTCGATCTTTCTGCTTGTATAGCCAAAACGCAGCTCATTCAACAGCCTGGGATTGAACACATGCACATAGTTCAAGGCGAGCGATCGGGCTTTCGTGTCAGTTGGACCTATCACACCGGCAGTGATGTTGCCGCTACCGTCAGGAAGTGGCGTTATCGGACTGGTGAGGCCTTTAGCGTAAGAAAAGCGACCGAAGATTTGGTCATTAGTTGAGAGTCGATGATCGAAACGAACATCGAACTGGTCCTGATCGTCGGGCTCGTTGCCGCTGCGAGTAAAGTTATTCGCCGTTGCACTCGATGTAGGGTTTGGGTAGCGCTGCAATAACGATGAAGCAACTGGATCAAAGGTACTTACGGGAATAAGATTGCCGGCGTAAGCACGATGATCAGAAGGACGGAAGATTTGACCAACACGAGCCTGAACCGTGTTGCTGTTTGTGTCGGTGACGTTAACTGGATTGGCGGTGACCGTCGTACTGATCGAACCGTTAGGTTGCCGGAACAGCAACGCTCCCAGGCTGGACGAGAAGTTTCCTGTCCTTTGCGCCAGCGTCGGCACCGTCGAGGTCCGCACACGGGCAATCAATTGCCGCGTGCCCTGATAGTCTCCAAAGAAGAAAGTCTTATCCTTGATGATTGGTCCGCCAACTACAAATCCAAATTGATTGCGACGGAATACTGGCTTGTTGGGGTTTGCGGCAGTGGCTGGGGCGAATAGATTGCGAGCATTTAGTGCTTCATTTCTTACGAATTCAAAGGCCGATCCGTGGAATTCATTGGTGCCCGATTTAGTTGTCAGATTAACGACTCCGCCGTTGAAGCGTCCGAACTCTGCCGGCGGGCTGTTAACTTCAACCTTGAACTCCTGAATTGACTCCACGATCGGAAAGAATGCCACCTGGCCCGGCTCAGGTTGGAGGACCGAGATACCATCGAAAAGATATTCATTGGTGCGCGGACGTCCTCCGTTGATTCGAGGAAACGATGGACCGGCTGGAGTTGGTGGTGGTTGTGCAACGCCAGCCGACAAGGTGACGAGTGAAAGAAAATTTCGGCCATTCAACGGGATGTCCAGAATCTTGCGGTTTGTGATTACCTGACCAAGACTCCCCGATTCTGTCCTCAGCAGCGACGCGTCCTGACTGACCAATACGCTCTCAGTTACCGCTCCAGGCTGAAGCACAACGTCCACTCGCACACGCTCCCCCGTTGCTAGTCGCAGACCGTCACGTACGAAGCGCCTAAAGCCATCCGCTTCGACTGAAACGGTGTAAGTGCCCGGCTTCAAATTGGTGAGCGTGTAGTCGCCATTGTCAGTTACGGTTGTCGGGTAGTTTTGGGCGGTGTTGACTTCCGTAACGACGACTCGCGACCGAGCAACGATCGCGCCGTTCTGATCACGCACTGCCCCGGTGAGTTCCGCTTTTCCAGCTTGTGCGTGAACCACCGAAGTGAAGCAGTAAAGGTAAACGAGAATGAAAATCGAACCATGGCTCCTTAACCGCACTGCATGATCCTCCCGAGATTGAATGGCTTGGCAGCTTGAAGGAATTCAGTGAAGGCGGGACTACCCTCGAATCACCATGACTTCCGTAGCCTTGATAAGAGCGTAAACCTGAACGCCTTCTTTCAAACCCAAAGCTCGCGCGCTATCGCTGGTAATGATCGAGGTGATCTCGTGACCCTTCACATCAATCGTTACCTGCACCAACAATCCTTCGAAACGGAGTTCAGTAACTGTACCCGGCAGCTTGTTGCGCCCGCTGATTGCGTTAAGACCGACGGGTTTTCCCTTCCTCGATACTTTCCGATTAGCTCCGGTAACACGTTCGATCTCGCTACGGGCAATTCGGTGATGACCGCCCGCAGTTTTCGTCGAACGAATCTTACCTTTGTAGATCCATTGTTTCAGGGTCGGGTAGCTAACGCCTGCCAATTGAGCCGCGTCTATAGGTGTTAGTAGCTCGCTCATTGTTTCTATTAACCTTTCTTCTCGGATTAGTCAACGAGATCAGCATGAATCTATACGGTTCATTACGGTTCGGCAAGATTCAAGGAGTTTGGAGGGCAGGAACTAAGGCGAATGATGTGAAAGAATGCTCTCTCCTCTGGGCCGAATCCGGAGGCACGGCCAGGGCACTGCCTCAAGCTTGGGCGCCGGTTCCGATCACGATGAGGTCGAATTCTCTCTCCTGCGCGGTGTCTCCCTCTAGGCCCTTTAACCGGAATCGGCCGCATCAGCCATCAACCGCTTGGTCGCTTTATTTACTTCTCCGAGACAGCACGC
>JBGTLM010000403.1:0-38784 GCA_041744135.1 Pyrinomonadaceae bacterium
CCTTCCAGGGACCGGCGAGGTAATTCAGATAAGCCGTTTCCATGCCGGGTTTCATTCTAATGAACGCAACGTTCCAAACAGAACCGTTGCGGTACGGACGACTGACTTGAGCGAACACCGAAATACCCACAATCAAAATAAGCAGTACTAACGAACCAATTAGGGTGTGTCGAGATTTCATGCGGGACTCCTTTCCGTACCGGGGTTAGAGTCGGGCGGGCTGTACGGGTCGCGCCGTCCCAACCATGTCTCCGGCAACGAGATTTGCCGGCGGAAATGTTGACGAAATACCGGGCTTGGTGTGGCGGACTTTAGGAGAAAACTGAAGGGCTGTCAATTGCAGCGATGCTACGCCGGCAAGCCCTTCCGCGCGATCGTTTCCATCACGTTGCAGAACCGCTCCAACTCGCCCAGGGTCGTATACACGTTGGGTGTGATGCGGATGCCCTTGAATTCGTCATGGATGATAGGCGTTGTGAAAATTCGATGTTTGTCGAATAGATAACTACCGATGGCCGAAGGGTTCGTCCCTTCAATGTGAATATTGGCGATGGCGCACGACTGGTTATCGTCAAACGAAGTGTTGAAGCTCACCTTCGCTACATCTTTGAGTCGGTTCATCCAATAGCGGGCCAGATAACGCAGCCGCGCTTCTTTGCGCTTTCCTCCCAACCCGTTGTGGAAAAGCAAGGCTTCACCAATCGCCAGCCGAGGCGCAGCTGAATGCGTACCAATCTCTTCAAACTTGCGAATGTCAGAAGCCTGTTTTGACTCGGCTGCCATCAAGGGCCAGATGCCGGGAATCTTATCCCGTTTTACATAAAGCAGACCCGTACCTTTTGGCGCGTAAAGCCACTTATGCAGGCTGGAGCCGAAGTAGTCGCAGCCAAGATCCTTCTGCTGAAAATCAAATTGCGCAAAGGAATGAGCGCCGTCGACAATCGTTTCGATTCCTTTGGCCCGCGCCATTTCACAAACAGCCTTCACGGGCGTGATCTGCCCGGTGATGTTAACCATGTGCGACATCAGGATCAGACGTGTGCGACCGGTAATCCCCGCGGCAAACGCCGTAGTGATCTCGTCAAGATTCCTGGGCGGAATAGGGATTTTGACCAACTTCAAAACCAGACCTTCTCGCTTTTCGCGCTGACGCAAGGTAGTCAGCATGCGCCCGTAATCCTGCGTAGTAGTGAGAATCTCGTCGCCCGGTTTTAACTCCATGCCCATCAAAAGAATTTCGAGCGACTCAGAAGCGTTTCGGGTGATGGCGATCTCTTCGCGATCGCAACCGAATAGTTCGGCCAGCCCGGTCCGGATCGTTTCCGATTGCGGCTCGAGGATCTGCCACATGGTGTAAGCCGTAGCATCCTCCTGTTGCCAGATGTAACGCGCGAGGGCTTCAGTAACGATACGCGGACTGGGCGATACGCCGCCGTTGTTCAGGTTGATGATCCCGCGGGTGACCGAAAAAGATCTTTGAATGGCGGCCCAGTAGTCTTCATCCATTGCCGTTTGTTGCGGCGACAAATGCGCGACGCTTTTCGTGGCCGCCTGGACCTCTCTAAGAAGGGACGCCACAGTCGATGAAGACAGAGCGGAAAGACCGACGCCTTTGCCGGCCAGGGAGAGAAAAGAGCGGCGCGAGGGTTTTTGAGCAAATGGGGAATTATTCATGAGATCGGTGCTCCTTAACGATTAATGATCTAGCCGAACGCTGTTGTGGGCCAGTTTGGTTTTCGGCACATCATCCCGGAGGGATCTAAGTTAATAGACGTGGGCGAGCGTTCCGCGACGCCCACGGATAGGTGAAAGAAAAATGACTGACCCTGAAAGAGGTCACACTTCTGGCTCCGTTTTACGCTTTCTGGGTCAGAATCTTTTCAACCCATCCTCCGTGGGCGTCGCGCAACGTTCGCCCACGGCTTTTGACTTAAATCCCTTCGGGATACGTTTACTTCGCTTCGTAAACAATCTCGCCACCAATCACCGTCATCACACAATGGGTTTTCAGGATTTCCGTCTCGGGAATCTTCATGATATCGGCTGAGAGGACTGTGAAGTCGGCAAGTTTGCCCACTTCGATTGAGCCTCGAAGCTTTTCCTCAAAGGCAGCGAAGGCAGGCCAAATCGTGAACATCTTAAGCGCCTGGTCGCGAGTGGCAGCCTCTTCGGTGTGCCAACCTTCACCAGAAAAACCTTTTTGGTCCTTGCGGGCCACCGCTGCGTAAAACTCGATCATCGGCTCACCGCGCTCCACTGGCGCGTCCGAGCCTCCCGCAACTACTACACCCGACTTGATGAACGTCTGCCATACATAGGCGCCGGCCAGACGTGGTATCCCCACTCTGCTGGGCGCAAAATGCAGGTCGCCGATTGCGTGCGAAGGTTGCATTGAAGGAATCACGCCGAGTTTGGCAAAGCGCGGGATGTCTGACGGGTCGACTATCTGAGCGTGCTCGATACGCCAACGCGGTTCGGCGATCTTGCGTTGTTCGCTAGGCACGGTCTTGAAAACCTTCTCATATTCGTCGAGCGTGAAACGATTGGCGCGATCGCCAATGGCGTGTGTCTCCACCTGGATACCCTGTTTCAGCGCCGTTTGGAGCATTGGGCCCAGCTCCTCCGGTTTGACCGTGAGAAAGCCTGAAGTGTCGGGAGCATCTGAATAAGGTGCGAGCAGCGCGGCGCCTCGCGAACCGAGCGCGCCATCAGAAACAACCTTGATTGTCCGGAGGGTAAACCGGTTATCGAAACTTCCGATCGTTGGTCCTTCCGCCAGCAGCCGCGCGGAGCTTGGACCAGGTCCATGCACGGCCTTGTAGATGCGCAACTTGATCTTGCCTGCGCCGTAAAGCTTTCTATAAAGATCAATTTCCTGGTAACCACCTCCGGCATCCTGAATCTGCGTCCAACCGAGCTCGACATTACGCTTGACGCCCAGCTCGATCGCGCGCTCAGCATCTGCCGGAGTGGTGCCTGGGATATGACGGCTTACCAATCCTTGCGCGGCGTCCAATAGCATTCCGTTTGGCTCGCCTGTCTGTTTGTCTTTGGAGATCTCCCCACCGAAGGGACTCGGTGAGTTTTTATCGACAGCCGCGATCCTCAGGGCAGCACTATTAACCACCGCAGCATGCCCATCCGCACGAGTAAGAACTACGGGATTGTTTGGCGCAACTTTGTCCAGGTCTGCGCGAGTCGGGAAAACAGGCGGTTTCCAGAAGGTCTCAATCCAACCCCGGCCGGTTACCCATTCACCGGGGCTTGCCTGGTTAATCCGCCCTTTCACTTTGCCCAGAAAGTCTTCGAGGCTGGTAACGCCTTCGAGATTCAGCGTCATCTCACGAAAGCCAACGCCGGGGAGGTGCTGATGAGCATCCGTCATTCCCGGCACCATTGTCTTACCCTGCAGATCTACCACGCGGGTGCTCTTGCCGACGTACCTCTGCGCTTCGTTATTTGATCCGACAAACACGATGCGGTCTGCTTTCACCGCGACGGCTTCAGCCTTGGGAATGCTGGAGTTGACGGTGTAGACGTTTCCGTTCCTGTAAACCACATCGGCGGAGGTTTGAACCTCGGGATTGACCACTAACAGGCCAATTGCAGTCAGGGCAATCACGATAAATAAATGAGCAAACAGTTTCATATATTCCTTCCTTGGGAAACGAATAATTCGACGCGCGCAGAAATCTCGCGATTTACGTTAGGCGAAGATCATAAGCAGTCTCGGTAATGTACACTGTCGCCCCCTTCGGCTTTGGGGAATGCACGAGGTATTTTGATTCATAGTATCACGCTCTATTTCGGTATCGGCAGCGCCACGATTTCGGTTTAGTAGCCTGGCGACGGTTAGTCTAGCCGTCTCTTAAGGCCGGGGCCAAGGCCCGAACACTTTGTCGCGTTAGCGATGATTGAATGATCGTCAGCCGTCGCTGAAGCGACCAGAAATTAATGACAGGATTCCTTTCCTCCGGTTTTAAAAGGCCGGGCTAAATTCACGCCGACGCTACGCGTCGAGAATCAGTTTTCAAGCTAGGGTATAATCTTGGCTCGCCAGACCTTTACTAAATACTCAATATCGCAGGGGGTATCTCTTAAATGAATACTGAAACACTAAACCTGAACACTTCCAGAGGCGCCACCACGGCCATCGTTGCGCGTCCAACGGGGGACACCACAGCTGCCGTAATTTTGATCCATGAATGGTGGGGTATTAACGATCACATTCGCGATCTTGCCGGCCGTTACGCCCAGGAAGGTTGTGTTTGCGTAGCCCCCGATCTGTATCGCGGCAAAGTCACTAAGGATTCAGACGTGGCCGCCCGACTGATGCACGACCTCGACACGGTTGATGGGCTGGAAACAATTAGCGAGGCGATTGTGAAGACTCGGACCGCCTTTGGTGCACAAAAGACCGGCATTACCGGCTACTGCATGGGCGGCACCTTTGCGTTGCGTGCGGCGTGTGAAATGAGCGAACTTGCCGCTGCCGCTCCTTTTTACGGAGACATCCCAGAAGAGAAGGTGCTCGCTAAACTGAATGCGCCAACCATCTTCTTTGCGGGTGCGCTCGACAGTTGGATCACTCCTGAAAAAGTCGAGGTGTTGAAAAACGCGGCGCGCGACTACAACCTACCGCTCGAAGTGGTCAGCTATGATGCCGACCACGCCTTCTTCAACGACACCAGGCCGGAAGTTTACGATGCGAATGCCGCAAGAGATGCGTGGCAGCGCGTGCTGGCTCACTTCCGAAAGTACCTGGGTGAAGCCGCTCGCCCAACAGGAGCGTGATTCGTATAATTGCTGTAGCCAATAGATCCTAAATTCAATCAGCCCAGCCCCGCTCAACCACGGAACCATTTGCAGTAGCCAATGGATACTAAACTCAACCGGCCCCAGCACCGCTCAACACCGAACCATTTGCGGTAGCCAGTGGATGTTAGTATTCGACCAAACAAGACCCAGCAACGCACGGAAACCAGTTGTGGCAACCAGCGGATACTAGCGCTCAACCCAGCCTTGAGTAGCTGAGGACTGGTTGAATTTAGTGCCGTTGGCTACCGCGTGTAGTACTGACCTAATCCATCGCACAGGCAATATGGAGTCAGATCTGGCTGGCCGACGTAAGGAATGCATCCAACTCAGCCTTGGTTGGCAGAGCCGTCCGTCCACCTAGCGCGCGACACTTTAGAGCGGCGGTCGCGTTAGCGAGTTTCAAACTCGTGTCCAAGTCTTCTCCGCGCAACAACCCGCAAAGAAGACCCCCATGGAAAGCGTCTCCGGCGCCGGTGGTATCGCGACAGGCGCCCGGCACTTCAAAGGCCGGTGATTCCAGGAACTGGCCATCGCAGTAGATCAACGCACCGCGCTTGCCCATAGTCATTCCCACTACTGCGCAGCCATAGCGCGCCTTCAGCTCGACCAGCGAGGCGCGTTCGTCGCCGATCCCAGTTAACCGGTGTGGAAATTCTCTGGAAGTGACCAGGACATCAATCAAGGTCAGTAGCTCGGGCAGTCCTTCATAGATGTTGTCGATATCGGCGGTCACGATGGTTCCCGTCGCCCGCGCTGCCTGCGCCAACCGGGCGCACGCGGGTGGGTCGTGAGCATCGATGTGCAAGACACGTCCCAGCGAGGAGATTCTGATGGGCGCGTCGTTAACACTGTAGGCGAGGCGCTGATCACGGTCCCAGATTATGCTTCGCTCACCAGAGCGCGCGTCAATGATGATGAAAGCAATCTGGTTGCGAGCCCCGGGGACAACTTCGGCGTACTCAATGTCAACGCCTTCATCCTTGAGCGAGCTAAGTCCAAATTGTCCTTCCGAGTCAGAGCCAAAGCGCCCGGCGTAAGCGGTTTTCAAGCCAAATCGTTGCAAAGCAACCATTGCGGTTGCGGTTTGACCACCCGGCGACTGTTGATGCTCTCTGAAACGCACCTTAGTGTCGAACGCCGGGTATTCCGGAACGACGATTAAATGATCGACGGCATTCAGGCCAAAACCGACGGCGTCGAATTGTCGTTGAGACGGCAAACTGAAAGGAAATTTCACTAAGGGCTCTCGCTTTCAGGGTACTGGTGCGGTTACGGTAATCAACAGGTCAGGAAGGCGGACTCTAGCACCCCAGCGCGACTGTCGCGCAGGGGACCCCGCCCTGTCCCGCTCTTACGATGAAAACAAAAAGCGTTTAGGCTGGCTAACAAACACAATTAATCCCTCCCAAGGAACTTCCTCGGATGGCTCGCAAGCGGTCCGAACTCAATCTCCCAGGGGGAGTGGCTTCACCTTGGGGGGGGAAAGGGCCCGCCTTCCTGACCTGCAAAATTACCGTAGGTCATTTTTTGATTTCCACACAGCTTCTACCGCTCCTCGGTTCTGTGAGACCCTGCGAAAATGCATTCGTAATGCTTCTACGCTAAAATGAATCGAAATCCCCTGTAATTCCAAAGCACTTGTCGAAGCAGTGACCTTAGACGAAAAACTAAAAGAAATTCCACGTTCTGCCGGCGTGTATCTCTACAAAGATAACGCGGGAAAGACTATTTACATTGGCAAGGCGAAAAACCTGCGCAGCCGAGTCCGTTCTTACTTTCAAGCGCGGCCCTTCGACCGTAAGACTGATGCCCTTCTGAGACAGATCGCTGATGTCGAGTTCATTGTCACTGACAACGAAGTCGAGGCCCTGATACTTGAAGCGACGCTAACTAAAAAACATAAGCCGCGCTACAACGTCAATCTGAAAGATGACAAGTCGTATCCCCACCTTAAGCTTACGATCAATGAGCCTTTTCCCAAGGTCGTAATCACGAGGCGGATACAAAATGATGGTGCACTTTATTTTGGACCTTTTTTGCCGGCCAGCCTGGCCCGCAGGACCATCGATCTGATTAATCGAACGTTCCAACTGCGCACCTGCGATATCGAAATTGACGGTAAGGCTCCTCGACCCTGCCTCGAATACCACATCAAACGCTGCCTTGGTCCGTGCGTCAAAGGATTGTGCGCACCGCCACAGTACCAGGAAGCGGTCAAGGATGTGCGACTGCTGCTGGAAGGTCGGAATAAGGAACTCGCCGATACACTCGCAGACCGCATGACGCAGGCTTCGACCGATCTTCGTTACGAAATGGCCGCTAAGTATCGCGACCTCCGGAAGACTGTTATCAAGCTTTCTGAACAACAGAAGATGGCCACCTCGCCCGAAAGGGATGTGGACATCTTCGCCTACTATCGCGAGGGCCGCCGGTTGGCGTTGCAGTTATTTACAATGCGTGAAGGTCACATCGTTGGGCGCCGCGAATTTTTCTGGGAGGATCTGCCGGAAGGCGATTTCGATCCCGCTTCATTCTTAAGTGATGTTCTGGCCCAGTACTACACGACCGATTACGTGCCTAAAGAAATTCACGTGCCGGTAGACTTCGAAGATCGCGAACTGCTGGAACGGGCCTTGAGCGAGCGAAAGGGTCGCCGCGTCAAGATTCTGCATACCCAACGAGGCGAGAAACGCGACCTAATTGATCTGGGAGAGAAGAATGCGAAGCTGGCGTTTGAGCAGCGGTTTCGGGTGCTTAAGCCGGACATGAAACTAGTGCTCGAGGAGTTGCAGGAGACCTTGGAATTGCCCCGTTTTCCAACTCGCATCGAGTCCTTCGACGTTTCCAACATTCAAGGGGCGGAGAATGTAGCCGGTATGGTGGTCTCCGAAAACGGAAAAATGAATCGCTCCGAGTACCGCAAGTTCCGTATTAAGACGGTCGAAGGGTCAAACGATGTGGCGTCTATGCGTGAAGCAGTCTTTCGTCGGTATCGCCGAGTGCTGGATGAAGAAAAGCCGTTGCCGGATTTAGTCATGATCGATGGAGGCAAGGGTCAACTCAGTGCGGCTGCCGATGCGATGCGCGAACTCGATCTGGAAGCAATCCCGATGCTTGGGATAGTCAAACCACCTTTTCGACACAACGATGTGTCGCATCTGCTGGTGAAAGGGCGAGAGGATGAACCAGTTTATCTCGACTCTCATTCATTAATTCTTCGCTTGCTGCAGATGATTCGCGACGAAACACACCGTTACGCCGTCACTTACCATCGCAAACGCCGCGAGTTGCGGGACTTCACCTCCGAACTCACTGCCATACCCGGGGTTGGTGATAAGCGCAAGACTCGTTTGCTGAGGCAGTTCGGTTCGATTCAACGAGTTGCGCTTGCCAGCGTTTTAGAACTCTCGCCTTTCGTGGGATTGAGAACCGCTAATGAAATTGTCGAGCACTTCGGGCGCCAACGAAGGCTTGCCGAAGGGGAAACCGCAACGCCGCAGTATATCGAAAAGGCCGAGAACTCCGCTCTTTCGGTGAAACCACCAACGTGAGTTGAATAAGGGGTAACCTGATGAGATGGCTATTTATTGCTATTACGGTTTTCAGCTTGGTGGCGCTGTGTGCGGGCAATGCGCTCGCCTGCACCTGTCTTGAGCGCGTTCCGTGTCAAGCGTTCGGGGAAGCGTCGGCGGTTTTCGTCGGTACCGTTATCGACAGCCGCATCATCACTATTAAGCAGGGCAATTATGAAAGCAGCAGCCGGGCCGTGCGTTTCTCGCTGGATTCTCCTTTTCACGGCGTAACAGGTTCGGAGGTAGAAGTGACGACAGCAATGGGCGGCGGTGATTGTGGATTTGGATTTGTTCCGACCCAGCAGTATCTCGTGTACGCTTCTGGGTATGAGGGAAAACTCTCAACAAGCATTTGCTCCAGAACCAGATCCATCTCCAGGGCCGCCGAAGACCTGAGCTACATTCGTGGGTTGGCCACAGCAAAACCAGGAGCGACGATCAGCGGTAGAGTAGTCAAAAACCGAAGGACCAAAACTGGTGCATATGAAAATCAACCCCTGGAGCGTATTAAGATAACAATCGAGGGGCTTACGAAGAGAGAAATCAAAACAGACATGAAAGGCCAATTTCGAGTCGAAGGTTTGCCGGCCGGACCATATGTAGTCAAACTGTCCGTGCCCCGGCAGTCGAAGGTGGCAGGAGCGCCTGAACAAAAGGTGAAGGTGACTGATCGCGGTTGTGCCGTAGTGGAGTTCTGGTTAGAGCCCGCTGGCAAAGTTAGTTAAAGTTCGAACTCCGCAGCCGATCTCCGTTTGGTAATCAGGGGTCGTTAGCAGTCGGTTTGTTTCACCGGCTGAGCCGCACCTCTTGCGGAAAGCCTATGACTTTCCGCGCGTTCTTTCTTAAGCCTTCGAGGCTACGCTTCCGGATGTGGAGGTTAGCCTCAGGTCTTATGCAGCGTCCCGGAAAGCCAGAGCCTTTCCGCAAGGTAGAGCGGCTGAGCCCCAGGCCCATTTAAACTTGACCTGCCCACCGCTCACAGAATACTTTGCAGCCATTCTTTTTCCTGCTCAGTGCTAGCTGAAGGAGGTTGCTTATGGCAAGCAAAGCCAGTATCGCAGGTCATCCGATTCACCCGATGATCATTTCCTTTCCACTCGCTCTGTGGACCACTTCATTTGTTGCTGACGTGATCTTCTATTTCTGGCGCGGGCCGAGTCTGCTTGTGATCTCAAAGTTCTTGCTTGGGGCAGGATGCCTGGGCGCTATTGCGGCAGCACTACCAGGCCTCATTGATTGGTCTGCGATCACGAATGGTAAGGTTAAGCGAATAGCTAACTGGCACGCCATTTTGAATATTATTGCGTTGATAATATTTGCAGCTAGTCTTTTCCTGCGAATGAACGTCGGCGCAGTCTGGGTAGATTACGGCCTTAAGATTCCCTTTCTGTTATCCCTTGTCGGCGTAATTCTGATTTCCATTTCGGGATGGCTCGGTGGCGCCTTATCGTTTGAACACGGTGTGGGAGTAGCGCCGCAACACGATTCGCCGGAAGAAGAAGTAGCCAAGGTCAGATTTCCTGCGTAACCCTGGCCCTGATATGGTTCCTCAGCGACCACCCTAAACACAACACCGCCCGGACTTCATTTGAAATCCGGGCGGTAGTCTTTTGAGCGAAGCTTTATTACCCTTGAGGTTGTTGGCCTCGGGTGCCGCTGAATTCGTAAGAGATGTGCATTTTAAGCGACCCTTCCAACATTTCCGCTCGCACGTCTTTTACCCGGGCTTTCACCTCTCCCTTACTCGCCCTTACCGGAATCATGAGTTGTAGTTGTGTGGCTCGGATTAACTCAAGTGGGTTGACGCGCTGGTCGATAGCGTTGCGCACGAACACGGTCACGAAGTTGTTGGCAATGGGATTCACACCCTCCAGGTTGACCCCCTCAACGTTCACCTGGCCGTAGACAGTTTGGCTTCCCTCCTCAAAACGGAGCTGGATGCTGGTCTGTGCCCAACCTTTAAACTGCATACAGTTGCCTAGCAGATTGTAACTACCACTAAATGCGAGCGGAGCGGTGATGTTGCCGTTAGCAAATTGAACTTCTGTTTTTATGTTGCTGCCTTCCGGCGCGAGGGTAATCGTGTTGGTACAGCCTGACTGGAAAGCGATGAGCTCGATGCCTGTAGAGTTCTCTCCGGGTTCCCTGCCGGCGAGTTGAAACGAAGGTGCGCCCAGGTCCTGAAAAATCGTGGCCAGAAACTTTTGAACGAAGCCGTTGGTGAGAGTGATAACGACAGTGCCGGCCGGATCGCCACTGGCTTCAGGAGCTTGCACCTGCATCCCCGGCATAGACTTCGCGCGCGGTATGCCAAGGAAGAACACCGCGGCTCCTGCTCCCACGATCAACCCCAGAAGAAGAATGATCACGTATCTCATCAGGATCCTCCTCCCTAATCGCGCGGCGAAGGCGAAGGCGATGATGTCGCAGTTGGTGACGCGCTGGGCGTGGCACTACCCGGCGTAGCCATATTACTCAGCAGCGCTTTAACTAAAGCAGCCGCCGCATTTGTCAAGGCGTCTATTTGCTGTTTGACCTGCTGAGGTGGCACTTTATTAAACCCTGCCGGCACCTCAAACAGCGAGTCGTCAACATTTGTGCTAATGTCCCGCATCTCCGCGACTATCTTCGCTCCTTTCACTCCCTGAACATTTCCGCTGGCCTCCGTGAACAGTTCAGCTCGCAGGGGCAGACCGGTTTCTTTGTCAACAAAAACAAATGCTTCAGCGCTGACTTCGCCTGCTTGTGTGCCGGTGTTTCTGCTAGTCGCGTAGCGATATTTTTCAGCAGTGCGCCCTGTGATCGTCTCTTCACCCACGCGCTCGACGCCTTTCAGATCTTCCAGGCGCGAGGTTAGTTGTCCCGGAGTCATCAGTTTGTGCAGTTGAAACCCGGTAGCTTCAGGCGTGAGCTCTGCATATTGCTTGCGGCCCGGTGCGACGACAGTATGCACACCACTTTTTTCGAGGTAAATGAGATCCGAGCCGTCCGGCAGTTTGAATGAAACGCGGCGATCGGCGCCACTGCGCGCCACTTCAGCAGACAAAGTCGGGATACCGATCGTCTTTTGCCCACCTTCAGTTTCCGCGGTGAGGACCAGGGTGGCGCGATATCGGTCTGGTTCGCGCGTCGCAATACCAGTGGTCGGGACCATCGAGACGTTGGTGTTTACGTTAGCCGGGGTTGAGTTGGCATTAACAGTCAGGTTTGCATTGGTGTTTGTATTGGCAGCAGGCTGACAGGAGCTGCCGATTGTGATCAATGCGGCTGTCATAACAAGACAGATAAGAATGGATGGCTTGACGGTTTTCATGACAGAGGTCTCCGGAATTCAAGCGCCCTGGCGCGGTTTTTAATAAGAGGGGGTTAAGGGGAAGCCGTAGGATACCATGCATGGGCCAGCAGGCAAACAGCTAAGTAGTGGCCCGCTCTCAATACTTATTTACCGAATGCGAGTCGGGGCGTATACTAGGGAACCTAGCCTCAACCTCATAAGGAGTAGTGACCATGGAAATGAATTCCGACGAAGCCGTGACTAAACCAACACTTGAAACTATTCTTGAACGCATCAACTCAGTGGGTGATGACCTTGGCGCCCTGCGCAATGATTTTAGCGGACTGCGCAACGAGTTTGGCGGACTGCGAAATGAGTTTCAATTGTTTCGGGGAGAGATTGAGATTCGCCTTGATCGCATCGAAGGCCTCACCAATCAGACTCGAGCTGAGATGCTCACCCTGCGCGCGGATTTTCGCGAGTATAAGGCCCAACCGAAAGAGTCCGTTGCCTGAACTCAGGCACTGGTCGACTCAGTATCAACTCTTTCAATAGAGGGTTGCTGGTTAGAAGGATGTACTCAGCGATGGCGAGCGTTGCGGCATCGGTTACCCGGGTCTGCCATGCAGTCATAGGATCTAATCCTTGAACGATTACTCTGGGTGTTATAATACGAACGCCATGCGCGTCGACGAAGACTATTTCCTCAATCCCCCGCCCGGGTCGGCGGCAGAGCGCGCAGTTGAATTTGGGATAGATCTGACGCTGACCCTTGAGAACCTACGGCTCACGCCGGAGGAAAGAATCCGCAAACTGGACGATCACCTGGCGGGAATTGCTTGGTTGAAAGCAAACGTGCGTCTGATCCCACCATCGGAAGCAACTGCGCATGAAAGCAGTTAGGAGCCAACTTGAATTGCTCGGCCGCCATGAGATCGAATGCGTTATCGTTGGCGGCGTTGCCGGCACTTTGCACGGCTCAGCAATCCCCACTACTGACTTGGATGTTTGCTACTCACGGACAACAGCAAATCTCCTAAGGCTGGCAGCAGCCCTTCAGTTTGTAAATGCCAGACTGCGCAACGCTCCGGCTGACCTCCCCTTTCTTCTGGATGCCGAAACGCTTCGCAAAGGACTCAACTTCACCTTCATTACGGATGTCGGGGATCTTGATCTGCTCGGCGAGGTCCGCGGAATAGGTTCGTATGACCAAGCCATTGAGGGAGCTTCATCATTTCAAGTTTTAGGACATGAGTTCAAAGTGATTGCGCTGGACAAACTGATTCTTGCGAAACGAACGGCTGGTCGTGCGAAGGACCTGATTGCTGTTGCAGAGCTGGAAGCCATTCTTGACGCGAAAACCCATATGGATGAGCAGTGACCGCTTCGAAGACTACGCTTCCCCAATTTGCCCTGTCGTAGCCTGAGGTAGTTATTTGTTTCTCTTCTGATGGAACCTTCAATAGCCCCAATGGCTCGACCACTTGCCCAATCATGAGGTGTTCTTCCACCTCTCGCCAGCCATCCGGCGACGCGTGAAGCACCTCAAGCGAACTTTTCAATTAGAATGCACAGTCGGGGCGTCGGCGTGGGGGACGAAGCAACGGCGGCAGCGGGCTTCGTACATGCCGGTGGCGCCGACGGCGACGCGCTCTTCGGATTCGAAGATGCGTTGGGAATAATTGGCCGGCTGGCCACACTTCATGCAGATAGCGTGAGTTTTTGTGATGTACTCGGCGATGGCGAGGAGTTGAGGCATTGGTTCCCAGGGTTTGCCGGTGTAGTCCTGATCTAATCCTGCAATGATCACGCGCACGCCGCGATGTGCAAGTTGATTTGCTACATCAACAAGTGCGTTGTCGAAAAACTGACCTTCATCGATTCCCACAACTTCAGTATCAGGGTCGATCGTGGCAAGCAGTTCCGCTGCGGTGCGGATCTTGGAAGACTCGTGGCGCATCTCGGAGTGGGAAACAATATGGTCATTTGAATAACGTGAATCGACTTCCGGTTTGAACACCTGGACCTTCTGCCGCGCAATCTTCGCCCGCCGCAGACGGCGAATAAGCTCCTCTGACTTTCCGGAAAACATCGCGCCGGAAATCACTTCAACCCAGCCTGGCATTGTGCGAGGGTGTGGCATCGGTTCATCGTTACCCTGAACAATCAACTCGTCCATCATCAAGTTCCTTTATGCGTCTTCTCGTATACCTCAGGATTGTAGAACGGGGCAAAGGCCGCGATCAGCGCCAACTCAAAACTGAGCGAGCGGGTGACGAGGTCGCGCGAAAGAACCCCCCAGGCTCCCTCGCGACTGCGGGTGTCACGCTTGCCTGAAACTTCGTCAATCACCAGACCTAACTCGCGTCGGCCCTCGATCACTCTTTTCGCTAATGCCTCCGGGACGGTTATTGAAGGCGACGATCCAAAGGACCCGTTTTTGCCGTCAGAGGCGTAGGCCCATCCGCGTAGAAACGTGTGCCACTCGCCCTCAATCGAAATCGAGTGAAACCCTCCCTCGAGTCCGACATATATCTCGGCCTCCAGACGCTGGCCGCGAAGCACGTCACGGACTGCCAACGCCCTTTCCCGCGCGCCCTGCATAAGCTCCCAGTCGGTTAAGGGCATCGCGGGCGCATTGGTACTGACGGCACGCGCCACGACATTGGCTTCGGCCCACGATGGGTCGATTGATGCAACGCGCGCCACGCAGGCGCGTACCGCCATGATTTTCGCAGCGCGGTCCGAGCCTAGAGCAATCGTTTTGATTGGGGATAGGGATTGCGACCGGTTCAAAATTGCCTGATTACCGACGAGAGTTGCCTGTTAACGAAACGCGTCAGAGGCTATACCAGAGCGAAGCTTGCGTCAAAGGGAGGGCGGGGACAGCGGGAATTGCCGATTGCCAGCCAATTACCGATTTAATGAACCGATTCAACGCTCCATCAAAGAAATCGGCAATTGGCAATTGGCAATCTGCAATTCCCGTCGTCTCCGTTTTCCCGAGTCGCTTCGGCAGCTATCTTGACATTGACTGTCGCCATTGTTGTAATCAATTCTCCCTGTAATTCTTTCAATGTAGTTGTCGCTGGAGGTCTCTACAACGGTGTCTGTTAATGAATTAGTTTACGATTGGAACAATATTGAACCCGCGATTAAGCCTAACCGTCACATTGGTTTTGACGACGAAACTCTGCGCGACGGCTTGCAATCACCTTCAGTTCGCGAACCCACGGTCGAGAAGAAGATTGAACTGCTCCATCTGATGAATGCGCTGGGTATCGATACAGCTGATATTGGCTTGCCCGGAGCGGGTGGGACTCATGCGGCAGGCGTTGAGCGTTTGGCTCGTGAGATAGTCGATAGGAAACTCAAGATCCGTCCCAACTGCGCGGCGCGTACTCATCGCAATGACATCATTCCCATTATCGAAATTTCGCAACGGGCCGGAATTCCTATCGAAGCCTGCACGTTCATCGGCTCTTCATCAGTGCGGTTCTTTGCGGAGGACTGGACGCTGGAGAGACTCCTCGAAATGACTGAAGATGCGGTGACGTTTGCGGTCAATGAAGGCGTGCCCGTGATGTACGTCACGGAAGACACCACCCGCGCGGACCCGGAAACGCTACGCGCGCTTTACACGACCGCAATCCGATGCGGGGCAAAAGCGGTTTGTGTCTGCGACACGGTGGGCCACTCTACACCCGATGGCGCGCGCGCGGTCGTGCGGTTTGTTAAAAACAACATCGAGGAGCAAGGCGGAAATGTGAGACTCGACTGGCATGGGCATCAGGACCGAGGACTTGGTGTGATCAATTCGATCGCCGCTATCGAAGGCGGTGCGGATCAAGTTCATGGGTCGGCCCTGGGGATGGGCGAGCGAGTCGGCAATACGCCCATGGACCAGTTGCTGGTGAACCTCAAGCTCATGGGCTGGATCAGCAACGACCTGGCACGACTCGGCGAGTATTGCGAACTCGCCTCGTCCGCATGTGAGTGGACAATACCTTTTAATTATCCCGTGTTTGGGCGCGATGCCTTTCGCACAGCTACTGGCGTACACGCCGCCGCAGTGATCAAGAGTTACCGGAAAGGTGACCGAGCACTCGCCGACCTTGTTTACTCGGGCGTACCGGCCGGTCAATTTGGGCTTGAGCAAGTCATTGAGATTGGGCCCATGAGTGGTAAGTCCAATGTGATTTATTGGCTTGAGAAGAGAGGCATTGAGCCTAGTGACGAGCGGGTTAATCGGATCTATGAACACGCCAAGAGATCGTCCGCGGTATTGGCCGCCGACGAAATTTTCCAACTCGTTTGAGTGAGACCTCGGTCTGGATGCTTATGCGCATACTTAAATTCCAGGACATGGGTCGATCACTATGACTTCCGCGGTTATCATAGCGGCATTCAAAATCATCGAAGAGTTACTGGCGTCGCCTTCCGTGCAGGTGGCCTTTAGTTTTTTCGATTCTCACGCAGAAGAGATCACCGAGGAACAGATCCGGATTTGCTCGATCCCAGCGCCTCCTTTTGACGAGCAGAGACGAGCTGACTATCTCTGCGAGAGGTTTGGCGAAATCGGTTTGGAGGATGCCCGAATAGACGAAGAAGGCAACTGTCTGGCATTGCGGAGAGGACGCTCGCTTTCTCCTCTCTTGGTTGTCAGCGCCCACCTCGACACAGTTTTTCCAGCTGGAACGGATTTCACTGTCCGGCGCATGGCAAACAAATTGTTGGCGCCCGGCATCTCGGACGATGGCTGTGGATTGGTTGCGCTAATCGCAATCGCTCGAGTTCTCGCCGTAGTGAGAATTGTAACCGAGGGCTCAATTCTGTTTGTGGGGACAGTGGGCGAAGAAGGTGCAGGCAATCTTCGGGGCGTGCGCTATCTCTTCGGCAAGGGCGATTGGGCCAAACGGATTGATGCATTTATCAGCTTTGATGGCGGTGGAATAGATCGAATCACTAATGGCGCGCTTGGTTCGCGGCGCTATCGAGTGCGCTTGCGCGGAACAGGCGGTCACTCGTGGGCCGACTTCGGCGTGTCCAATCCAATTCACGCCCTGGGACGCGCAATCTCCAGACTGGCTTCCTATCCCGCACCAAGGCAGCCCAGGACCACTTTCAATGTAGGCCGCATCGAAGGCGGCTCAAGTGTCAACGCCATACCCGGCGAGGCGGTCATGGAGGTCGACCTTCGGTCAGCTAGTGAGCACGAGCTACTCAGGCTTGATGCATTTTTTCGCCGGGCCGTCAGGGAAGCCGCAGATGACGAGAATGCCAGCCGACGGAAAGATGATCTGCCGTTGGAACTTAACCTTCAGCTAATAGGCGAACGGCCCAGCGGCGAAACGCGGCCCGATGCTCAGTTAGTCGAACTGGCTCAAGAGGCAACGCGCGCCTTAGGTTTCAGGCCGCGCCTGGACCAGGCGTCGACCGATTCGAACGTGCCTATTTCTCTGGGCCTACCCGCAATCACACTCGGCGGGGGAGGAATGTCAGGAAGCTCCCACACCCTTGATGAATGGTATGATCCCAGCGAGCGCGAAGCCGGCTTGAAACGGGCGCTGCTTGTAATACTGGGGATGGTGAAAGTTAAGACCGGGTAAAAGGGAGAAGGGGTAAAAGGGTAAAGGCTACCTTCTTGTCTTTTCCCTGTTACCCCCTTTTCCCTATGACCCTTTTTATTTTAGTTGATTGGAATCGTGACGATAGCTGAGCCGGCTTTACCGGGAGGAAAGCGCTTTTGACGCGCTATCCGAATTGCCGAGGCATCTCCCCCAGAAGCTTGTGTCACGCGACCAGACTCATCATAAGTAACGCTAACCGTAATCCGTTTTGGTCCCGCATTCGTGGCCGCTGGTATCCGGTTCGCGGCTGGCGAAGACGAAGCACCAATTGGTAGATTAGCAGTCGTTGCTCTGTCGTCACGCGCCTTGGCACGATCTCTTTCGCGTTGGCGTCTGGCTGCCGTTGCTGCTCCATCATCTGCCGATGCACTGGTATCGAGAGTTTCTTCGGACTGCGATACATCAGGAGTCGAGGACAAGATGGGCTCTTGTACGGGGGTTGAAACCACCGACTGAGTTGCGGCGGCCGCTGACACTTTCGTACGGTTGTACCAACCGGCGGGCACGCCGACGGCTGCAACCGTGAGAAGCACCGCAACCACGACTGCTGAGGCAAACAACGGCTTCCGCTTCGCCATAGATTCTTTGCCGATAAATGTGAGAAATGACGGTACGTGCATTTGCGTCTTGCTCTGTGGAGCACTATCTTCGACGGTACCAGATTCACTCTTCTCGGATTCGTACCCCACCGGGAAAGCTTCCTGGGGCGTTATACCTTCGTCCAACCGGCGCAGTCCCTCGAGCACAACCTGTGTCCAGGGTTGATTGATGGTGCGGTCGGCCACTTCGGCTGAGCCACTGAATTCAAACCTGGCATTTGGCAACGTCAAAGCATAGTAAACCGCTTCGATCCCGCGCAATACTCCAATCCTGGCGTCCACAACGGAACCGGCCTGCAGGTGGAAGTAACCGGCGCCCTGCGGATAAAGAACCTTGAGCCGTCCAGATTTCCGCTGATTACAAAAGAACTCGATGAGTTCTGAGAGTGAAAGGTCACTGAGGTGTCCGGTCAATGGCATTAGAATAGCTCCTCTATGGGAAGAGAGAATTTGGCGGGGGAGGGGTAATCAAGACTGAAACGCGCTCGTCACCTAAGTGCACTTAGAGTTATTTGGTGAGAGCGAACTTGTAGCTGATCACGCCCGATACCTTTACGGGCTGACCCGAAAGCTTGGTTGGAGAGAACCGCGCTCTCTGCGCTGCTTGCACGGCTGCTTCCCGCAAGGTTACCGGGCCACCGCTGGCTTGAGCAGCGATCACTTTGCCGTTTTCATCGATCACGACATCCACCGTTATTGTGCCTTCGATCCTCATCCGTTTGGCGTGATCAGGATATGCGGGAGCCGGCAGGGAGATTGCCATGCCATTAAGCACGCCGCCAGAGACCGGCTTAAGAATCGGCCTCGGTGCCGGGCTTGGCGGAGGCTCTGATTCCAACCCCACCACTGGTTCATTGGTCCCCGGTGTCATGCTCACAGTCCTTAATTCCGTAGAGTTCGTTACATTCAGCTTGCCAGACATGTCCGACGCAGGCGGGAGTGACGCTGTTGATTTCTGACCTGCCGCTGGCTGTTTGTTTGCCATGGAACCGGCTTCTACCTCGGGTTCGGGATTCACCTTGGCGACAGAGGCCGATGAGGTGGAAGGCTGAATTGGTGTCACGTTTGGCTGGGCGGCCGGTTGAGACATCTTCACCATGTTCTCGTCGAGGTAGTACATGATCGCACGATAGGTGATCTCGGTTGGCTCGAAGGTAAACCTTCCTGCCTCGATGACCGCAACAGAGGCCGTCATCTTGTTCCAGTTTCCGGCAAAATCAAACTCATACTTGTAATTTTCCTTGCTCACCAGCGAGCCATCGTCGTTGACCAAAGTCATCTCGCTAATGTTCCCCTTGTCGTCGTACTTGTAGACCTCTTTGCCGGTTAGAGTGCCTCCGGCTACCGGGTAGTACTGGTTCTCGACCTTGTTGCCTTTGATATCGTAAGCGACCACCTCGAGGAGGGCGCGTTTCCCTTCGACGATTCTCCCATCCTGGCTGGCAAGTCTTACGACTTCGGTGCGCACTCTACGCACGGGCCCTACGAGCCCATCCTTAATGCGATCGGTTTCTACCGCGACGATGGCGGGCTGGGGCTGAAAACTACTCGCCTTCGCGGTGAGACGCGACTGCGCGAAGTTGTGAGAGCTCATAGAAAACAAAAGAAGAGCGGCAAGGACGCTTAGGGCGGTTGTGATGATTGGTTTCAACATAGTTCTTCGTTCCTGAAAGCCATGAGAATAGGGACAAGTGGATTTTAAAACCGTAGGCGGGGTGTCAGCTTGGATTCGTTTGCCAACAGCCGCGGACTTCGCAGCAAAGGGATAATACCTCGTTAAACTTTGTTTGTCTAGGAGAAACGATGTAAGCGAAGCGAAACTGAGGCTTTAGCCTTTCGTGGCCGGATCCGCGGCTAGAATTGACACCACTTGGTCGATCACTCGGGTAGCGCTGCCACGTGCGGTTTGGTCATTACACAGAATGGAAAAGGCCAGGACTTCACCCCCGGCGGCGGTTAGATATCCTGATAGCGACGTAGTATAGGTAAGTGCCCCGGTCTTGGCCACGACCCGGTCACCTATCTTCGCCAGCCGGCCGCCCAGCGTGCCATCTTGGCCTGAAATAGGCAGCGATGCGCGAAAAACAGGGCCTGCAGCGGTCTTGGAAAGAGAAACCAGCAGCCTGGAAATTGATTCGGGCGTGACTAGGTTAAGCCGCGAGAGACCCGAGCCGTCGTGGAGGGCCAAGCCAGCTGTCGAAATCCCTGTCCGCGATAGCCAGAGGCGAATCACTTCCAAACCCGCACCGTCGTCCCCGCGTTCTCTTCCAGCCGATACTGGAGCCGAGACAAGGCTGCCACGCTCTCTCCCGAGCGTACGGAGAATCAGTTCAGCGTAGAGGTTAATGCTGACTTTGTTTGTGTCCTTCACGATTTCACTCAGCGGCTTACTGGAAACAAAAGCCAACTCGATAGCAGCTGAAGGATCGAAACGCTCATTTGGAGGCCGGCGGGCATCACGCTTTTGCGCGGTTCCTTGAACCTTGATGCCTCGGTCTTGAAGAGCCTTGAGAAAGAGTCTGGCCGCCCAGAGCGAAGGATTCTGGACAGAAAGTCGAGCGCCGAACCCTCGGCCACCAAGTGGAAACTCTCCCCAAATCCGAACCTTGTTATCTGAAAGGCCGCGATGTATTCCAATCGTCATTTGCTCGCCGGGCTTCACGACGGTCAGGCTGTTCTGAATCGAAACGTAGTTCTCCCGGTCGTTTACACTTACCAGTGGCAGGGCGTCAGTTTTTGCGGGTGGCAGGATACTGAGCCCGACCTCGTTATTGTTGACAGATAGAGCGCTTGCTTCAGCACCGAAATACCATTGAAGATCGGTCCAGGGCCAGCCATCCCCCAACGTCTCACCGCGAAAGTAACTCTCGTCCCCGATCACATCTCCCCTGACCTGCCGGATACCCCGCTGGTAAAGATCATCGGCGAGCCGGGTCAACGAGCCATCGCTGCTGTCCTTTCTTGCTTGCCCGACGAGGTCAGGCGCTCCGCGCCCATAGAGTATGAGATCACCGCTGATCGTTCCGGTCGCATCCGGTGGAGTTCCCGCGTAGGCCGAGGTTCGCCAACGATAGTCGGCGCCTAGTAGGTCCAGGGCGACGCCGGTCGTATAGATCTTCATATTGGAGGCGGGGATAAAAAGCTGGCCGGCGTTCCGTCCGTAAACCTCTCTCCCACTGGTGAGCGAAATAACGGAAACGCCCCAACGCGCCGAGGCAAGTCCACCCTGGTCAATAGCGGAATCAATAGACTGAGAGATCGATGCTGGGGATTGCTTTGAGTCCGTGGTTGCTTGGGAAACCCTGGACGAGGCTGCCGCATTGGGCTGTCTAGTACTTGTCTCCGAAAACGCCCTACCGGTCTGTAGTGGCTTTAGGCTCACTACAGAGGCAATCACGAGCAAGACACCTAAAGCGCAGTTGACCAGAAGACAAGTTAATTTAGGAATTCGGCTCATCGTTAACTATCCTGAATCTAGACTGAAGCGTAACTCCGAAGTTTGCGTAACTCTTCGCGCTAAACCAATATGCGCGACAAATAAATGATGAGTGATCAACTTGCGAAGAGAGAAGCGGATCGATTTCCGGCCAGTACAATTCGCGCCGCAGTATAGACTTCATCTACGGTAACGTCGTTGATAGCGCTGCTGTAGATGATTTGGTGACGGTCGCCTTGAGGCACGTAGCTTTGAGGAGCACGCTTATCAAGCAGCAGAACCACCGGAGCGCCCACGGCCGAAGCGATATGCATAGGCCCGGTATCATTTGAGACAAAGACCGCAAGCCGCGCCTGGGCGGCCGCAACCTGTGGGATGGTGAGTTTATCGAGAACTAGAGTGGTAGGTGGGAACTGTCGCCGAATGTCCTGAACAAACCCACGTTCTTCGGGTCCCAGGAAAACCAGAATTCTTACCTGGTCGTTTCGCGCCAGGAAGTCTGCGAGTTCAGCGAACCGCTCGAGCGGCCAGCGACGGCTGGGATGACCTGCTCCCGGAAATATTCCGACTAAGGGAGTGCCCACGTTAGCCTTCGCCTGCTTCAAGATCTTTTCTATAGCTGCATCGTCGGCTGCTCTGATCTTGAGCTGAGGTAAACGGTCCGCGTCTTTCACGCCCAGTGGGATCAGGACGTCGAGATAACGATCGATTAAATGGCGATGCCGATGGTCTACTTCAACAGGCGGTTGCGGGTGAAAGTTAGCCAGGAAATCAAGTGAGCGCGTGGGGCGTCGTGAATAGAGGCGCTTGGGCGCGCCTGACAGGAATCCGAGAAGGTTGGTTTCCGAAAGGCTATGAAGATCAATTACAAAATCAAACCGAGATCGGCGCACCCCTTGAACCAGCTTGGCGATCCGCGCCAGCGAAACCAACTTCGGTCCGTCTCGCAGCGCCACTCGATCAACCATTAGAGTGGAGTCGGCATAGCCTGAAAGTTCAACCACCTCCGCACCCGGCTTACCGACGGCCACCGAGATTGCCGCTTTCGGAAAATGTTTGCGAATGGCGTGCAGCGCAGGCAGACTGAGCACGACATCGCCAAGTTGGCCAAAATTAATAACCAGGATGTTTCGCGGATCAAAACTCAATTGCTATTGCTACTATTACTAATGGCCCGATCTTCCCTGCACTAGCGGCTTGATTGTAGCGGCGTCCCTCGGCGGGCGCCCCCGTTCGCGGGCACCAGGGCGCCCACCGAGGGACACCTCTACAAATGTTCTAGGAATCCCGCAGGTCGCGCCCGGTCATCTCCGCCGGCTTGGCAATGCCGAGCAAGCCGAGAATGGTGGGCGCCACGTCCTCAAGCGCACCCCCATCACGCAGCTTCATACCGCGCGACGCTTCATCGATCAAGTGCAAAGGCACTGGATTAGTGGTGTGGGCGGTATGCGGCTGGCCGGTTTCCGGATTGATCATTTGCTCCGCGTTTCCATGATCTGCAGTAATCAGGGTCACCCCTCGTGCCCGCCGAACCGCTTTGGTAATCCAGCTCAGACACGTATCAACGTACTGGCAGGCCTCTACGGTTTTGTCGAGTTTCCCCGTGTGGCCCACCATATCGGGATTTGCAAAGTTGATGACGAAAACATCAGTTTGGTCATCTTCGATACCGCGCAGCACCTGATCGGTGACCTTAAACGCCGACATCTCGGGTTGCAAATCATATGTTGCAATCCTTGGGGAAGGCACAAGCAGACGGCGCTCCGAAGGGTATTCCTTTTCAACGCCACCGTTGAAAAAGTAGGTAATGTGGGCATACTTCTCAGTCTCGGCAAGCCGATAGTTGCGCACGCGGATGTTGGACCAGACTTCCGCCAGCACATTTTGGTGCTCGCGGGGAGCAAACGCTATCGGGAACGGGAAGGTTCGATCGTAGAGCGTGAAACAGACGAAATCGATCCTCGGCCTGCCGGGCACGGGAAACTCGTTGAAACCCGCCAACGCAAGCGCGCGGGTGAGTTGTCGAGCGCGGTCGGGTCGAAAGTTGAAAAAGATGACCGTGTCTTCGTCCTTGATGGTCGCTACCGCTTCCCCACCGGCGTTCACTATCACAATCGGTTCGATGAATTCGTCGGTGAGCCCTCGCTCGTAGGCTCGCCTGATCGCGCCTCCCGGATCAGTAGCCCTCTCACCCTGGCCGAGAGCCAACAAATCATAAACACGCTGGGTTCTTTCCCAGCGTTTATCACGGTCCATAGCGTAGTAGCGACCCACGAGGGTGGCGATCTTGCCTACCCCGATCTCCTCAATCTTCTTTTGCAGCATCGACACGTACACGATCGCTGAAGACGGCGGTGTATCGCGGCCGTCGAGGAAACAATGGATATAAACGCGTTCGAGTCCGTGGGCCCCGGCCATGCGCAGTAAGGCGTAAAGATGTTCGAGTGACGAATGAACCTGGCCATCGGAAATCAGCCCCATCAAATGAAGGGCTCGGTTCCGCTTCTTAACGCTTTCCATCGCCGCGACCAGAACCTCGTTCTTAACGAACCCGCCAGTGGCGATTTCATAGTCAACTCGGGAAACATCCATCCGGACCACGCGGCCGGAACCAATGTTGAGGTGGCCCACCTCCGAGTTGCCCATCACTCCAGCAGGAAGCCCGACTCGAGCGCCGGAAGCCTCGAGCAGTGTGTGAGGGTACGATTCAGTCAATTCGTCGTAGTAAGGTGTGGCGGCGAGGGCAATCGCGTTTCCTTCACGGATAGGTGAATAGCCCCAGCCATCGATGATTATGAGCGCGACGGGTGTGTTGTTCGTCAAGTCTGGCCTTAAAGGTGAATAAGGTCGTAGTCTATTGAGCTGCATCCCGCCAGTAGTCTGGTGTTTCCTGCATCTGTGGATCGGGTCGCTCCATCCAGCGTTCCGGCCGCTTCAGTTCGATGAAGCCAAACTGCCGATAGATCTCGTGCGCATCTTTGGTGGCCAGCACCCAACGGCGGAATTTCTGTAGCTCAGGATTTGAGAGGATGACTTCTACCAGCCACTTGCCGAGGCCTCGCCCGCGAAACGCATCCAGGACAAAGACGTCCGCGAGCCACGCGAAAGTGGCGTAGTCTGTTACGACTCGAGCGAAACCGATCTGCTGTTCGCCATTGTAGAGACCGAAGTTAAGCGAGTTTTCGATGGAACGCTTTACAGTCTCAACCCCACGACCCTGGGCCCAATACGAATCTTTCGAGAGGAAGTTATGAATGACCGGTATGTCGAGGCGATCTCGAACAGTGTTGATTGAAAACTCCCCTCGCTGCCACTCCCGACTCATTTGCGCCACCGAACCTCGTGTAACCTTCCAGCTTTCAACAGAAACCGCCGCCTTCAACGTCTCGCCGGGCGGGCTTTTTTCGGGCGGCGGTTCGTGTGCGACGCCAGGGGCGATCTGGTAAAACGCCGCGCGACCTGGGTAGCGAGCCGCTCCACCCAAGTCTTCCTCGATCCGGAGCAGTTGATTGTATTTCGCGATCCGATCTGAGCGCGATAGGGAGCCCGTTTTGATCTGGCCGGCGTTGGTCGCCACGGCGAGATCTGCAATGAAAGGATCCTCAGTCTCTCCGGAACGGTGTGAGATAACCGCCGTTCGGCTGGATGTTCTTGCCAGCTCGATGCAATCAAGTGTCTCGGTAAGCGTGCCGATCTGGTTCACCTTAATCAGGATCGAGTTTGCCACGCCCCGCTCGATTCCTTTGCGCAGGAATGCGGTATTCGTGACAAAGAGATCGTCCCCAACCAACTGCACGCGCTTGCCAAGTTCATCCGTCAAAGTCTTCCAACCGTCCCAATCGTTCTCGGCCATACCATCCTCAATGGAGACAATCGGGTATTGCTCTGCCCAGCTTTTCCAGTAGGCAACCATTCCATCACTCGACAGCTTTCGCTTGTCGCTCTTCTTAAACACATAAGATTTGCCGTCGAAAAACTCGCTGGCTGCCGGATCTAGAGCCAGCAAGCAATCGGTGCCGGCCGTGTAACCCGCCTGCGTTATGGCCTCGAGTATGGTTTCGATCGCCTCTTCGTTTGATCGCAGGTTAGGAGCGAAACCGCCTTCGTCACCGACACTGGTGGCGTAGCCTTTCTTCTGCAAAACAGTTTTGAGTGCATGAAAGACCTCCGCCCCGATTCGCAGAGCCTCGCGAAAAGCAGGCGCGCCAACCGGCACGATCATGAACTCCTGGAAGTCCACATTGTTATCGGCATGGGCCCCGCCATTGATGATATTCATCATGGGGACTGGAAGAGTTCGCGCGTTGGGTCCGCCGAGATACTTGTAGAGCGGGATCTCGAGATAGGTCGCGGCCGCTCGCGCAGTGGCGAGTGATACGGCTAAGAGGGCATTCGCTCCGAGCTTCGATTTTGTCGGCGTGCCATCGAGGTCGATCAAAGTTTGATCGACCTCGGTTTGATCGAGCGCGTCCATGCCCTCCAGTTCGGGCGCTATAACGTCATTTACGTTGCGCACAGCCTGCAAGACACCTTTGCCGCCATAGCGTTTTTTATCACCGTCGCGTAGCTCGACGGCTTCATGCTCTCCCGTTGACGCGCCAGACGGTACCGCTGCACGGCCCATTTCACCGCCCACGAGGGTAACTTCCGCTTCCACTGTGGGATTGCCTCGCGAATCCAGAATCTCTCTCGCGTGAACCTGATCAATCCAGCTCATTTATTGGCTCCTGAGCACTGTGATGTTATCCAACTGCGTGAGCACCTGCGGCAGTGGGAGGGGGTCCTGATACTTCGGCTTGCTCCGGTAATTCCAGCCGCACACGCATCACTCGGCGACGCTCAACTCGTTCAACTCGAAACACCAGTCCGTTGTGTTTCACTTCTTCACCTGGTTTCAAGACATGGCCTGCGGCGGTCATTAAGAACCCGGCGATGGTAGTGTAAGCTTCAGATTCCGGCACTGACAATTTCAGCCTGCGATTTAAATCCCGAACAGCCAGCACACCATCCAGCAGGAACTGCCGTTCGCCCACCGGGGTGATCTGCTCGTTAACTTCTTCGTCGTGTTCGTCAGATATTTCGCCCACAATCTCTTCCAGTAAATCTTCAAGCGTAATAATTCCTTCGAGACCGCCGTGCTCGTCCACGACGAATCCGAAGTGGGTCTTGCCTTTTTGCATTTGCCGCAAAACATCTTCCAGTCGGGCTGTGTCTACCACAAATAAGGGGTGCTGCATAACGTCTTTCAGACGAAACGTTTCTGGATGGAGCAGATACGGCATAACGTCCTTGCTGTGCACAAACCCAATCACGTCATCTATGGATTCGCGATAAATCGGAAGACGTGAATAGCGATGCTGCTCAAAGGCCTTGGTAATGTCTTCCAGGGAACAGTCGCTGGACGTCGCGGCAATGGCAGTGCGGGGCACCATGGCTTCACGCACCAGGGTATCCGAAAACTCGAACACCCGGTGAATCAGGCGGCGCTCTTCCGCGCGCAGATGACCGCTGTCCCGGGAAATGTCCACCAGCTGCCGCAGCTCAGCTTCGGTATAGCTCGACGCATGTTCCGAAGTTGCCTGCAGGCCCACGAGGCGAACCGTTCGCGCACTGGCCCAGTCGAGGGCGCGGATGGGCCATTGAAACACGCGATAAAAGAGCTCCATTGGCAGGGAGACTGCCAAGGCAACCTTCTCTGCCCGCGCCAGACCAATTAGTTTCGGCGCTTGCTCACCCAGCACGATATGTAGCGAAGTGATTATCGAAAAGGCTATTCCAAAAGCCAGGCCGTGTCTGAGGGTGCTGGAAAGTCCGGAGAAGGGTCGTTCCAACATGCGCGCAATGACGGGTTCACCTACCCAGCCCAAGGCGAGCGAGGCTAGAGTAATCCCCAGTTGGGACGCTGAAAGGTAGGCGTTCAGATTGTTGAGGAGTCGAAGTAGTCGGATTGCAGAAGCTTTCCCAGCCGCAGCCAGTGTCTCAATGCGTGAGCGTCGGACACCTACAAACGCAAATTCGGCTGCCACAAAAAAACCATTGCCGGCAACGAGCAACAGCACAGCGCCTAGTTTCAGAGCGAACATTGCCACACTGGTAGGAGCACTTGCGTCACCATCGGCGAACATCAGGCTGAAAAGATAACTTGGCGGTTCGGACATTCTTCAAAAGCGGGTGGGGTGCAGGTCGACTCCAAATCAACTGTTAACGTGAGGGATTATAGCATGTGGGACGTAGCCCCAGGCATAGGTCTACCGGCTCAGTACTGGTTATTTGGCGTCCGGAAGTTCAGAGCTAAACTTGATTGCTTAGGGTGGCGGTGCAATCGATAGATGAATCTACTGAATCAGCACCTACCCGCTCCGAAGATCGTATGCGGTTCTCAATTGCGTGAAGATTTCCTGGATTCCAGGAGTTCTTTAGTGACCGACGGCAGCCCCTGCGGCATGAGCACGAACCGGGCGCCGATCATGCTTGTTGCAGGCCCGCGCGAGAGCTTGTTCGACCCGGGGTTCGACGTTGCATTCCTTTTGCCGACAAACTGCGGCCAGCTCGGAAACGACAAGATATCGAGCGCGCTCGAGCATGCGTTGCTCGCGAAATGAAAGCGGCTTGAGATGGCTCAAATAGGTCAAATGCTTAAGCACATCAGCGACTTCAAAGACATCGCCGGTCCGCATTTTCTCCGAGAAGTCCTTGAAACGATCTTTCCAATCGTTTGCGGGGGAAGTGAAATCATCGGCCAAGGCCTTCAGCAGCATGTCACATTCACCCGACGAGATCGGTGACCGAAGGCCAACTTCCGATGCATTAGAGACCGGGACCAAAACCACCGAATTGTTTGCAGCAAGACGGAGCGTATAGAAAGGAAGTGAGGCAGTCCCTATTTGCTTCTGCTCTATCTGCTCGATGGTCCCGATCCCGTGATTTGGATAAACCACTTTCTGGCCGACTTTGAAGCCCACACAGCACCTCCATTGAAGCAAAAATCAGACTGCGCTGCACGCGCGGGGTCTGGGGGAAACCCTTGAGCGACGCAGCACGCGCCGGGCTCCTAGGTTAGGTAAGTGTCGGAAGTCTAGCAAGCGCTGTTGGAAAGCGTCAAGCTTTTCAACTGCCGCCCGCGGCTAAGTGAAATTAGAACTGGGAGTGCACCTGTATCAGCTTGACAAGTTACTTTCCAGCAGTGTGATTACTAGCCCTGCGTTCCGAATGCCGCAAGCATCGCGGATTCCCCTAACGCACGGCTACGGAACCATGAATGGCAAAGAATAGTTCGTCACATTCTGGCATGGTTTCAACTCAATTTCAGATTTAACGGCCTCAACTTCCTGGCGCAGTTTCGCGCGCGCTTCGGCCTGATCCGGAAGACGCAACTGCGACTGAAGGTCTGATTCCGTCTCCTCAGCGGGTCGGGCAATTATCCAGTACCGTCCTGGCGGCAGATTGTTGAGCGCGAAACTTCCGTCGGTCAAAACCATCGAAGCGAATAATCGCAACACGTCTTCAGCGTTTTGGCCCTCGGCCGGAACCAAAAATACCGACAGCCGTGGCGCCCGCTTTTGACCTTCCGGTGTCCTCACCTGCCCATGGATCGAAGCAGCTCCTTCAGCGAGCGTGATGACTAAGTCTGACACGCGATCCCCCGGTTTCACCGTGATCCAATTTTGCGCTGCGTCAAACAAACGATGGGCCGATGGCGTCTTCTTCTGGGACGTCATCGAAGGGGGCAATGTGATTGAACGCAAATACCAATATCTGGCGAAGAATCCCGCATTGAGGCGGTACTGGCCCGGCGCCAGATTACGCAGTGTGAACGCCCCGTCTTTTTTCGGCGTTGCGGGTCCTCGCACAGACCAGAGGAACAGCGGCAGATCCTTGCTTTCCTTATCATTGTGCCAAGGCGTGATTACAGTCTCACCTAACAACGGCCGACGCTTGCTTTCGCATTCAGGCGCTTTTGATGCCTCGAGGGCGACGCGTCCCGCGATCGATCCAAGCGGTTTTATGATTAGTTCGATGCCAGTGAGATCCGCGCCTCTAACTCTAATTCTCCGTGACTCCGAAACCGCCCACTCACCGCCGAAATAGGATTGAGCGGTTAAAAGGTAATCTCCGTTAGCGACACCATAAAGGGCAAATCCCTGGCTAATGACAGACTGGTGGGTCGAAAGGTTCTCTTGAGGGACCCCCGTGTGGATCGAACTCAATGTGACACTAAACCAAGAGGGTTCAGCAGCGGACCTTGGATGACTCGCGCTCCCACTAATCATGAAGCCAGGCTCTCCGCGGTAGCGAATGTCAACATTAGTCGTTTCTTCACCCGCACGAACGCTGATTTCCCTCGCAGTGTTGCGCCCCGAAGACGGCGCGTATGTGGGTGTATCTGTGGCGTAGGCGTTTGGTATATTGAAGCCCCAGGAATTTCCGCCGCCGCCCGCTGCCACGACGTAGGTTCCTGCGGGCAGTCCGTAGATCCTGTAAACACCCCGATCGTCAGTGATCAGTTGTCTGGACTGTGCTCCATACCGCGGTGGCTGACCGTTGCCATCGCGGATCATGTGGGCGTGCACTCGGACGGCAACAACCGGCTCGCCCGTTGATGTTGTTACAACGCCGGTGACAACTCCGCCCTTGATCATTTCAAGTTTCACCGAGTCGCCCACTCGATAGTATCTGGGTTGACTATTCGCCGGGTCGCGCGGTGCTGCCGTGTGAGCCGGAACCGAAGCCCACACCTGATAGGCCATAGCCTCTAGACCGCTTACTCGAAAGCTTCCTTCGCTGTCACTGGTTGTGATGCTGCCCTGGCCCTGGGAGTCCAAGGCCCGAACAATAACAGTCGCGTTGGCGATTGGCTGTCCATTCTCATTCACGACACGCCCGGAAATAGCGTCCGACTTCAGCCCATCGGCGCTATTGTCCTCGGCTGGTTGCTGAGCGATTCCCGGTACAGCAGTGAGAGTCGCAACCAGCACCGCAAATGCAAAGGCCAGGGCGAGTTCTTTCCCTCCGGCTACTTGTTCAATACCAATCCAAAGACTGACTGCTTTCATGGAGTTGGCCTTGGATTTTGCGTGAGGTCAACTGTGATCGTAACTTCGGAGACAACCACGTCCGCCACGGTTACAAGTTGTTTGGGGGATGGTGTTCTCTGACCAGATCGGGGCATGTAGACGAAAGCCTCTATTTCATAGCTGCCGGAAGTTAGACCAGCTGCTATGAAATGCCCGCGCGCGTCCACCTCGGGTGACATCCCGGTCGACTGTTCACCGAGTTTGACAAGATTAACAAATAGACGCCAGTCAGGTTGCAGCGTCCCATTTTCAATCTTAACTCTACCGCGAATGGTTCCCGCGCCGATCGTCACAATCACGCGCAACCCTGTTACCTGTTCGCCGTTCTGAATTGGTATACCGTCAGGTTGAACAACGCCGTCCCGTTCTATCTGCGAAATGGCAATGCCGCGGTTCATGCCACCCCCTCCAAGCGAGAGGTGTATTGTTCCGGCCTCTAAGCCGGATAGATGAAAACTTCCATCCGGCTTAACTGGAACATGCCGATCAAACCCTCCTTGCCGGGGCTCATCGCGACCGTGGGCTGCGATAAAAAGCGGAGCGATCTTTTGCAAACCGCTGTCTTGCGGTGAACCTTGAATGACAACCGTTCCAGCCAGGCTGGCCCCCATCGAGGTCTTAATCAGCAATCCAGTTACATCTTGATCGAGAACATCAAAGGTCACTGGGTCAGCGCGCAGACTCTCTCGAAACCGAGAAATTGAGACAGTATACTTCCCTGGGCTCAAACTCTCGGCTCGGAACTCGCCCTTCATGTTGGTATTAGGAATACTCCCGGTGCTGTGGGAGGTCGAGTTTCCTTGCACGGTTATTTTTGTGATGCTGAGGCGGACATTGGCTACCGGCTCTCCGTTCTTGCTGTCTACCACCCGACCGCTGGCCGAAACACCCGTTGCCATACGAACCACGCTAATATCTATGTTGGTCGCTTCAGTCGCTTCGGCAACTTCGACCATCGTTGCTTGCGCCGGATCAGTGGTGCTGGGGTAGAAGGTTCGACGGTATAGTCGTTGTACCCTACCTCCCCCAAAGAAGCTGTCGCCACCCTGCCCAACTGACACTTGATATTGTCCGGGCGGCACCCCGAATGCTCTGTAAATGCCACGATCGTCGGTCTGAACGGCCTCCGAGCCAGGTGGAGGCGACTGATTCTCCATCGCCAAATGCACATACTCTTCGATGACTGGCCGTCCTTCGGCGTCCGTAACTTTTCCAGTGATTACACCACCACGCACCAGCGCGAAGTCGAAGCCCTCGACAGCCTCGCCGTCCGCGATTAACAGGGCTTTTCCCCCTGAACCGGAATCACCGGCATCGATGAAAACAAAAGTAGGAGTGATCGGGGCCACTTGATAGGAACCCGCGGGCACGTTGGAAATGCGATACTTGCCATCCTCGTCGCTGGTGCCTCTCAAAGAAGGTCTCACCTGCTGATTAGACTCGCCCGGGCGTAGACCTACTACGACCCCGGGCATACCCTTTCCTTTGACCGTTATTCGCCCGGCAACGGTTCCCGTGTCTATCTTGTTCGCCGGCTTTGTCTGCGCATGAGCTGACTCAAATACCAGGCAGCTTACGATTAGCGCCCAGGCAAATACACCAGTAGTGAGGTGACGCATAAGAGACCATTTCTCATTAGGATCGCGAGGCGGCCCAATCATAACGGATTCGGCCAGGGATTGTCTCGCCAAAAACGGGTTTGGTTTGTCAGCGTGAGCCCATCCTGCTAGGATCGAAACGGATGATTAGTTCTTCCCCGAGCAAAAGTGCTTGATGTTTTCCTGAAGTAAGCATCTCTCGAAATTGGTTCCACAGATTAATTCGTCATGGCACTTCTGAAGATCACCGATGCCAGCGGCCGTCAGTGGCAGTATAGCTTTTTGCAAGGGGCCGCTTGCACGATTGGCCGCGCGCCAGATAACGCGGTAGTAATTGATGACCCTCGCGCTTCGCGCTACCACGCCCACATCAAGTCCGCGGACGAAAGTTCATTTACGATCGTGGACGGAGCCCTGATCAATGGACAGCTTCGTCGCAGCGCAAACAAAGTCTTTATCAATGGTGAGCCTCATTACGAACATCAATTAAAGAATGGTGATCGGGTAACGATTGGCGCCAGCACTCTGCGCTTTGAACAAACGGTAGAAGAACGCACCAGCGAAGTACGTTACGATGACAAACCTCTGGGTCACACGCAGTTACTGATCTCTGCAAAAGACGTTATGACCACAATGCTCCGTTCGACTTCTGGCGAAGTGCCCACCGCTTCTCCCGAGCGGGACAAGGTGCTCGAGGCGCTGCAGCGTAAGGCCAATATTTTGAGTGCGCTCTACGAAATGAGCAAAACTTTGGGCTCGATTTTCGACCTCGACGCAATCTTCGCAAAGGCCACCGACATTATCTTCCGATCGACGCCCGCCGATCGCGTGGTGGCCCTGCTTGCTGAAGGCAGCGGTACCGGCAACCTTGAGGACGTGAAGCTAACCCCGATTGCCATGCGCGCTCGTGACCAGAAACTCGACGACCACGCGCGCAAACTGAGCATCGGGCGAACTATCACCAGGAAGGTAATGAGAGACCGGGTGGCCCTGCTTTCGCAGGACGCGGCCTCAGACGAGGAGTTTGCAGGAGTTGACTCAATAGTTTCGCAGGGAGTTCGTTCCACCATTTGCGCGCCTCTGGTAGCCGAGTCGCGAGTCCATGGCGCACTTTATGCCGACCGGCTGGATCCATTTGCTGCCTTCAAGCCGGACGATCTCGAGTTGATTAGTGCGGTGGCCGCGCAGACGGCGATTGCTGTTGAAAATGCTCGGGCGCACGAACGCCTGGCGCGCGAGGAGGTCGCCAGAGCAAACTACAGCCGATTTCTTCCGGAGTATGTCGTCAAGCAGATGCTTGATAATCCCGAATCGTTCAAGCTCGGCGGCGTTAACCAAACTATCACGGTGCTCTTTGCCGACATTCGCGGGTTCACTCGCCTCTCCGAGCACGCTCCTCCGGAAAAAATTGTGGGTCTGCTTAACAGATACTTTTCTGCTGTGACCGACATCATTTTCGCGCACGGCGGCACCCTGGATAAGTACCTCGGAGACGGACTAATGGCTCTATTTGGCGCGCCCACGACAACTCCCGAAGATGCGTCTAACGCCTTGAATGCAGCGGTTGCAATGCAACGTAGAATCATCGGCATCAATCAGGAATTACGCGCCGACGGGCTGGCCGAAATCGGAGTTGGCATCGGGATGCACACCGGAGAGGTGACAGTTGGTTACATTGGTTCTGAACGACGTTCTGAGTACACGGCGATTGGTGATGCGGTGAACACGGCGGCCCGACTGGAGTCTAATGCGAGGGGTGGAGAGATTTTGATCAGCGAGGCTACGTCGAAGGCAGCAGGCAATCGTTACAAGCTTAAAGAGCGAGAGCCCATCACGGTAAGAAACCGCGAGCAGCCTGTGCCTTTGTTTGAAGTTGACTGGCAGCGGGCCAGCGGCGCGCTCTAAACATGCCGGCATCGTCTCGTGTCAGAACCGCGAGCGGTAGCGACCGGGTCGATCAATTCGAAGTCCGTTCGCTTTTACTGTTCATCTTTAAATCCTTATGTCCTTCATGAGCAAGACCAGTTCGTTCATCGGTCTAAAAGCGCTGCGCAATCTGGTGTCTGATTCGATGGCGATCGACATGGGATCTGCACGCACGATCATAGCTGTGCGCGGACGCGGTATCGTCATAGACGAACCTTCTGTGGTGGCAGTCGACCGGCTTTCTGGCGAAGTAATCGCGGTCGGGAATGAGGCTCAGAAGATGCTGGGACGCGAAGCTCGCGATCTAGCGGTGATTGCCCCGTTGATAGATGGTGTGGTAGCCGACTTTGAACGAACGCGCGTCATGCTGGATCACTTTGTGCAGGAAGCGCGAAGCGGGACATCCCATTTTAGTCGGCGGGCCATCATGAGTGTGCTTTCGGGAGTCACCCAGGTTGAACAGCGCGCGCTGCTGAGCGCCGCGGAAGAAGCGCGGATTGGACGAGTCTACATGGTTGAGGAAGGTCTGGCCGCCGCAATTGGAGCGGGTGTTCCCGTCGACGACCCTCATGCTTCGGCAGTGGTAGACATTGGCGCCGGCACCACCAACATTGCGGTGATCGTGAATGGCGCACTCATAGCTTCGCGAGCGAAACGGATCGGTAGCTCCGACATCGACGCCGCGATAACGGATCGACTCCGCCGGCACCGAGGACTCTCGATTGGAATACCAACGGCGGAGCGCCTGAAACTGGAGTTGAGTTCTGCTGGGGAGCCAAAAGACCCAACGCGAAAGATGGAAGTCCGCGGACGTGACGTGCAAACAGGAAGTCCGGGGGCTGTGAATGTCAGCGTGGCTGAGGTTAACGCGGTAACGTTGCCGGTTATTCGGCGTATTGCCGAGGAAGTCCGCTCTACGCTCACCGAGTTGCCCGCTGAGGTTGCCGGCGACATCTACGACCGTGGGTTGATCCTTACCGGCGGCGGAGCTCAACTGGAAGGTCTGGCCCAATATCTACAGAAGGAAGTAGGCCTTTCTGTGTCGGTTGCTGATGACCCTCGGTTTGCCATCGTCAGAGGGCTATCACAGATGTTTGACGAACCGCTGCTGCTGCGGCGAGTGGCGCAGACCGAAGCGCAACCCGTGTTCGACGCTGAAACTACTGTCTTCGAAAGCTAATCGGGATCTCGATCGCCCCAGGCGAAGGGGTCACTCTGTATTCTTGCGACTTATGATCGAATTATGAGCATCGCGGGGTTCTTTAAGAAGAGCATCACCGTTGCCAGAGTGTATGGCATTCCCGTGCGCATCGATTATCGCTGGTTTGGAGTAGTGGCTCTTAGCGTGTGGTTGATTTCCAGTAACCTTCAGGGCAACGTTCAACTTGGCAACGTGCGTTTGCCTCCGCTTGATCCCACCACCGCCTGGTTACTCGGAGTGATCACGACTGCCGGACTTTTTCTTTCCGTTTTTGGACACGAGTTATCTCATGCCCTCATGGCCCGCGCCGAAGGTATCGAGATCGAAGAGATCGTGCTTCATCCTTTCGGCGGATTGGCCCGAATGCGAAGCGCGCCCGAGAATCCACGGGCTGAGTTTCGCATCGCGATCGCTGGTCCGGCAGCGAGCTTTCTTTTTGCCATCCTCGCTTTTGCAGGCGCCAAGATCGCCGACTCGGGAGGTTTCATCGCCACCGCAGTCGTGTTTTTTCTGATCGCCGGTGGGAATCTTCTCCTGGCAGTTTTTAATTTGTTTCCGGGTTACCCCCTCGATGGCGGGCGCGTCTTGCGGGCAATTCTCTGGCGGCGAAGCGGTAACATAACGGAGGCGACAAGGCTTTCAGGAATCTGCGGAATCCTCATTGGCGTCACGCTTATTCTGTTCGGAATTTATATCATGATCGCTCCCAACTGGAGACCCTCCCAACCTTACTTCATGGGAGTTTGGTCAATTCTGGTGGGCCTGTTCTTGTTGGATACGGCCGCTAAGCTGGTGAAGAGTGCGCGAGATGCCAGAGTGGTTACGGTGGGAGACGCGATGTCTCCGGCCATTGAAATTGCCCCGGAACTGACCATTACCCAGTTGATCGATGATTTTCTTCCCCTTTATCGGCAGACTAGTTTTCCCGTGGCTTTGGACCACCAACTGCACGGAATTCTCACGCTTGAAGATCTGAAGTCGCTTCCGCGGGAGCGCTGGCGCCTGACGCGCGCTCGGGATGTCATGCGTCCCATCGCTCCGAGGTTTTTTGTAGAACCCTCGACCACGCTCGATCATGCCAGGGAGTTGATGAAGAGAAACGGCGTGGGCTCGCTTGCGGTCATCAATAACCGCGGCAAACTGGTAGGATTTCTACAGAGCGGAAAATTGCGGCCGCGCGCGACGCGGAAAAAAGGGAAAGACTCACGAGCGTTGTAGGGAGATGTAGGAAGATCTGAGAAGATCGCAAGTAGTCCGGCGCTCCCTCCACCCGTCTTCGATCAGATCATGGATCTCCGCCGCCTTCCTGCTGGTTGTAATTACTCTTACGGAGTCTTCCAACAAACTTTGCATGCAGCAAAATTTGCTATGTCCCCCAAATTGAATGGACACCAAGGAAGCAAATCTTTCTTCGGGTTATGAGGACTCCCTTGAGGTAAAGGTTGAGGCCAAGCGAGGACTGGCGAGTGTTGAAAGCGGGTGGAGTTATAGCTGAATCCCAGCTTGTCAACGCATGAATGGGCCAATCATGAAAGGCGGCAGAAACACTTACGACCCAGCCGCTTCTTGAGCTCATAACTGTGAAGAAATTGTGAGCACTGTCACTGTCACCACTTCAACAACACCTGAGACGAAGGACTACACGCAGATCGTCACGCCGGATCAGAAGGTGCTGAAAACAGACTCTGTGGCCTCCTTATGGAACCATCGCAGCCAAAGGTTCTTGGGAGCCCGGATTGATCGTTGTTGGTGATTTGATTGCGGGCATTGTACGTGTAGTTGGTTGTCACGCAGATAGACTCTTCAACCTCGCAGCTCAAGCTTAGAGACAATTTGTTAACAAGCAGCCTCGTCACTATCTAAGTCTAATTGCTAGCGGTTTAATCGTACGCTTGCTGTCGTTCCGCCAGAACTTCGCGTCGAGAACTTTCTCTTTAACCGCAACTCTCGCTGCGAAGGTCAAAAAAAGGCCTGCTTATCTCTGTTGCGGGCTTGGATCATTAGCATGCGTGATTATCAGATGATTCTTCTTTCTTCGCGAGGTTTGCGTTTGAAAGCGGTGTCATAGAAAGTTTATCATCCGGGTCGCTGACAAGCAGTCCGTTTCAACCCTGTCAGATCTGAATGTACCTCCTTCAGGAACACCGGCTTCGTAAACTTGAGGTTCTGGCTATCAAATGACCCTACCCACTTGCGTTTGCCAAACGCTAAACGCTGACTGTTTGGATTGTTCACTCGCCTGGCCTCTCATTTTGCGGCAAGCAAGAAGCTCCCGTTCGACTTTGCCGTTGTGGATGAGGCCCAGGATATCAATCCATCCCAAATGCGGTTTCTTGCCGCATTGGGCGGGGATCGACCGAATAGCCTGTTCTTTGCCGGCGATCTGGGTCAACGAATTTTTCAACAGGCATTTTCGTGGAAGTCACTCGGCATTGATATTCGGGAAGGCTCGAATACGCTTCATATTAACTACCGGACGTCGCATCAGATCAGAATGCAGTCTGATCGGTTGCTGGGTCCCGAAGTGTCCGATGTCGATGGCATTACGCAATCACGAGACACGATTTCAGTCTTCAACGGACCACAGCCTGACATTCGGATTTTGGACACGCCGGAAGATGAAATCAGGACTGTCGCTGAATGGCTTTCAGAGCTAAAGAATGAGGGTATCAAACCTCATGAAATCGCTGTCTTCGTGCGGTCGCCGGCCCGAGTTGGACCGCGACGGGGCGGCAGTCGAAGAAGCTGGTTTCCTTTTTAAAGTGCTCGATGAGCATCTTCAAACGACGAGCGGCTATTTATCGATCGGTACCATGCACCTGGCCAAGGGGCTTGAGTTTCGTGCCATTGTTGTGATGGCCTGTGACGATGAAGTGATTCCTCTGCAGGCACGAATCGAAACGGTAGCTGACGACGCTGATCTCCAGGAAGTTTACGACACCGAACGTCATTTACTGTATGTAGCTTGCACGCGTGCTCGCGATTATTTGCTGGTGACAAGCGGAGGCCCTCCGTCGGAATTCCTCGACGATCTTCGGATTTGAAGGTTGGGAAGTACTCTGCCAGCGAACTCCTGGACGAGAGGCGGTCTGAATCCATAACCGGCGAGTGCACCAATGTAAGCGGAGCTTTAATCGAAAGTCGAACAGAACGTCATGTCGATCCCGACTCACACCGGGGTGCATCACTAAGACCTACCCGATGAAATGTAAGGTTTGCAGGGCAGAGGTATTTCACTTTGCCTGCTCCTGTGGAAGCAGCATCCTATTGATAGCTTAAACCCGTTTGAGCTTCATGCTACCCGAAAATTGTCGGGCTTAAAACCGCGGAGATCTCGCACGATTGCAGCCACAAAAGACGTTCACGAACCAAGACCTCTCCCTAGAAGCGCTTCAAGATAAATTGCTAAGCCCACGGGAAACGAGAGCATGCAGAAGTCAGGAGAGAAACTTTAGTTAGAACCAGCCTAGCCCAAGCCCACCCACCCAACCCATCTCTCCATTGCCACAAGCGCCGTTTTTCGCGATAATCCGAACGGAGCTTTCATTTCAAGTTGAAGGAATCTGTCGATGCTGGCAGTGCTTGGCGCGCTCTTTGCCAACGGGATTATCACAATCCTGAAATTTATTGCGGCTCTCATCACCGGCTCATCCGGC
>JBGTLM010000404.1:0-5759 GCA_041744135.1 Pyrinomonadaceae bacterium
GCCGCAAATGCCAAGCGCCACAGTGCCCTCCTCTTCGAGCTAATCAAGTCGAAAGTAGAAGCAGTGGGGGTCCTGGCCGGCGTTTAGTGGCGCTTGCGAAGATTACGCATCATGACCAGCGCCAGGACAAGAAAGACGATACCCACGTAGATAAACGTGCGCTGTCCGGATATACCGATAGCGATGAAGGTAATTGCCAGGGGCCAGGAAGGGAGCAAAACTATAGCGCATAGTAGGTCACCTCTTTGGGCAGTGGTCTTTGGAGTGCGGTTGAGTTTCGCACGGGGCGGCCGTAAGTGAAAAGGTCGATGATCATGACGAGCACGATACGAGTGGGAATTTTCGGCGGCTCCGGTTACGGCGGCGCGGAACTCCTGCGCATTCTGCTGCCGCATCCGAACGCTGAGATTGCTTTCGTTACTGCTAACGAACACGCTGGGAAATCCGTGAGCGAAGTGCATCGAGGTCTTCACGGCCTGACTGATTTGACACTCAGCAAGGTGCCTGAGGATCTCGAGAACCTGACGAATCTCGATTGCGCGTTTCTTGCGTTGCCCCATGGACAGGCAATGGAGATTGCACCGCGTTTGCCGTCAAACGTCAAAGTAATCGATCTATCCGGCGACTTTCGGCTGCGGGACAAAACCGAGTTTGAGCAGCACTACAGCCGCGAGCACACGGCCATGGAAACTCAGGCAGAGTTTGTATACGGTCTTACCGAAACAAATCGTGACGCGATTAGGAACGCGCGGTTGATTAGCAATCCCGGATGCTTTGCCACGGCAACTTTGCTCGGCCTGGCCCCTCTCGTAGCCAGTGACCTCATTGAGGGCCGCGTGGTCGTGGACGCTAAAACCGGCTCTTCCGGTTCCGGCGCTAAAGCAGCGGCTAACACGCATCATCCCCAACGAATGAATTCGTTTTACGCTTATAAGCCATTTACTCACCAGCACGTGCCGGAAGTAGAGCAGGCACTGCGGGCGGTCGGAAACTGGAACAGCGAACTAGTCTTTATGACCCATTCGCTTCCCGTCGCGCGCGGCATCTTTGCCTCCATCTATGTCGAGACTAAGCAAGAGATGAATGATGAAGAAGTGCGCTCCGTTTTCAGCGACTTCTATAACGGCTCGTTCTTTATCCGAATCGTGAAAGGATCCCCGGACATCAACTGGGTCAAGACCACAAACTTCTGCGATCTAGGTTTTGCAACACGCGGACGTCAGCTGGTGGTTTTCTCGGCTCTGGATAATCTCGTCAAGGGTGCAGCGGGACAGGCGGTGCAAAACATGAATCTGATGTTTGGGCTCAATGAGAAAACAGGTCTGATGTTGATAGGCACTAATCCGTAAACCCGCCAGGTTAAGGCTGTATAACAAAGAGACCAATCTATGGACCTCGCAGTTGCCCCTATCAAACCAGTGATAACGATCGCCGATCTCGACAAGATAGACATTCGCGTCGGCACTATACTGTCTGTGGAAGACGTGACCGGCGCTGACAAACTACTGAAGTTGACTGTAGCTCTTGGGAATGTCCAACGAACGATTCTCGCGGCCATGAAACAGGAGCGTGAAAACCCGCAAGAGATCGTAGGTAAACAAGCATTGTTCGTGGTGAATCTGGAACCGAGGAAGATGATGGGCCAGAACTCAGAAGGCATGCTGTTTGATATCGGTTATGCCGATGGATTAGCGCCCGTGCTGGCCATTCCAGAGAACAAAATTCCCGACGGGACGAGGGCAGGATGAGAGTGCGACCTTCTAAAACAACCGCGGGCACTGTTGCCAGGGAGGATGGGTTTCAACTCGCGACATACAAGAAGATGTCGATCATAGCTGAGCGTGGCAAAGGCGTCTGGCTTTACGCTAGCGATGGCGAGAAATATCTCGATCTCTATGGCGGTCACGCCGTCGCTGGAACCGGCCATTCCCACCCGCATGTAGTAGCGGCGATAGTCGAGCAAGCGGAAAAATTGCTCTTCTACTCAAACCTGGTCTATTCCGAGGGGCGCGCCCGCGCTGCGGAGAAACTTGTCTCGCTGGCCCCGGAGTCGCTCACTAAAGTTTTCTTTTGCAACTCTGGAACTGAGGCTAATGAGAACGCCATGCGAATGGCACGCTTCGCATCGGGCCGGGAAAACGTGATTACCTTCTCGGGTGGTTTTCATGGACGCACTGCGGACGCTATCAGCGCCACCTTCCTGGGAAAGTATCGCGAATTGGGTAAACCGAATGTGCCGGGTCATCTGCAAGCTGAGTTTGGCGACTTAGAATCGGTACGAAAGGTGGCGGACGAAACGGTCGCAGCAATCATGCTGGAACCGATTCAGTCGATGGCCGGCGTGCGCACCGCCGCACCCCAGTTTTTCCGTGAACTGAGAAAAGTATGCGACGCACGGGGAATCATGTTGATTTATGACGAGGTCCAAACGGGCATTGGCCGCACGGGTGAGTGGTTTTTTGCCGGCAGTGAACCCGGCGGTGGAATTGTCCCCGACGTAATCACACTCGCCAAGGCGCTTGGTAGCGGCATTCCGGTCGGTGCGTGCTTGGTTTCTGAGAAAGTCGCCTCGCATATCAAAGAGAATGACTTAGGTACCACGTTTGGCGGCGGCATGATGGCCATGTGCGCGGTCACGGCAACGCTCGAAGCAATAGAAGACGATTCGATGTTGGAAAATGTGAAAGAGGTGGAAGCGCACTTGCGCGACCGAATTACCGAGATACCACAAGTAACGCGGGTGCGAGGTCTGGGTTTCTTAATCGGTTTGGAGTTTGCCGACAAAGCGGGGCCAATTCACAAGGGTCTGCTGGAGCGAAAGGTGATTACCGGTACCTCGAGTGATCCCAAGGTGTTGCGGCTCTTGCCGGCCCTCTGCCTCAGATCTTCGGAAATAGACCTGTTCATAGACGAGCTTAAAACCGTGATAGCTAACCTGGGTTCGCAGAGGGAGGGCATGATTTGAATCTCAGTTGGTTTGATCTGGCCGGATTCGTTGGAGTTGTGCTGATCGTGATTGCCTATTTGCTGCTGCAGCTCAACAAATTGCCTAGCTCCGCGCCTGCTTATTCATTGCTGAATGCGATCGGTGCCTTTTTGGTAATGGTCTCACTCGCATTCGACTTCAACCTGTCGGCATTTCTGATGGAAGCGTTCTGGTTTCTGATCAGTTTGTTTGGGCTCTTTCGCGCAATTTTTTCGAAGTCTGCTGCCGCCAGGGCTTAAGTGGAAACTCGATGAGAGGCTTTCTGAATACTGTCGAGTACTCGCGCCCAGAATTGGAGCGTTGGCTTGATGCTGCGCTGCGGTTCAAACAGGGAATCGACGTGTCGAAACCGTTGGTTGGCCGTTCAGTGGCGCTGGTTTTCTTCAATCCCAGCTTGCGCACCCGCGCCTCAATGCAGGTCGGCATCTACGAACTGGGTGGCAATGCAGTAGTCCTCGAACCAGGCGGTACTAGCTGGACTCTGGAACACCGAGCCGGCGCGGTGATGGACGGCGATAAGACGGAACATCTGGCCGAGTTTGTACGGGTGCTTGGTCGCTACGGCGCGGCCATCGGCGTCCGGACGTTTGCCGCCATGAAAGATTGGAGCGAAGAGCGGGAGGATCCGGTGCTCAATGCCTTCGCGAAATACTCAGAAGTACCGATCATCAATCTCGAGTCCGCGATGCATCATCCCTGCCAGGCCCTGGCCGACATGATGACGATTAGGGAAAAGCTCGGCACTGGCCGAAAAAGAGTGGTGCTAACCTGGGCCTGGCACCCTAAGCCATTGCCGATGGCGGTGCCTAATAGTTTTGCTCTGGCTGCCGCCCAGATGGGCCATGACCTCGTGGTCGCCCACCCAGTGGGTTACGAACTCGACGAGAAGTTGATGGCAACAATCGGCCAAAAAGCCGTCGAAGCGGGCGGCACGGTGCAGATAACGCACGACATTGACCAGGCCTTTGGCGGCGCTGAGATTGTTTATGCGAAGAGCTGGGGCGCGAAACAATTCTACGGAACGCCGGAGCGGGACATTGCGGAGCGGGCGCAGTATCGTGAAAGGTGGATTGTGGATGAAGGGAAAATGGCACGCACGCATAACGGGTTGTTCATGCACTGTCTACCGGTGCGGCGCAACGTGATCGTGACCGACGGGGTAATTGATTCCCCGGCGTCGGTAGTGATCGACGAGGCCGAGAACCGCTTGCACGTGCAAAAGGCAATTCTGGCAGAGTTGATGAAAGAGAAACCAAAGAATAGACGAGCCGCGGATTAACGCGGATCGTCGCGGATAAGACATGATGGCAGGCAAGATTAAGGAGCGTAGAAGCGACTCAGGAATTCGGTTCTGCCTATTTCTTCCTGATCCGCGTTTATCCGCGAAAATCCGCGGCTCGTTTTTCGGGTATTTTTTTGATTAATTGACATGAGCGAAGCAACCCAAGAAGTCGGGAACCAGTTGCGCCTCGATTTACTACGCGAGGCGCTGCCCTATATTCAACGTTTCAAAGGTCAGACTTTTGTCGTCAAACTTTCGGGTAAGGCGACTGAGGATCTGGACAACCTCAGCTCGCTGGCCGAGGAACTGGCTTTGCTTCACCAGGTTGGCATACGCATTTGCGTGGTTCACGGTGGCGGAAAGCAGTTGAGCGAGCTGGCAATACGCATGGGCATAGAGCAAACCATCATCAACGGCCGGCGCGTGACCGACGACGCGACACTCGAGATGGCGAAGATGGTCTTTGCCGGAACAATCAATATAGACATTCTTTCCGCATTGCGTAACAGAGGCATTGAAGCGGTCGGCCTCTCAGGTATCGATGGAAACATAGTTCATGCTGAGCGCCGGCCGGCAAAGGAAATTCTCAACCGCGAAACCGGCGAACGCTCGCATGTGGATTTTGGTCACGTGGGCGACGTAGTCGAGATCAATGCCCGTTTGCTGATGGTCTTGCTGAAAGAGGGCTACCTTCCCGTTATCTCATCGTTGGGAGCGGACGCCGAAGGAACGGTATTCAATATCAATGCCGACACTATCGCCGCTGAAATTGCAATTCAACTGAAAGCGGAGAAACTGATTCTGCTGTCCGATGTCGATGGCATCTGTCTGCGGGCCGGCGACCCCGAATCAAAACTCTCACAACTGACTGCTGATCAGGCCGATGCCCTGGTCAACGACGGTAGCGCGACGGGCGGAATGATTCCCAAACTCCAGAACATATCCGAACTGCTGCGGCGCGGTGTCCACAGCGCGCACGTTATTAGCGGGACGAAACGCAATGCCCTGCTTTCCGAGATTTTCACCGATAAAGGAACAGGCACAATGATCGTGGCATAATCTATTCATGGACAACGAAGCCATCGCCCGGAGCTTCTTTCGCCTTGCCGCGCTGATGGAGATTCGTGGCGACGATCCGTTTCGCTGGCGCTCTTACCGCAATGCGGGTGAAGCCATCGCCACATGGCCCACGCCGTTGAAAACAATCGCCGCAGATGAAGGTGTCCCTGGCTTGCAGACCATTCCCGGAGTCGGCAAGGCAATCGCAGGAAAGATTGTCGAGCTTCTTGATCGAGGCACCTTCAACGCGTGGGAAAGAATCACGGCAGAGACGCCTGCGACCCTACTTGACCTGCTTGAGGTCCCCGGAATTGGACCAAAGACGGCAGCTACTCTTCATCAGAAGTTCAAAGTCTCGTCGCTGGCTGAGTTGAAGAAGTTCGTGGCCGGCGGCGGTTTGAAATTGGTCGACGGTATTGGACTAAAGACTGC